>NZ_WQGP01000019.1:0-22079 GCF_013034745.1 Ruegeria lacuscaerulensis | reverse complement strand
ATGGACGCGTACGCGGAAGCGGCGGAATAAAAAGAAAACCCCCGCCCAGCGGGGGAAACACCATCCAAGGAGCACCTTTTCTGACCTTACACAACCAGACTTGGTAAATCTGATGAAACACTACGTTGTTCAAAAAGATCAGGCGAATAGGGACGCAGTGCAGCCAATGGCAAAACGCGTTCGAAACATCGAAGTTGTTCTGCAACGCCCTGAGGATAAAGCGACCGCAGAACCGATTATGTCGTTCTACAGGGCTTTGAACAGGTTGATCGAGGCGCACTCCTATGTCGTCAACCTACGCATTCTTGCTGAAGACAAAGTTGGCGAGCCCCTTTATTGGACTGGTCGCTCTGTCATCTTCTGGGGCGATCACGAGCAGACTTGGCATCCTATTGGATCAGAACGGCTTTGGGTCGCTCAGGTCTTGAACCTTGCGCCTCGGACAATGCTTGTCGGAGGGGCTGTGATGCTGTTGATGCTGGCGGGGGGTTCTGGTCGCAAGCTGGGTGCGGTCCATCCGGGTTTCCAAGCCGGCGCGGCAGAGCAAGGGTTGGAAAGCTGCGGAACATCAACCCATCTTTCTGCGACGGGGCGCCTGCATAGTGCCAATAGCCGGATCAGTTCTCTCAGGTTACTGGCCCGCTTCGTGTCGATTGATCATGGCGAACATATAGCGGATGTATTGCGCAAATATATCGGGTTGGAAGAACCGACGCGGGGGAGCGAAAGTCAGGTTGTAAATCGGCTGGTGCGTCGCTCTGGCGGGGACGAATTGGTTATTCATACGCTGAAAACTATGCTGGAGACGATCGAAGAACCGCTTAGTATTTCCGAATTGTCAAAAGTCGTTGGAACATCGACACGTCAGTTGCAGCGACGGTATCTGTGCAAAACGGGCACTAAGCTTTTGGACACCTATAAAGAACTTAGATTGGAGCGGGTGCACTGTCTTTTGAGACATACCGACTTACCGTTTTCGGAAGTTGCCATTGCCACGGGGTTTTCGTCGCGGGTGGCAATGTCTCGGGCTTTCTTCAAGCACTACAGGTCAAAGCCGGAAGACAGTCGAAAGCAGCGATATTACGGTAGTTTGGATATTTGAACCTGCGGCAGAGGGTCGTTTTGCATTGAACGCCTTGCCAGTATTGTTTGCGGCTTCAAAGCAGGGAGTATTGGAATTGCGAGGCGCTGATGCTCTCTTTTCAATCCGAGTGAAGATCGGTTAAGTGCTGGGTTAGCCCATAAGTCCTTTCGCGCAACATGGCGTTGGAAACGGACAGCAGATGTGACTGCATAACTTCCGCTGCGCCCTGACTGTCACGCGCGGCAATCGTGCTGAACAATTGTTCATGCTGTTCGCCCAGACGCACCAGTGTCGAGGCGGAATATTGCGTCGCGCGCTGCCGGGTCCACTCCGATTGTTTTCGAACCGCGCGGATTGAATCGTAGACCGTCAGAAACAGCGGATTATGCGCAAGTTCCGCGATCTTGTAGTGAAATACATCGTCGGCGACCCCATAGGCCTGAGTATCAGCCGCATCCAGCGTGGCCTGCATCAGTTGCTCGAGCGTGCGCAGTTCTTTGGTAGAGGCCCGTTGCGCCGCCAGAGCCGCGAGTGCGGGTTCGATCTCTAGTCGCACTTCCATCACGTCGCGCGGCATCACTTTGGCTGCCACAGCCCGGAACGGGCTGGCACCCACTGCGGGCGGTGGTGACACAAAGGTTCCCTGACCGTGGCGGCGAAATACAGTGCCGTCTTCTTCAAGCTGATCCAGTATTCGACGCATCCGGGCGCGGGTCACGTTCAATGCCTCGGCCAGCGCCCGCTCTGGCAGCAGCTTGCCGTTCTTCAGGAAATCACCTGTTTCGATTCCCGCCCGCAAGGCTGTAGTCAGTTCGATATCTGTTGGACAATTTCCCAAAGGTCAGAACGCTCCGATCAGGTCATAGAACATGCGCAAGGACGTAAGCATCAGGAAGGCGCCAAAGGCAAGACGCAATGCACGTTGCGAGATCGTGTGAGCGATGCGTACGCCGACATGGGCAAAGCTGGTCGTCAGCGGGATGATCAGCGCTGCCGCGATCAAGTTGACATAGCCAAGCGAGAAGGGCGGTAGCCCCGTCTGCCCCAGCCCTGTCGCCGCATAGATCAACGCGCCGGGCAGGCCGATGACGAAGCCGATGGCAGCTGATGTGCCGACAGCGCGGCGGATGTCATAGCCCAAAAAGTTCAGTACGGGCACGCAGACCGTGCCGCCACCGATGCCCATCATTGCCGAAATCGCCCCGGCAAATACGCCGGTTGCAGCCCAAACGCGGGGTGAAAAGCTGCGGGGCGGGCCGTCATTGCCGGGCTTGCGAAAGATCATGTCCAGCGCGACCACAGCTGCCACCGTGGCAAAAACAGCAACCAGAATATAGCCGCTGACCACACCGCCCAATATCCCGCCGATCACCACGCCGACCAGAATGGCCGGGGCCCAACGTTTCAGCAACGCCATATCCAGCGCGCCGCGCTTATAGTGCCCCCAGCTTGAGGACAAGGCAGTGAACACGATGGTAGCCAGCGATGTTCCAACCGCCACCTGCATGGTCAGCGCCGGATCACTACCTGTCAGCGACAATGCGAAATACAGGGCAGGGACGATTACGATCCCTCCGCCAACCCCCAGCAACCCGGCCAGAATACCGCCGAACACGCCAGCGGCTGCGGCAATCGCGATCAAGGTCGCCAGGGTGGAAACGTCAATCCCGCCCATGCATCACGCCGGATCAGTGGCCAGTGAACGGCTGACGCGCCCTTCGGCCTGCCGCTGGGCCTCGGCCTCGGCAATCGCTGCGTCAAGGGCGGTGCGGTCGGGATTGCCCGAGAAATTCTGTTCGCTCGGCATCGCCTCGGCGAAATGCAGGTACCGCTCACTGGCGACATCATAAAGCCGTCGCAGTTCGGCCAGCGGATCAGAATGGTCGTCGCTGCGCAGATCTAGCCAAGAATGGGTCTGACCGCGATTGATGACCAAGCCGGCAGCCTGCTTGCCGCGCTTATCGCCGCCAGCACGCTCGCCCGCCTCCATCGCCGCCATCAACCGTTCGGGGAAGGGCAGCGCGCCCTCGGCCGCATACGTTTCAAAGGTCGCATCCACCACTTCGGGTCCCGCCAGCATATTACCCGCGACCGAGTGCATCTGCCCGATCCGATGCCCGGCCCAGTCAACGCAGGCCGATCCGGTATAGGCGGCGAAATTGCCATGTGCATCCATAAGATGGGCCTGCCGCGCGTCCCGGCCGGTGTCGCGGGCGACCAGATCATCCAATACCGATTGCGCGGCCTCTCCAGCCTCAAGTCGCCTTAAGCCTTCGGTGCCCCAAACCGGGTTCGAGAAAGCTTGCGAAGCGATGGCGCTACGCGGGCCAACATTGGGAACACGCGCGCCACAGGCGAAAAAGCGGCTGGCCACGATAAGGCCGATGGCGCCGGTTTCCGGGTCTTTTGCAATCAGAGAATAGGTCATGTCACCGTCCCACCGCATAAGCTTGCATCAATCGTGGCGTCGCCGCCGCGCGCAGAGTTCCGTCTTTTTCGCGCAGGGCTGCCGTAAGGCGACCCACCGTCCAAGGCTCGGCCACCGAGACTTTGTGGCCGCGTGCGCGCAGGTCCTCGATCACGGTTTCGCCGAATGTGGCCTCGATCATCATCTCGCCGGGGGCGGTGGCGCGGGGATAGAACGAGCCTTGAAAATGCATCGAGTGAAACAGCGGCGCGTCCATACATTCCTGCAATCCCAGCCCGAAATGTACGAAGCGCAGGAACCAGATCAGCTGCCATTGATCCTGCTGGTCGCCGCCGGGCGTGCCAAAGACCAGTTGCACGCCGTCTTTTTCCGCCAAGCTTGGCGTCAGCGTCGTGCGCGGCCTGCGCCCTGGTGCCAGTGAGGTCGGCAGCCCCGGTTCCAGCCAGAACATCTGCGCCCGACTGTTCAGCGGAAACCCAAGCCCGGGAATGACCGGAGAGCTTTGCAGCCATCCCCCCGAGGGTGTGGCCGCCACCATGTTGCCCCAGCGGTCGATTACGTCCAGATGCACCGTGTCGCCGCGCTTCTCGGTCAGGTGCGACATGGTCGGTTCACCCGCACTGGCGCCGGTTCTGGCCGAGAAATCTCGTTCGGCGCGAGCGATGTAGGCATCGGCCAGATGTTCAAAGCCGGGCACCCGGCCGGGGCGTTGATCCTGCGAGGCATCTGGGGTGATCAACGCGTGGCGCTCGGCGGCGTAGGCGTCGCTGAGCAGGTAATCCATCGGGATGTCGCTATGGTCGGGATCACCGTAATAGGCCTCGCGATCTGCATAGGCGAGCTTCATCGCCTCGATTACTGTATGTACGAACTCTGCCCCGTTGGGGTCCATCGACCCAAGGTCGTTCCCCTTGAGGATTGCCAGCGCTTGCAACAGAACCGGACCCTGGCTCCAGGCTTGGGTCTTGTGCACGGTCCAGCCGTGATAGTCATAGGTCAGCGTGTCTTCATACGAGGCCCGCCAGTCGGCCATATCCGCGCGCGTCATAACGCCGGAATTGCGCTGGCCCGAGACATCCATCACCGAAGCCTCGGCTAGATAGTCGAAGATGCGGTCGGCAACGAACCCTTCGCGCCACGCCCGACGGGCAGCGTCGATCTGATCCGTGCGGTCGTCATGCGCGGCTTCGGCATCGGCTACAAGACGTTCATAGGTTGCGGCCAAAGCCGGGTTGGCGAAGTTACTGTGCGGTTCGGGTGCTTTGCCATCGGGCATCCATGTCTCTGCCGAACTGGGCCATTCGTCTTTGAAAAAATCGGTCAGCCCGTCAATAGTATGGGCCACGCGCGGCAAGACAGGGTGGCCGTCGCGCGCATAGTCGATGGCGGGTTGCACCACGTCCCGCAGGGGCAGTACGCCATGGTCGCGCAGCATCAGCATCCAGCCGTCGAAGGCTCCGGGGATGACCGTGGCCAACAGGCCCGAGCCGGGGATCAGGTTCAGCCCCAACCCCGTGTAATGTTCAATCGTGGCGGCGGCGGGCGCGGGGCCTTGGGCGCACAGCACTTCGGTCTTGCCGGTTTTGGCCGAGTGGAAAATTGCAGGCATGTCGCCTGCGGGACCGTTCAGATGCGGCTCGACCACTTGCAGGGTCAGCGCAGTGGCAACGGCGGCGTCAAACGCGTTGCCGCCCTTTTCCAGAATGCCAAAGCCCACAGCCGAGGCGATCCAATGGGTCGAAGTGACGACGCCAAAGGTGCCTCGGATCTCGGGGCGGGTGGTGAATTCAGTCATTCCTAGTCTCCGAAATCAATGTTCGCGCGGGTCCAGCGCATCGCGCAGCCCGTCACCCAGAAGGTTGAACCCCAGCACCACAAGGAAGATTGCGACGCCTGGCCACATGGCCATCCACGGGGCCTGATTGAGGAAGTTTTTCGCCGTGTTCAGCATCGAGCCCCAGCTAGGCGCAGGTGGCTGCTGCCCAAGGCCAAGGAAGGACAATGACGCCTCGGCAATGATGGCGGTGGCGATGGTCAGTGTGGCCTGCACCAGAACCGGCGGAAGCACGTTGGGGAAAATGTAGCGGCTGAGGATTTTCGAGGTCGGCAAGCCGATGGCGCGGGCTGATGTGACGTAGTCCTCGGCCCGGACTGATAGCACTTGCCCCCTTGTCAGGCGTATGAAGACAGGGGTCGCAGACAGTCCGATTGCGATCATCGCATTGGTCAGGGACGGCCCCAGAAACGCCGCCAGCGCAATCGCGAGGATCAGGAACGGAGCCGCCAAAAGAGCCTCAGTGCAGCGCGAGATGATGGCGTCGATCCAGCCGCCGAAATAGCCCGCGATAATGCCCAGCGGAACGCCCAGCAGCACCGCAATCCCGACCGAAACAACACCTGCCAGCAGCGACGCCTGCGCGCCCCAGATCATGCGTGACAGGACATCCCTGCCGATTTCGTCGGTGCCGAATGGATGCGCTGCGGTGGGGGGTTTGCGCACCGCACCCCAGTCGGTGGCTGCTGGGTCAGGAACCGGCAAAATTGGGGCCAGAAGGGCAATCAGCACGAAAAACGTGACCAGAAAACCGCCCAGCATGGCGCTTTTATGCGTGCGGAATTTCTTCCAGACCCGATTTTCCGGGCGGCGCGAGAGGATGGGATCAGCTAAGGCCATGTCAGGCATTCCTCAGACGGGGGTTCAGCAGCACATAGGCCACGTCAGCCAGCAGATTCATCACGATGAACCCCACGGCTGTGACCAGCACGATGCCCTGCACCACAGCGTAATCGCGGTTGAACACAGCATCGACGACCATCTTGCCGAAACCAGGGATGGTGAAAATCTGCTCTGTCAGAACGGCGCCTGCTATCAGCTCTCCGAATAGCAGGGCGGTCAGGGTCACAATCGGGGTCAGCGCGTTGCGGAAGGCGTGTTTCAACACCACGCGGCGTTCATACAGGCCCTTGGCGCGCGCGGTGCGGACATAGTCGGATTTCAGCACGCCCAGCATCGCCGATCGGGTATGTCGCATCAGCGTCGCGGCCAGCGCAGTTCCCAACACAAAGGCAGGCATCAGCATGGTGGTGATGGATTTCACCGGGTCCTCGGACAGGGGTACATAGCCTGAGGCTGGCAGCAGGTTCAGCTTTACCGAGACCAGCAGGATCAGCATGATCCCCAGCCAGAAATTCGGAATGGAAAGCCCGGACAGAGCCACGATATTAGCGATGTAGTCTGTAATAGTGCCTTTCTTGACCGCCGACAGAATGCCCGCTGGTATCCCGATCACCAGCGCAAACAGGATCGCCATGATGGCAAGCTGGATCGTAACCGGCAGCTTTTCCGCAATCAGCTCGGTCACGGGCTGATTGGTGCGCAGCGAAATGCCCAGGTCCCCCTGCAATGCATTCCCGACCCATGTCAGATATTGCACTGGAATGGGGTCGTTCAGACGATATTTCTCGCGCAGGAATTCCAGCACTTCGGGGTCACGTTCCTCGCCTGCCATGGCCAGCACAGGGTCGCCGGGCAACAGCTTTTGCAGGCTGAACACGAAGATCGAGATCAGCAGGATCGTGGGGATCGCAATCAGGATGCGACGCAGAATGAAAGACAGCATAACAGGGGCTTTCGGATAAAATACCCGCCCGGCTGGAGGACCGGGCGGGCCGTGAGTGGCTTATTTCTCCAGTTTCACGCCTTCCAACCGGATCATCCCATCCGGATAGGGGGTGAAGCCCGAGAGGCCATCGTCAAGTGCCCAGATCCATGTCTGGTGATACAGGTACACGATGGGCATATCCTGAGCCAGAATGTCCCGTGCAGCGTCATAATCCGCCTTTCGCACATCAAAATCGGTCGAGGCGCGGGCGTTGTTCAGCATCTCGTCCACTTTCGGGTCCGAGTAATGGCTGTCATTGATGCCGCCACCGGTGGTCATGAACTGGTGGATATTGCCATCCGGGTCCACGCGGCCCGACCACCCGATCTGGCTGGCCTGATAGTCACCGGCACTTTGATCGGCCAGCAGGGTGGCAAATTCCTTGGACGTGATCTCGATTCTGATCCCGGCCTCGGCCGCCATGGCCTGCACGACCTGCATCAGTTGTAGCGGAACGGTGGTGTTGGGAACCTGAACCTCAAGGTCGATCCCGTCGGGGAAGCCCGCTTCGGCCAGCAGGGCCTTGGCTTTTTCCACGTCGCGCGCGGGTACCGGGTGATCGGCGTCATACCAGGGTGAGGTCGGCGGGAAGGGCTGGTTGCCCGGCGCAAACGCACCTTCGAACACAACCTGGTTGATCGCATCGCGGTCCAGCGCATAGCTGAGAGCCTGACGCAGACGTTTGTCATTGCCCCACGGGTTGTCGCCCTTGTCACCATTATTCACATTGATGGTAATGCCCTGATATCCAAGCGAAACAGCGCGTTCAACGTTGATCCCGCCATCACCTTCAGCCTGCGCGAGGTCAGTCGCGGCCAGACGTTCCAACATGTCGATGTCACCCGATTGCAGGTTGGCCAGACGGACGGTTGTGTCCGGAATGGGCAGGAAGGTGACGCTATCGAAATGGATTTCACCCGCGTTCCAGTAGTCAGGGAACCGCTCGAGCGCGATACGATCCTGAGCGACACGTTCCTTGAACTTGAACGGGCCCGAGCAGACTGGGTTCAGACCAAAATCCGCCCCTGCCGCCTTGGCTGCCGTCGGAGAAACCATCATGCCTGAGCGGTCGGCAAATTGCGCCAGCAGGGTCGCGTCGGGCGCGGCCATGTTAAAACGAACAGTGTAGTCATCGACCACATCGACACCGGTCACAGACTTCAGCTCGGACTTACGGCGCGATTCCTCAAGGTTCTGCGACCGGTCGATATTGTCGGCCACGGCCTGTGCGTTGAACGGCGTGCCGTCATGGAACACCACGCCTTCGCGCAGGGTCATGGTCAGGGCTTTGCCGTCCTCGCTCCATTCCCAGCCGGTGGCCAGTTGCGGGATCAGCTCAAGGTCAGGGGTGATGTCGACCAGCTTATCACACATCGAGGCATAGACGATGCGGCCAACAAATGTGCGCGACTGATCGGGGTCCAACACATCTGCGTCGGATTGCAGAGCGATGCGCAGGTCGGCGGCTTGCGCGCTGAGCGCGGTTGCACCGAGCAGTCCGGCCAACAGACCGGTTTTCAAGACATTCATGGTGTTTCCTCTCTGTTTTCGGCAGAAGCCGGGGGCGTTTGGACAGCCGCGCGATACAACGCGAACCGCTCTTCTGCTCCGGCGCTGCGGCGTCGGGGCGGGGCCGGTTTTCCGGCCTCTGGTATGGTTTTCCAATGATGGCAGGCGACGTGATGGCCCCTGCCTGCGTCCTCCAGAACTGGGGGTGTCGTCCGGCAATTGTCCTGCGCAAAGGGGCAGCGGGTATGAAACCGGCACCCTGCCGGTGGCGCAGACGGACTGGGTGTTTCCCCGTTCAGCGCCATGTGATCACGTTCACGCCCTGGCTCGGGTTCCGGGATCGCGGATAGCAGTGCGTGCGTATAGGGGTGGCGCGGTTCCTCGAACACCTGATCGGCGGGGCCGGTTTCAACTACCTGCCCCAAATACATCACAGCGATGCGGTCGCTCATATGCCGGATAACGGCCAGATCATGAGCGATAATGACCAGCGTTAGATCCAGATCCTCTTTTAGATCGTTCAGCAGATTTACCACCTGCGCCTGTACCGACACATCCAAAGCCGAGACCGGTTCATCCCCGATCAGCAGCCGGGGACCCGAGGCCAGCGCACGGGCAATTCCGATCCGCTGGCGCTGGCCACCCGAGAATTCGTGCGGATAGCGGTTCGCGTGATCTGGAAGTAACCCGACCTGCGCCAATAGCGCGGCAACCTTTTGGCGACGCGCGCCCTCATCAAGCTCGGGCGCGTGCACTTCTAACGGTTCGCCGACCAATTTGCCCACCGTCATTCGGGGGTTCAGGGACGAGAACGGGTCCTGAAACACGAATTGCATCTGTTGGCGCAGCGGGGCCATGTCACGGCGGGGCAGGTCCTGAACCTCTTGCCCGTCAAACAGAACCTGACCCGAGGTTGGCCGATCCAGCCGCATCAACAGCCGCGCAAGCGTTGACTTACCGCAACCGGATTCTCCGACGATGGCAAAGGTTTCGCCCTTATGCACCGACAGAGAAACACCATCGACCGCGCGCACTTTGGTTTTGCGCTCGAACAGGCCGGTGCCCAGTGTGAAATGACGGGTGAGGTTTCGTGCCTCAAGGATTACATCGCGCATCTGACCCCCTTGAGCTGCTCCAGCGGGGCATAGTGGCAAGCCACTGCGTGGTTTTCCCCGACATCAGACAGCACTGGACGATCGGCGCAATCCTCGGTCGCAAAGGGGCAGCGCGTGCGAAAGCGGCAACCCTGCGGCATGTCCGCCAGCGCAGGCACGGTGCCGGGCACAGTGATCAACCTGTCGCGAGATCCGCTCATGCGCGGGACCGAGCTCATGAGGCCAATGGTGTAGGGGTGTTGCGGATCATCGAACACTGCATCCACCGGGCCGCTTTCGACGATCTGTCCGCCATACATCACCGCCACATTCGTTGCGATTTCAGCGACAACGCCCAGATCATGGGTAATGAACACCGCGCCCATTCCTGTTTCAGCCTGAAGTTCCCGGATCAAGTCAAGGATCTGGGCCTGAATGGTGACGTCCAGGGCCGTGGTCGGCTCATCCGCGATCAGCAGCGAGGGATTGTTGATCAGCGCCATCGCGATCATCACCCGCTGCCGCATTCCACCTGAAAGCTGGTGGGGATATTCGTTCAACCGCTGTTCCGGGGCCGGAATGCCAACGCGCCGCAGCATGGTCAGTGCGCTTTCATCGGCCTCTGCACGTGTGCAGTTGCGGTGATGCAGGACCGCCTCGGTGATTTGATCTCCGATCTTGAAGGCTGGGTTGAGCGAGGTCATCGGCTCTTGAAAGATCATCGCCATCCGGTCGCCCCGCGTAGCGGCGTCCAGTTGCTGCGTCCGCAGGTCGTATCTGCGGCCTTCGAATTCTAATTCACCCGAAGTGATTTCGATCACATCGAGCGGCAACAACCCCATCAGCGCCATGGCGGTCACCGATTTCCCGCAGCCGGATTCGCCCACGATACACAGTGTATCGCCTGCTGAGACGGTCAGGTTCAATCCGTCTACGGCGGTGGCAGTTTGGCCACAAAAAGACAGGCTGAAGTCCGAAAGCTTCAGGATGGCATCTCTTTTTTCAGGCTCAATATTGGGTTTTGAGCTGGGCACGAGTGAAACCTTTATAGCAACCTATACGCAATTGGTTGCATTGCGACAAAATGTTTGTCAACGGATGATTGAGGTTTTTTGATCGTGCAATGGTTGTTTTGAGGAAACTGCCCGATTTGTAGGCATCGCTTTTCGGCGCGGTCTTGAACACCTTAGTACAGCAACTGAGTTGGTGATTTTGGCTACTGCTTTGAACATACGACCGAAATGTTCTTTCTCTGCGACGTGCCGGTGCACATGCCTAGGAAGCAAGCGGATAAGCGTCGAGCTGAGGGTCGAATGGATTCCAAATTCGTCGCCAAAACCTGATTGAAACATTTCAAAATAGCTTGAAACGTTTTAAATGGTGATTCTCGCAAGGTGAAAAAAATGAAAAACCCGACGATTGTTGACATAGCGAAACGTGCTTCGGTTTCGGTCGGAACCGCATCGAACGTGATGAACCGGCGTCCTGTGGTTTCGAAAGCGCTTGTCGAAAGGGTCGAAGCCGCAGCAGCCGAGCTTGGCTACAACCGCAATACGTTGGCCGCCAGCCTGCGCAGCAGCAGAACCGGGGTTATCGCATTGGTTGTGCCCAATATCGAAAACGCATTTTTCTCGGAAGTATTGCAAGAAATCGAGAACCTTGCGCTGGATAGCGAGAAAAGCGTCATGTTTATGACGACAGGCGAGGACGAGGCGCGAACGCGCCGACACTTGCAAGCAATAATTTCCCGGCGTGTGGATGGGCTGATCATTGTGCCTGCCTTCGACTACCAGCCCGCTTTGGCGGAACTTGAGCGATACGGTATTCCGATCGTTGTTGCCGATAGGATTTCACAAAAAAATCCATTTCCCTCAGTCTCTGTCGATCACAAGGCAGCCGGCGAAATGGCAGGCCGGCATCTATTGGAGATTGGCGCACGCGATGTCGTGTATTTTGGGCACAGCCGTCCCGATTACTGGATTCTGAAACAGCGAGAAGATGGGTTTAGTGCCGCTCTGGCCAACCAGCCTGAGCAGGTATCGGTCAGGTCGTTCAGCCTGTCTTTGGACGTTTTTGTAGGCAAAGAACAGGCGCTGACAGCATTGAAGGCCCTGGATAAGCCACCGCAGGCGATTTTTGCGGCCTCGAACCTTGCGTCGAAAAGTGTATTGCCTGCGCTTCAGGCCAAAGGGTGGTCCATTCCCGGTGATACACGCTTTTTGGCGATGGATGACTTCGAGGCGCTGACCATGATGCAGCCGGGCATCTCTGTGATCAGCCAGCCTTCGGCCCAGATCGCCAGTCAGGCCTGGCAGAAGCTGATGCATTTGATTGATGGGGAAGAGGCGGGCGAAAACGCTCTGTTGCAGCCAGAGTTGATTGTTCGTGGTTCAACACCCGTCATAGCCGCAAGTGCGTGACAATGGCCGCGGGGGTAAAGACATGACCCAATCAGGCTCGACCCTGGCCGAGAACATCTTTGCCGACGGGATGCCTCGGAAACGCTTCGGCTTTGTGGATTGCGCTGCAGCCGAGGCACAAGCGGCGGCGCTGTTGGGGCCATTGGGATTTACGGGATATCCGCGCACACCGATGGCGCGGTTGAGCACCGATGACAGGCAACGAGTTGAGATCGCACGCGCCCTTCATTGTAACCCGCGTGTGCTGATATTTGACGAAGCCACCACTTCGCTGTCGCGCAGCGAACGCGAACGCCTGTTCAACGTGGTTAAGTCGATCCGCAACGGCCGAAAAGACAGGGCGAAGACCATGGCAGTTCAATGCCGTCGGGCAAAAAAACTGGTACGATGTTTACTTGAAGGAAAATGAAGATGGATAAACGGCGGGTGGGTCGGACTGACCTCGTAGTTGATGTTTTGGGCCTCGGTGGCGCTCCACTGGGTGGAAATTTTGTGGACCTTGGCTATGGTCAGGCTGCCGAATTGATCCAGGCCGCGAAGGATGCAGGGATCGGGTTTTTCGACACAGCGCCGTGGTATGGTTTTGGTCGGTCCGAGCGAGTCATGGGAGATTTGCTGCGCGGCACTGACTACGTCCTGTCTAACAAGGTCGGGCGTCTTCTGGTTCCCGGAAGCGTCGAAAATCCGATGGATTTTGGAATGATCGACCCGCTGCCGTTCCACGTCATCTATGATTACAGCTACGATGGGGTCATGCGCAGTTTCGAAGACAGTCTCCAACGTCTCGGACTGGACCGCATAGATATTCTTTTGGCTCATGATATCGGAGTATTCACCCACGGCGATGAGAACACGCGCCATTTCAAAGATTTGGCTGAGGGTGGGTACCGTGCAATGGACGAGCTGCGTCGCGCGGGCAAGGTTAAGGCAATCGGACTAGGTGTGAACGAAAATCAAGTCTGCATGGATGCACTGGGCATCGGCAACTGGGATGTTTTCCTATTGGCCGGTCGTTACACTTTGCTGGAACAGACGCCATTATCGACGTTGTTCCCCGCCTGCGCCGAGGCCGGGACATCAATAATCTGCGGTGGCCCGTTCAACTCGGGCATTCTTGTCGGAAGAGAGATGTGGAACTACGCCAAAGCGCCCGAGGATGTGGTCGCCAAAGCAAGAGCTTTGCAAGAGGTTGCTGATGAATTCGTGGTGCCTCTGGCTGCTGCAGCCCTGCAATTTCCCCTTGGTCACGACATAGTCACGTCAGTGATCCCAGGGCCGCGGGACAAGTCAGAACTGGAACAGATCATTGAATGGTTCAACGCGGACATTCCAAACGATTTCTGGCTTACGCTGAAATCGAAAGGTCTGCTGGATGATCAAGCGCCGGTTTCACAGTCTTAACCACGCTTTGACGACGCCGCGAATGTTGCCACCACGGCTGCACCCATAGTCAAAGCGCATGGATGTCAAAGGGTTCTGAAAAGCCTTTGATTGTGGTGTTGCCGTAGGTTTCCAGCACGGGTGTCCCGTTCAAAAGATCGCAGGTTTCCTGATCGACCAATATCCGACTACCAGTCTTCTGGGTCTCCGATTCAAGGCGCGCGGCGAGGTTTACGGTTGACCCGATACATGTGTAAGTCGCGCGATTGTCTGTTCCGGCATAGCCAGCGACAACTTCGCCGGTAGCAATCCCTACACCGATTTTCAGGTCGCTTTTCCCTTCGGCCTGCCGTTCGAGATTGAGAACCTCGATCATACTGTGCATTTCCTGCCCAGCGGTCACCGCACTTTGGGCCGAGTTCGGCAACGGTTGCGGCACCCCGAATAAGGCCATCAAACCGTCGCCCAACATCAGGCTGACAATCCCGCCATTGCTGGACACGGCTTCGAACATCAAAGTGTAGAAGGTGTTGAGCAGATCAATCGTTTCTTCAGGGGCCAGATTTTCCGACAATGTCGTAAAGCTGCGAATATCGCAGAACAACACAGATGCATTCGCGCGTTTTCCGCCGATGGCAAAACCGGATTCCTGCAAATCCTGCGCCACTTCGGTTGTGGCAAACCGTTCAAGCAGGCGTTTTTGTTCGTCGCGGAGCCTTTTCTTTTCAAGCCCGCTGGACACTCGCGCCCCAAGCAGGGTCTTGTTGACCGGTTTGGGCAGGTAGTCTTCCGCGCCCAGTTCGATACAGCGCACGACATTGTCCAAACCTTCGACCGATGACGTCACAATCACGGGCAGATCGCGTAGTTCGGTACTTGATTTGATCGCCTCTAGAACCTGAAACCCATCCATTTCAGGCATTTCGATGTCCAATAACACCAGGTCAAAAGATTGACGGGACAGCATCTCCATGGCGACCCGGCCGTTTTCCGCAACTGAGGCGTGATGACCCAAAAGCTCGACATTGCGGGACAACAAAAGCCGATTGACCTTGTTGTCGTCGACGATCAGCAACTGGCCGGGGGTTTCAATCATCAATCAGGCTCCGAAGGGCTGTGCCCGCTTTGGTTAGAGCGGCCTCCAATTGTGTCGCATCGGACAGATCATCGGCTGCGGGAAGCGCCCCGAGTTCGATCTGCTTTGCCAGCTCTGCCAGTGCCGCTGCGCCAAATGTATTCGCATTGGACTTGATCGAATGGGCCGCGCGGCGGTAGCCGTCTGCGTCGGATGCCGCAAGGGCGTCTTTCAGGTCGCCGATCATTCCTGGGGCTTCCTCAAGGAACGTATTTACAAGTTCGGCCGCAAAATCCTCTCCTGTGGCGTCTTTCAGCTCTGTGAATATCTGGTGGTCTAGTATCGGTTTGTCTGACATGGATCACCTTTTCGAGCTGGGAACATTTAGCAGTGCTTCGATCAGAACCGGGACGCGGATGGGTTTGGTGATGTAGTCGTCCATTCCGGCGTCCAAACACATCTCGCGGTCGCCCTGCATGGCGTTTGCGGTCATGGCGATGATGCGCGGGCGGCTCTTGTCGGGAAAGCCCTGAATGATACGGCGCGAGGCTTCCAGCCCGTCCATCTCGGGCATTTGGACATCCATGAGAACCACGTCGTAGGTCTGCCTGATCACACTGTCGACCGCCTCGACCCCGTTGCTGGCCAAATCAGCGCGGTATCCCATCTGTTCAAGCAGGCGGAGCGCCAGCTTCTGGTTTACCAGATTGTCCTCGGCCAACAGGATGCGCAGCGGATGCCGTTTTGCCATATCCGGGTCGGATTGCGGCTTGTTCGAGGATTTCGCGGGTATCTTGCGTGTCTGTTCTGTTGCAAACAGCGTGACCAACGTGTCGAACAGATGGGATTGACGCAATGGTTTGGACAGGTTCGCGGTAAACAACCCGTCTTCGATATCCATGTCGCGCGGGCCAAGAGAGCTGAACAGGATCAAAGGCAGATCGGGTTGTGACTTGCGTATCTTTTGGGCCAGTTCTTCGCCGTCCATCTCCGGCATATGCATGTCCAAGATTGCCAGATCAAACTGATCCTCGGTTGCCAACAGTTTCAGGGCCTCTGACGGGCTGTTGGACACTGTCGTTCGGGCACCCCATTTTTCGGTTTGCAAGAACAGAATTTTGCGGTTGGTGGCATTGTCATCCACCATCAGAATGCGCTTACCTTCAAGTTCGGGCTGGATACCGACCAGATTGCGCGCTGATGATTTCACCGGCTTTGCAGGCTTGGCCCGGATCGTGAAGACAAAGGTCGACCCATGCCCTTCGCCTTTGCTTTCCGCTCGCATGGTGCCGCCCATAAGCTCGGCCAGTCGTTTGGAGATTGCAAGACCAAGACCCGTACCGCCGTATTTCCGGGTCGTCGAACTGTCGGCCTGACTAAAAGACTGAAACAGGCGGCTCATACCTTTTTCAGACAGTCCTATGCCCGTGTCCCTTACCCTGAACGTGAGTTCGATTTCGTCCTGCGTGATGGCAGAGCGTTCAACGGACAAAACCACCTCGCCACGTTCCGTAAACTTCACGGCGTTGGACAATAGGTTCAACAATATTTGCCTGAGACGGGTCAGGTCCGTGCTGATCGCTGGTGGTAACTGATCGTCAAATTCATACGCCAGATCCAACTGCTTTTCGGCTGCTTTGCCACTGATCAAGTCCAGTGCACTTTCGATACATTCCCGAAGGTCGAACGGATGGGCTTCGATATCCATCTGTCCCGCTTCGATTTTCGAGAAATCGAGGATTTCGTTGATGATCCCTAGCAACGCGTCACCGCTGTCGCGGATCGTATTGGCATAATCCCATTGCTCGGTATCCAATTCGGTGTCCATCAACAGCCCGCTCATGCCGATGACCGCGTTCATCGGTGTTCGAATTTCGTGGGACATCGTTGCCAGGAAAGCGCTTTTGGCTTCATTTGCCTCTTCTGCAGCCTTCCGGGATTCTTCGGCCTCACGGAACAGGCGCACATTTTCAAGCGCGATGATCGCCTGATCGGCGAAGGATTCAGCGATGGCAACTTCGTCGTCCCGAAAGGCGCGGGACGATTTGCGAATAAAGACCAGATTGCCGAAACAATCCTTGCCGCGCATCAGCGGCACCATGAAAAAGGCTTTGAACCCCTGTTGCTGCACAATCTTAGTGTCACGAGGGGACAATTCACCAAATCGGGATTCGTCAAAAAGAAGAGTTTCGCCGCTTTGGATGGCACGCGAGGGCAGGTTATCCTCGGGGTCAATTGGGAGACGCTCGGTCCAAGTGATTTCTTCAAGACCTTTGGGGGTTGCGGCTGCGACCTGCCAGTAGTGAGTTTTGTCCGCCTGCATGGCGATCGACAAGTCGCAATCTATCAAAGAGGTTGCCAGCGTTACGATTTTCTCGAAAACCGGTTTGGTGTCGGTGGGCGATTCAGAAATGACCCGCAGGACGTCCGCGCTGGCGGTTTGACGTGCAAGGGCGGTCTGCGTATCGTTGAAAAGTTGCGAATTCTGAATTGCGATAATCGCCTGTGACGCGAAAGTTTCCATTTGTTTGATTTGCTTTTGGTCAAAGGCGGCGGGCTTGCGGCTTCCCATGCTGATAACACCTATTGTGACGCCATCACGTATCAGAGGGACAGACAGAACGGATCGGTACCCTTCAAGATGCGAGATGAGAACCGGGTCGTAATTTGCGTCGGCTTGAGTGTCTTCCACATAGTCGGCGCGCCCATGCAACAGGGCGCGCGCAGTGGCTGATTTTGAGCCAGGCTCGAACGGGTGCGCTTTCAGAAATTCAGCGAAAGAGGCTGAAACATTGTGCCCGGCGAAGTAGTGGAATTTACCGTCTTCGGGCTTTTTCAGCGCCACGAATGCATCCTGAAGGCGGCAGATGCGGGAGGAAACTGCCAACAACGATTGCAGAACCGGTTCCAGATCGTCGGGGGACCGGGAAATAACCTCCAGTACTTCACTGGAGGCTTTTTGATATTCCAGCGACTCTTCAACCTCGGCAGTGCGGGCCTGCACCTCTTCGAAAAGCCGGGTGTTGTTGATAGCGATCAGAGCCTGTGCGGCGAAGGTTTCCAACAGGTTTATCTGCTTTTCGTTGAAGGCCCCGACCTGCCTGTGCGCCATGACGATAACGCCAAGTGTCAGCCCGTCCTTGACCAACGGAACCCCCAACGTGGTCAGATAATCGCCAATCTGCGCCGCCTCTTTCCAAGTGTATGATGGGTCGTTGCGCGTATCTTCGATGTAAACCGTCTTGCCATGCAATGCTGTGCGCCCGATGCACGAGCCTTCTTCGGGCGCGATGGGGTTTTCCGAAAGAAACGCAAGAAAGGCGTCACTGACATTTCGGGACATGACCACGCGGTACAGCCCGTCCTCTGGGTCCCGCATGGCAAAATACGCGTATTCCGGGTCGCAAATCCGCGATGACACCTCCAAAATCGCGTCTAAAACCGGCGGCAAATCGTTGGGCGAGCGTGAAATGACATCCAGAACTTCGGAGGTTGCGGTCTGGTATTCCAGCGATAGCTCGACTTCGGCGGTGCGTTCTTTGACTTCGCGGAACAGGTTGGCATTGGTGATGGCAATCGTGGCCTGATCGGCGAAGGTTTCCAGCAGCTTGATCTGTTTTTCGGAAAATCCGTCCACCTCGCGCGAACCCACTGAAATCACACCCACAACTGCGCCGCTTTTTTCCAATGGGACGCCCAGTACCGAACGATATTCACCAACGCCGCTTTCCTCCATCCAGGTGTAGGTTGGATCGGCCTGAACATCTTCAATGTAGATTGTGCGTTTCGACAGGATGGCACGCCCGGTGACACCACTGTCATTTGGGGAAATAGGGTGAGCCGATACATAGTCCGCGAAAGTGGTATCCTTGGTCCGTATCGCGTGAACATGAAAAAGCAGATCGTCGGGGTTCAGCATCGCCACATAGGCGTCTTGCAATTCGCAGATACGCGATGCTTCTTCCAGAATGGCGTCCAAGACCGGGGACAATTCGTTTGGCGAGGCCGAGATGACCCGAAGCACTTCCGAAGTCGAAGTCTGGTATTCCAACGCCTGCGTGACCTCTGCCGTTCGATCTTGCACCTCGCGGAACTGGCGTACATTTTCCATCGCAATGACGGCTTGCGCCGCAAAGGTCTGAACCAACGCGACGTCGTCGTCTGAAAAAGGCGCAACTTCGCGCCGATAGAGGACAATCACCCCTAGCCCGACGCCGTTCTTCATCAGCGGGACCGCAAGAACCGAACGGGCACCCTCGATTTCGACCATCTGTACCCGACGAGGGTCGCGATCGTTGTAGTAAAGCGGGTCCGAGGCGATATCGTCCTGGCGGATTACCTTGCCGTCGATCATTGGACGGATCGCAATCAGTTCGGTTCGTGTCAGAGGTTCGACAAAGTGTTTCAGGGCGTTGTCAAAATCCTCGGTCGCGCCGATGTTGGCCGGGATCGTCGCAAGCTGTTGGTCCTGATCGGCCACGCATAGAAAGGCCAGCGGTGCTTTGCACAAGCGGCTGGAATTTTCGAGGATGCTGCGGAAAACAGGGTTGTCGTCGTCGCGGCTGCGGCTGATAACTTCCAAGATTTCGCGGGATGCTTCCTCTCGCTCGAGCCGTTCCTGCACTTCACGAAACTGGCGGGTGTTTTCGATGGCGATCACCGCATGTTTGGCGAATTCTTCGATGAATTGCACATCCGAGTCAGAAAACGGGCGCACTTCACGGCGACTGACCGCAATTGCTCCAATCGCCTGATCCCCCTGCATCAGCGGAACCGCAACGCGCGACCTGATCCCTTCAACGTCGACCATCTCGACGGCGGTCGGATTGCCCGAGCGGTAGTAGTCGGTATCGGCAATATCGTCGATGCATACGACTTTGCCGGATCGAATTGCGGTTGCAGCTGTAACAGAGCCGTCAAGCGGCCATTCCTGCCCAAGTTCAACCTCGGTTTGTTCATGACCCCATGCCGCCGCCAGACGCGCATGTGTTCGGCCTGAATTCACAAGAACAAGCGCCGCCTGATCGGCACCGCACACCTCGGTGGCTTGCTGCAAGACCGTTTCAAAAACGCGCGCATCGTCATCTCGGCTCTTGCTTATGACACTTAACACTTTCTGTGTCGCAGTTTGCCGTTCAAGCTGTGTGTGCAGTTCGGTCAGTTGGCGTGTGTTGTCGATAGCGATGACGGCTTGGGCCGCGAAACCCTCAACCAACGAGATCTCGTCCGGGGTAAAGGGGCGCACTTCGCGTCGGTAAATACCGATGACGCCTACGGGCGCGCCATCGGCTGACATCAGCGGCACCGTCAGAAACGATCGGACACCTTCTTCATCCACAAGCTGGCGGCGCCAGGGATCGCCATTGATGTAGTGGTCGGTCAGCCGCAGATCGACATTGTGAATAACCCGCGCTTCGCGGACGGATTGCGCGATTTGCAGATTGGAATCCAAAGACCAGCGATCAACACCGACCTGATAGGTTGCCAACTGATCTCCGAAATGAGCGGCGTATTCCAGGTAGGTTCCCGCCTTGTTCAGAAGGCTCAATGTCGCCACGTCCGTTTCACATAGTCGGGCCGTGTTTTCGAGGATGGTCTGGAAAACGGGTGCCTCGTCATCCCTGGACTGGCTTATGACCTCAAGAACCTCGCGCGCGGCCCCCTCGCGTGCCAAACGGGTCTGCAACTCGCGAAATTGGCGGACGTTTTCGATTGCGACTACCGCCTGCGTCGCAAAGGTTTCGATCAGTTCGACCTGATCGTCGGAATAGGCGCGCACCTCATCGCGGGCCAGCATCAGGCATCCGATCGCGGCACCATCCAGTTTGAGCGGAACAAGCAATATGCTGCGGCACCCATGGGTGTCGACAACAAGCTTGAAGCGTGCGTCACCCGCTTTGTGAAAATCGGTGTCGCCCATGTCCAGAACATGTTGTGTTTGACCGCTGAGGATGGTGTCGGCGACAAGAGAATTGCCAGGCTCCATCGTGTATTTGCCGTCCAGCCAGAGCTGCTGGATGTCCGGGTGCAGATTGACGCTGGCAACCAGTCGTTGGAGGGCGTCTTCTTTGCGCCCCAGAACCAGACCGGCGAAAACAGCGTCGCACAGGTCCTTCGCCAGCGTCACGATCAGATCGCAGACGGGCTGCACATCTTCCTTAGCTTCCGAGATCGCCCGCATAACCTGCGCGGTCGCCTCGAACCGTGCTTGCTGGTCATCTACGCCGAGCATCGCATTTTGCCCAGACCGCGATACTGAATTCTCGGCTGTCCCTGATGTCCTTTTCTTACCCACCTGTGCTTAAGCTCCCAGGCAAACCAATGAAGTACACTAAGCCGGATTTTAGAGAGCGTAGGCTAGAAGTCACTGAGTTTCTTTGCCCATTGCGCCAATGGCAACTTTGGACCTGAGTTGATTGGGCCCAGACGCCTGTTTGGAAAGGAATGAAACCTCTGGTCCAGCTTGGCCGTTGGTCAGGTTTGCAGCGGATACGCTTGTTGGTGTTATGGCCTCTAAGGTCTCATTCGTTTTGGCAAAGCTTCCTGCCCCTGCGCAGCAGAGCCCACCCACCAAGCGTTATGACGAGAAAGGTACATTGAACAAGCCTCGCGACTAGCTTCGGACATGTTCAATACCATTTCGCTGAGCGTTCCCGTCCGACGGATCAGGTCGATCTGCAGTTTGCCGGGTCTGGCCGCCTCGGCTGGGGTCGGCAGCGCTGGTCAACAGGCCCTACTTGATCAGGATCGCATGCAGGCCCGAGTTCAGGTCACCCGTCTTGACCTCATGGCCCGTGGCGGTCAGCGCCTCTACGAATTCAGCCGCTTCGGTTTACTGCTCCACATCCATGCCGGAGCAGTTGCGATGCACGAAGCGGCTAGTCTCGATCGCGTCCTGCGGGTCCATGTCCCAGTCAAGGATCGCGATGATGGTCATATCCACATTGTTGATGATGTGGCTGCCACCGGGCGAGCCGATCCGCAGGTAAAGCTTGCCATCTTTCATCACGATGTTCGACTTGAACAACGAGGACCAATCTTTTTTGCCGTACAGGATATCGGTCACTTCCATCAGGCGCAAAATGTCCGGCGCTTTTTTGGCGCGCGTCAAAGGTGATCAGCGTCTCGGATTCGGCGTTCCAATACAGCACGTACGCACCGCCACCAATGCCGGACAATTGCGGCTCGACCAGGTTTGGCATCAGCTGAACGGCGATCATCGCGTCTGAGGGCAGTGCCGCCTGCGGCCAGCACAGCACCGGTTATCAGAAACGTTTGCATCATCAGGTGCTCTCCCGGGCGATGATTGACGGTTGATTTCTTGTACTGCGCTTGGGGTGTTTCTGTTTGATCTAGCCAGCCGCAGAGGCCGAGCGCACGACGTAGACGGAGACTTCTGAGTGTCTGACGACGCGTGCTGCGTTTGG
>NZ_WQGP01000018.1:0-31226 GCF_013034745.1 Ruegeria lacuscaerulensis | reverse complement strand
ACTGTCGCATCGGCTTCGATGGTCACGCTGCGCTCAGCTGTTTGAGCAAAACTGAACGCAGGCATAATCAAGAAAAATGCAGAAACAAGAAGTTTAGTTAGCATGTCTTCTCCTAATAAAATTCATGGTTGAAGCCTGCAAAGTAGCACACAGTTTTGCAGTATAGCAAAACGTTGTCACACCGCTTAGCAGTTTCAAAGATGTATGTCAGTCAGTGTCACCAAAGACCGAAGTTCTTGAGCATCAGAATTGCGCCATATATCGAACGATTAGTCTAGAGCACTTAGGCGGAGAACGCTTGTTCGGCTGAAGCGATGTCAGTTTCGTCCGCTTTTTAGTCATTCCGATGGGCTCAGGTCCCAGACACGCTCAGGCAACCCGAAGTTCTCAGTGACAGCATTTCTGTCCTTACGCTTCAGAGTAATGCCTAAGATACTTCTTATAGGACAACGTGTCGGATGACTTGCAATAAGGGGGATAGTACCCCCTCCCAATAAAGTACCTTACCTAGTGGACTACATAAGGTAGCCTCAAATAGCCCTTAGGCGGCCATGGCAAAACCACTGTCCAAGGTCATCTTCACTTGAGGGATGAAGCCCAACCGTTCTTTATACTCATCCTTCAGCACAGTTGACGCCAATTCATGATCCCGTTGCTTCACGATCAGACTGTCATGAACCGGAAGGGACGGTATGTCTTGCAACTCATAGAGGCACTGCATTGCTTTTAGAAAACACTCTGCTTCTTCAAACTGCAAAATAGCCCAATCCAGTTTTTCGGGTTCGAGACTGGACAAAACCGGGTGTCGGGCCAAGATCGACGAAACCACGTCCTTCAGCTTGTACCGATCCCTAGGGTGGTAGCCATGTTCGGAAATGAAGTCGTCGTTGAAAGACCTCGGCCAGCGGGATGGGGGTTTCCCCCGCCCGATAGAGGCGACAATGATCCGTTTTGTGACCTCTCTCGATATCCCGTCGATCTGATAAGGATCGGGATCATAGGCGAGGGTCTCACCTTGGATTGCGTACAGAATGGATAGCTGACTGGAAGAAACATCAATTTCACACGTTGGTTCACCATCAATCATAATGGCTTTCCGTTTTTCCTTCGGCATCTGCATCCAATCGTCGTCAGAGGCACAATAGAAACGGCCCCCGAGATTGAAGTCGAACCCTTTCCGGTCACCGCAATTGAAGATACGTCGCAACATTGGTTGATCTGATAGGTTAAACTTGTGACGGGCGAGATACCTGTTCAGGGTCTCTACTTCGGTTCTGCGCTCCTGAAATCTGGGGCCACTCTGCTTGATGAGCTTGCCACCTTTTGGGAAATTGTAGTCGCCGTCTTTGGTACTGCGTACCTGCAAGACACTGGCGTGACTGTGACAGCGTTCAAAGTGCTCGGTGACGTTGGCCGCTGTGAGTTGGTAGCTCTGGGCCAGTTCCAACAGAGCTGGTGTGGCTCTGAACCTCCGCGCTTTTTTGTACGTTGTGTTTTGGTCACTGTCGTCAATCGAAGCTCGGAAATGCACAAAGCCAGTTTCTTCCATCAGCCCCATTCCCATCCAGTAGGTTCGAAGCTTGATAAAGGCATCACTACTCACCAAGGTCTGTGCAAGTTCGTCTTTGTCGGATGGTCGATACATGTAGCCTTTGGCGGCCTCATTCGCGCTGTGCTTGATTAGATCGGCAGCCAACGCTCCAACTGCCAATTTGAAGTTGTCCAAGTCGTTCTGTCGTCTGGCACGTTTTCGGGGGTGGTATTGTGCTTCGTAAGCAATAGTTCGGTTTATCAACTCGGATACAAAGTTCTTCGATGCTTCGGTTACCGTAGACCGATCTAACGAAGCAAACCGGGCTTTGTTGAATGTGTGTCGAAGTAGACGTGTTACGTCGTTGTTTGTTTTGCGCATACATTTTCCGTATTGGGCGGTTTCAAAAAGAGAGGAAAGATTTAGGGAAACTTCCTCCTTTATAGGCTCAATATCCGAACACACACTTTTTCAGGCACCAAACGTCTGGAAAACTGAATGCCATAGCCGTTACTCGAGCAACGCCAATCAGACCACAATTGCTGTGTACACCCGACTAGCGTGCATGTCGTTGAGAGGGCGAGACTGTCCTAAATGTTGAAGGCTTACCAACTAACTTTGTTGAAGATCACGATAGAAGTGTGCGGACACCAGTTTCAGGCTGATCTTCATCAACCATCTTCGCAACCAAACGTCCGCTAGTCAGTGTCGGCTTTCCACAAAAAAAGAGGTGTTGAGTTTTGGTTTCGCTGACCTTTTTCCTTTTGACTCATCTCAAGGAAGGCAAATTGTCCTGTGTGGGTTTATGTACCACAACATCTAGTATTGGATGTATGGAGGGTCAAGTTGTGACAGACATAACCCTTTGATGTTATTGGGTATGGGCTTCCCTAACTACTAGGTCTTGATAGGCGATTACATATCGAAGATGTCAGGAGTTCAAATCTCTTATCACCCACCATTTTCCCCTAAAACTTGGTGGTTCCTTGCGTCCCAGTTCTTTGGGTAGTCGCATGAAAAAGGGCGAGGTTGAAACCCCGCCCATTTTGATCATTCAATCCGAACTCAGTGCGTTCTGGCAGACGCTGCCGAACTTTCCGCGGCTTTCGCAGCCGCGGCGGCGGCCTCCTCGGCTGCTTCGTCCCATTCGATGGGTTCAGGCTCGCTAATCAGCGCCTGCTTCAGAACCTCGGACACATGCGTGACCGGGATGATCTCCAGCCCTTCCTTCACGTTATCCGGGATGTCGGCCAGATCCTTTTCATTTTCCTCGGGGATCAGGACAGTCTTGATGCCACCACGCAGGGCCGCCAGCAGTTTTTCCTTGAGCCCACCGATCGGCATCGCGTTGCCGCGCAGCGAAACCTCGCCCGTCATGGCGATATCCTTGCGAACCGGAATACCGGTCAGCACCGACACGATCGAAGTCACCATCGCCAGACCGGCCGAAGGGCCATCCTTTGGCGTTGCGCCATCCGGAACGTGGACGTGAATGTCCAGCGTGTCGAATTTCGTCGGCTTCACCCCGATCTGAGGCGAGATTGACCGCACATAGGACGATGCCGCGTCGATGGATTCCTTCATCACATCGCCCAGCTTACCGGTGGTCTTCATCCGCCCCTTGCCGGGCAGTTTCAGCGCTTCAATATGCAGCAGATCGCCCCCGACCGAGGTATAAGCCAGACCAGTCACAACACCGACCTGATCGTCCTGTTCGGCCAGACCATAGCGGTATTTGGGCACGCCCAGGAAATCATCCAGATTGTCGGGCGTCACCGTGACCGACTCGGCCTCTTTCTTAATGATCTTGGTCAGCGATTTCCGGGCAACCTTGGCGATCTCTCGTTCCAAGTTCCGCACGCCCGCTTCCCGGGTATAGGTGCGGATGATGGATTGCAGCGCATCATCGGTCAGCTCAAATTCCTTGGCCTTGAGGCCATGGTTTTTAACCTGCTTGCTGATCAGGTGCTGCTTGGCTATCTCGGATTTCTCTTCCTCGGTATAGCCAGCCAGCGGGATGATCTCCATCCGGTCCAGCAGAGGCCCGGGCATATTATAGCTGTTCGACGTGGTTAGAAACATCACGTTGGACAGGTCATATTCGACCTCCAAGTAGTGGTCCATGAACGTACTGTTCTGTTCCGGGTCCAGCACTTCAAGCATGGCCGAAGCCGGGTCGCCACGGAAATCCTGCCCCATCTTGTCGATCTCATCGAGCAAAATCAGCGGGTTCGTGGTCTTTGCCTTTTTCAGCGACTGGATGATCTTGCCGGGCATCGAACCGATATAGGTCCGACGGTGGCCCCGGATCTCAGATTCGTCACGCACGCCACCCAACGAGATGCGAATGAACTCGCGCCCCGTGGCTTTGGCAACCGACTTACCCAGCGAGGTTTTACCCACACCCGGAGGGCCGACAAGGCACAGGATCGGGCCTTTCAGCTTTTTCGAGCGCTGTTGAACCGCCAGATACTCGACGATCCGTTCCTTGACCTTCTCAAGCCCATAGTGATCGGCATCCAAAATGTCCTGGGCACGGCCCAGATCCTTTTTGACGCGGGATTTGGTGCCCCACGGCAGCGACAGAATCCAGTCCAGATAGTTGCGCACAACGGTGGCCTCGGCCGACATGGGTGACATATTCTTGAGCTTCTTCAGCTCACCCTCGGCCTTTTCGCGCGCTTCTTTCGACAGCTTGGTCTCGGCGATTTTCTCTTCCAGTTCAGCAACTTCGTTGCCGCCGTCCTCACCATCGCCAAGTTCCTTCTGAATGGCCTTCATTTGCTCATTCAGGTAGTACTCGCGCTGCGTCTTCTCCATCTGGGATTTGACGCGGGTCTTGATCTTTTTCTCGACCTGCAGAACCGACATCTCGCCCTGCATGAGGCCATAGACCTTTTCCAGCCGCTCACTAACCGAGAGCGTCTCAAGCAGTTCCTGCTTTTGCTCAACCTCGATGCCAAGATGGCCCGAAACCAGGTCGGCCAGCTTGGCAGGTTCGGTGGTTTCACCAACGGCAGTCAGCGCTTCTTCGGGGATGTTCTTGCGGACTTTGGCGTAACGCTCGAACTCATCTGCGACGGTGCGCAGCAGCGCCTCGGTCGTCGTCACGTCGCCCGGAATTTCGGTCAGATATTCAGCGCGGGCCTCGAAAAAATCGTCATTTTCCAGAAAATCGGTGATCTGCACGCGCGCCTGCCCTTCGACCAGCACTTTGACAGTGCCATCGGGCAGTTTCAGCAGTTGCAGCACATTTGCCAGTACGCCCGACCGGTAAATCCCGTCGATTGCGGGATCGTCCTCACCCGGATCAATCTGGCTGGACAGCAGAATCTGCTTGTCGTCCTGCATCACTTCTTCCAGCGCGCGGACGGATTTTTCCCGTCCCACGAACAGCGGCACGATCATATGTGGAAACACCACGATGTCGCGCAACGGCAGTACTGGGTACGAGGAATTCAGAGGCTCTTGCATGCTCTATCCTTATCATTGGCAAGACGGCTCCGGTCC
Organism: Ruegeria lacuscaerulensis; assembly: GCF_013034745.1. Taxonomy (NCBI): domain Bacteria; kingdom Pseudomonadati; phylum Pseudomonadota; class Alphaproteobacteria; order Rhodobacterales; family Roseobacteraceae; genus Ruegeria; species Ruegeria lacuscaerulensis. Next base: position 26,185 of record NZ_WQGP01000018.1, on the reverse strand, counting down.
CTGTGTCAGGCAACACTCGGCCATCTCCTGCTTGGATGGTTAAGGTGGGGTTATAGACCCCTCTTTTCAACCTTACCTTTGCGTCTAGTACAATGGCCTGAAGACTATACCACTACAAGGCTAGAAAAACGCATTCGGAACAGTTTCATCGATTGGTGCAAGTACGTTGTAATGCCACATCGTGGGCTTCAAACAACAGCTAAACAACATTTTTTTGAACTCACTCAAAATATTGGGAAAACGATTTATCGTGAAGCACAACTCCCGCACTTCAAAAACGAGACATTCTGGCATGAGCACGCAAAAAAAAATCTCCGCAGCAGAAGACGACCACAAGCACTATCTAGAGGTTCGAGACTCCGAATATGTGGAGCTCTTGGCTTATGCTGCAAAGAGCTCAGGACGATCAGTCATGAAAACTCAGCTCGACTTCAACAAAGTGTCAAAGGTACCCGGACGGTTGAACATGGTCGAGTATGTGCGAAATGGTCTTCACCACATAGATCGCTATACCGATTCGGAACGTGCGGCCTTTATCTCGAATGACCTTCACTGGCCAATTACCCACAAGTGTAACCACAATGGGTGGAGTGCCACTGCTGAAGACAAAGTTGTAGCTTACACACTACTTGAGGCTGCCGGTGTTCCAGTTCCTAAAACTTTGGCTGTCATAGATAAATCCAACAGAATCTACCCAAGGTTGAGGACCATAGCAACGGCAGAGCAATTGCGGGATGTTCTAGTTGAGAACCTTGGTTCAGGACTGTTCGGTAAGATCACTGAGGGCATGGTGAGTTTTGGTGCTTTTTTGGTAAAAGATGCAAATGAAACAACCATCGTATGTGAAGGACGAGACCCGGTTTCATACGAAACATTTTTAGCCGAGATCGTCGGCGATAACTCTTATGTGCTGCAGTCTGTCATTCAAAATCATCCGGACATTTCCCAATATGCATCAGCTCTCGCAACAGTCCGCATGGTCAATCTTGTACGAGAAAACGACGTCTATTGCCCTATGGCGATTATTAAGATTCCTCAAGGAGATAACATTGCCGACGCATTCTGGAGACCCGGGAACATTGCGTGCTCAGTTAATGTAGAAACTGGTAAAATAGAAACGGTAGCGCGGCGGGCGGACAAGGAAGTCGAATTTCTGGACGATCATCCAGAAGTCAAAGGACTGATGGGGTTGCAACTCCCATTCTGGCGCGAATTGGTTGAAGTTAATGAGCGCGCAGCCAGAACCTTTGCACCTATTCGCTACCAGTCAACGGATATCTCGATAACTGAAAGTGGGCCGGTCGTCGTCGAATTGAACTATGGTGGTGGGTTCGATCTACCTCAGTACGCCAGTGGGCGTGGAATGTTGACTTCTGAAGTTAGAGAGTTTTTCGAAGGTTTTGGTTGGGACTTCAACGAACAGCCAAAGAAGAAGTTTTGGCCGTTTCGGCGATAGACAAACGACCTAAACCGCTTATTTCACATCGGTTCGATATCGCCCTGTGCGCGTTGGGCATGGAATTGATTTTGCCATGCCTCAAAGGTTCCCGCCGCAATCGCGCCGCGCATTCCCTGCATGATTTCCTGAAAATAGTGCAGGTTGTGCCAGGTCAGCAGCATCCCCGAGATCATCTCGTTCGCGCGGAATACATGGTGCAAATAGGCGCGGGAGTAGTTTGAACAGGCCGGACAGGTACACTGCTCATCCAGCGGGCGCGGGTCATCCGCATGGCGGGCGTTTTTAATATTGACCACGCCATAGCGGGTGAAAACCTGCCCTGTGCGCCCTGAACGCGAAGGCAAAACACAATCCATCATGTCGATGCCACGCGCAACGGCGCCTACGATGTCGTCGGGCTTGCCCACTCCCATCAGATAGCGTGGCTTGTCGGTGGGCAGCATATCAGGCGCGAAATCCAGAACGCTGAACATGGCCTCTTGGCCTTCGCCGACGGCCAGTCCGCCGACCGCATAGCCTTCGAACCCGATCTCTTTTAAGGCTTCGGCGGATTCTTCGCGGAAATCGTGTTCTAGTCCACCTTGCTGAATACCAAACAAAGCGTGGCTCGGACGGTCGCCGAACGCATCGCGCGACCTGTGCGCCCATCGCATCGACAGTCGCATCGATTCAGCAATCCGGTCCCGGTCCGCAGGCAAGGCCGGACACTCGTCGAAACACATGACGATATCCGAACCCAGCAGGCGTTGGATTTCCATCGACCGCTCCGGCGTCAGCTCATGCTTGGAGCCGTCGATATGCGATTTGAAGGTCACGCCCTTTTCGGTCAGTTTTCGAAGCCCGGCCAAGGACATAACCTGAAACCCTCCCGAGTCTGTCAGGATCGGACGTTCCCAGTTCATGAACTTGTGCAACCCACCCAGACGGTCAATCCGCTCTGCCGTCGGGCGCAGCATCAAGTGATAGGTGTTGCCCAACAGGATATCGGCCCCGGTTGCGCGCACGCTTTCGGGCATCATCGCCTTGACCGTCGCCGCCGTTCCGACAGGCATAAAAGCGGGCGTTCGAACCTCGCCGCGCGGTGTGCGGATCACGCCGGCTCTCGCCTTTCCGTCGGTGGCTTTCAGGTCAAAAGAAAAACGTTCGGTCATAGGGGGCCTCGGGGTCGCTGAACCGGGCGGGATTTGCCCGATCTGCCCGTCCTTTGCAACCCGTCAGGGCAATGAAGCGACCCGTTGGGTAAAGAGATCGACCACCCCTGCCCCGTCGACATCGCAGCACACGTGCACGACGGGACGCGAAGGATCAGGGCGGGTCAGGCCAATCTCGGGGCCGTCCGCAACAACCTGCAACCCGGTTTCCACCATTGTGAACATGTCCGCATGGGTACAGGCGATCACAGCTGTCGAATCGTGCAGCCCGCAACCCTCAAGCCCACCAACATCCTTGTAGAACTTCAGATAAAACTTCGAGATATCGCGCAGGAACCCACCCATATCTGCGGATTGTTCCGCGAGGCCGTTAAAATCGGCCCCTTCGTAGAGGGTCCTGAGCGTCACATCCAAGCCAACAACCACCGTCGTAGGAGGGTTGGCAAAAACCTCATCGGCGGCAAGAGGGTCATGGTAGATATTCGCCTCGGCATGCGGGGTAATGTTACCAGGGCAATAAACAGCACCGCCCATGATGACCAAGCGGGCGATGTTCTGGGCAAATTCCGGGTCCAGACGCAGGGCAGCGGCGATATTAGTTAAGGGACCGACGGCGCAGACCACCAGTTCGCCCTTATGCACGCGGGCCATTTCAACCAGGTATTCGGCAGCGGACAGGCTGTGATTGCTCCCGATCTGAGGGATGTCGGTGACATCTCCAAACCCCTCAGGCCCATGAACATGCTCAGACGGCGCATGTGTGTCCGCCCCCTGCGCCACGGGTGCGCCTTCTGCGACCGGGGCGTTTATGCCCAGTTTATCCAACAAAAACCGCGCGTTCCGGCTGGATTGATGCACATGGGTGTTGCCGAAAACCGTGGTCAGGCCAATCAGCTCAATCTCGGGGGCGGCAGCCGCATAGGCGATGGCCATTGCGTCATCAATGCCGGGGTCAGTGTCTATAATCAGTTTCATGTCTGCCCGATAGCGCAATCGGCAAGGGATGCAAAGTGGTCACAGACAGGCCTCCGCCCCCCTTGTCAGCTTATTCAATGATTTGATTCCGCGCCCCTTCTCGGGATAGCTGAGTTGAAATTGGGCGAGTCAATCCCCAAATGTATACTATAGTACACAATACCGAGAGGACAGTTATATGGAAGAACAGATTATTGGATTGATTTCATCCAACATCATTTTCCTGCTGGGCGCGGCGCTGATCGTCGTCGTCATTTTCAAGGGCATAAAGATTGTGCCTCAATCCGAGAAGTTCGTGATTGAACGGTTCGGGCGCCTTCACTCGGTCCTTGGACCGGGGATCAACTTTATCGTTCCGTTTCTGGACGTTGCACGCCACAAAATATCCATTCTGGAGCGTCAGTTGCCCAACGCGACTCAGGACGCGATCACTAAAGACAACGTGCTGGTGCAGATCGACACCTCGGTCTTTTACCGCATTCTTGAACCGGAAAAGACGGTCTATCGTATCCGTGACGTAGATGGCGCGATTGCCACCACCGTGGCCGGTATCGTCCGCGCCGAGATCGGCAAAATGGACCTGGATGAGGTACAGTCGAACCGTGCGCAGCTGATTACCCGTATTCAGGAAAGCGTGGAAACCGCCGTGGATGACTGGGGTATCGAGGTGACTCGGGCCGAGATTTTAGACGTTAACCTGGATCAGGCCACCCGCGACGCAATGTTGCAGCAGCTGAACGCCGAACGCGCCCGTCGCGCGCAAGTGACTGAGGCCGAGGGTCAGAAACGCGCCGTTGAACTGAACGCCGATGCCGAGCTATATGCGGCTGAACAAACCGCCAAAGCCCGCCGTATTGAGGCCGAGGCCGAAGCCTATGCAACGGGCGTGGTCGCCAAAGCTATTCAGGATAACGGGATCGAGGCCGCTCAGTATCAGGTCGCATTGAAACAGGTCGAGGCCCTGAACGCACTTGGCGCAGGCAATGGCTCACAAACCATCGTGGTGCCCGCGAATGCGCTCGAGGCGTTTGGCGATGCCTTCAAAATGTTGAAAGGAGGCCGGTAATGGCCGATCCGTTCTGGTTGACATGGTGGATTTGGTTGGCGGGGGCTTTGGCCCTCGGCATCCTCGAGATTGTGCTGCCGGGGTTCATCTTTCTGGGCTTCGCAATCGGCGCGGCGATCACTGGGCTGTTGCTGGTCATTCCCGGGGTCGCACCGTCCCTGCCGGTTTTGCTGCTGATCTTTGCAGCTTTGTCCTTGGTGGCGTGGCTGGTGTTGCGGCGGATGTTCGCCCTGCCCCATGGTCAGGTGAAGACCTTCCGGCATGATATAAACGAATGAATCGCTCGGCGCCCAATAAGGGCGCCACGGCACCACTGGACGCTGCCCGTGGCTTTCCCTATATAAAAGCTCAGGAAACAGACCCGAGGCACGAATGACCCACCCGAGTGAACAGTTCGAAGGCACCCCGCTGATTGCGCCTTCCACGATTGAGCACCCCTTGTATGAAGCGGTGGTCGAGGCGTGCCGTTCCGTCTATGACCCTGAGATTCCGGTCAATATTTATGATCTGGGCCTGATCTACACCATCGACATCACGCCCGAAAACGCCGTTAAGGTCATCATGACCCTGACCGCGCCAGGCTGCCCTGTCGCGGGCGAAATGCCGGGCTGGATTGTCGAAGCTGTCGAACCGGTGGCCGGTGTCAAGGAAGTGGACGTAGAACTGACATGGGAACCGCCCTGGGGCATGGAGATGATGTCCGACGAGGCCCGTCTGGAATTGGGCTTCATGTAAGCAAACCAGCTGTCGATGACTAAACCGCCCTCAATCACCGGGGCGGTTTTTTATTTGATACCGCAGGTGGACTTAATTTCTTCCGCCCGCGCGTCCAGCGCTTTGACGTAATCACCAGAGAGCATCGACAAATGTTTCTTCTCGGTCCCGGTGATAAGGCCCAGCAGCGCACCGGCTGGAAGGATTGAAACAACGCTTGCAACCTGTTGATCTTGAGCGTGTTTTTTCTCAGCCGCGATGGCGCGCAAATCCCCTGGCGCAGTGGCGCAATTCACCGGATGCCGCTTTTCATCGGTTTGAGCCGCAGCAGCACCAGCAAACGCCGCGAGGGCAATTAACGGCACCGCTTTTATTCCACTAAGTTTTAGCGAAGAATTCATCCTGTTATCCTACCTGCAGTGTTCTCTGCTCTACTGCGTGCAAGGCTAGGACGAAGGTGCAGCGTTAGGCAAGCGTAGGTTGCATGTGTGCCTACCTGAGTGGAAAACTTAGGTAAGAACGTCTGCTATGTCTTGAGACTGCCCCACCAGAGGACTAAGTTATAAACAACGCGCGACGACGGAGACGAAAATGTTTGGCATTCCCGGCAAACAGGCCGTGACCATGACCCCAAAGGCTGCGGCCCAGATTGTACGCCTGATGGAATCGGGCGGGCACGCGGGACTGCGCATTGGCGTCAAGAAAGGTGGCTGCGCAGGCATGGAATACACCATGGATTATGTGGATGAGGCCGACACCAATGATGAGGTGGTCGAACAGGAAGGCGCACGGGTGATGATCGCCCCAATGGCGCAAATGTTCCTGTTCGGGACCGAAATCGACTATGAAGTCTCGTTACTGGAATCCGGTTTCAAATTCCGCAACCCCAACGTGGTCGATGCCTGCGGCTGCGGCGAGTCGATCAAGTTCGACGAAACCCTGTCAGCGCAGAATTAGGACGCCGTTTTCAGGTGGACGTACGTCTCGTTGAACCGCCGGGTCAGGTGTTCTCCGGCTGAAATCACTTGGTCCGACTCAGGTGGCGCAACGTTGGTGTCATAGGACGGGTTAAAAAACAGCGGCACCGAAACCCGTTCATCCGCTCCTCCGACGACCCTGTGCATGGTCGCTTTGACCTGCCCTGCGGTCCAGAACTCCAGCATTTCCCCGAAGTTTATCACGAAGGTGCCGGGGGCGGCTTGGACCTCGGCCCAACTTCCATCCGGCAATTGCGCCTCAAGTCCCGGTGTGCCGTCGGTCGCCAGCAAGGTCAGGCAGCCATAATCCGTGTGCGCGCCGATCCCAAAATCACGCGCCCCCGCCCAAACGGGACGCTGAGGGTAGAAGTTGCCGCGCAGCAAAGCCATCGGCGTGTCAAACGCCGCATCAATGCTGCCCGCATCGCGGCCCAAAGCAACGGCAATCGCACGCAAGATACGCATCGCAACGGCACAGCCGTCATCATAGTAGCCTTGGACCATGTGCTGAAAACCAGACGGCGCGTCGGGCCATTGGTTCGGGGCGTAAACGCTCAGGCCCCGGTCTGCATAGGCACTGTCCTCGGGCAGTTCGAAACCGCAATCGAACACCTCTTTGTAGTCCGGGTTTGCATCGGGATCGACTTGTTCGGATTGCGGCGCACCCCAGCCCCGATTTGCCCCGGTCTTCGCCATGTCGACGCGGCTTTTTTGCGCCTCGGGCAGGCGGAAAAACGCTTTGTAAGCTGCTAGGACGGCTTCGATCCTCGCCTTGTCCAATCCAGTGTTGGAGACGCGCAGAAACCCAACGTCGCTAACGGCGCGCCGCAATCTGGCCAGTTCCGCCACATCACGGGCGTCCAATTTCGCAAGATCCAGTGTGTCGATCATCTCTGCCTCATTCGCTCGCGCGAGTTCTGTCGATTTCTGCGATGGTCTGCAACCGGAATTGTCACGACCCCCGGCGGGTGTTATCCGAAACACAAACAAAAATTCTTGTGGGAGTGTGTGCGATGCGGCGCAAGCTGGCGGCTGGTAACTGGAAAATGAATGGGATGTCGGCCGAGCTAGAGGAGTTGAGCACCCTCGCCCGCATGTATCCGTCCCCCACGGTCGATGTGCTGATCTGCCCGCCCGCAACCCTGCTGCACCGCGCGGCCAGCACCGTGCAGGCCACAGATATTCAGGTTGGCGGTCAGGATTGCCATGCAAACACCTCTGGCGCCCATACCGGTGATATCAGCGCCGGAATGCTGCTCGATGCCGGGGCGTCCGCGGTCATTCTGGGCCACTCTGAACGGCGAGAGGATCACGGCGAGCAAAATGAAGACATCCGTGCTAAGGCCCGTGCTGCCATGGACGCTGGGTTGAAAGCCATCATCTGTGTCGGTGAAAGCCTGGAACAGCGCGAAGCAGCCAACACGCTGGATATCATCGGTGGTCAGATGTCGGGCTCGATCCCTGATCAGTCAACCGGTGAGAACTTGATCGTAGCCTATGAACCCATCTGGGCCATCGGCACGGGCAAGGTCCCCACCCTCGACGAAATCGGAGAGGTCCACGACTTTATCCGAACCCGTCTGGAACGTCGCTTTGGCGAGGGCGTGGGCCGCTCGGTCAGGCTACTTTATGGCGGGTCGGTCAAACCCGGCAATGCCGCAGACATCTTTGCCGTGTCCAACGTGGACGGGGCATTAGTCGGCGGGGCCAGCCTGAAAGCGCAGGATTTCGCGGGCATCATCGACGCGCTGCAAAACGCCTGAGCGTCACGCCAGTTTCATAGTTACCAAACCGGCCAAAATCAGGGCCGCTGCAATCAAGCGCGGGGCTGTCAAGGCCTCGCCTAGAAACATGACGCCGATCATGAACGCTCCAACCGCACCGATCCCGGTCCAGATCGTATAGGCCGTGCCGAGTGGCAAATCCCGCATAGCCAGTGCCAGCAAGCCAAAAGACCCTATCATCGACACGCCCATCAGCGCGGTCGGCCAAAGCCGGGTGAAACCAACCGATTGCTTCATCGCAACGGCCCAGACGATTTCCAACAAACCGGCGAATAGCAGAAAAATCCAGGGCATAGAGGCACCTCATATCCGTTCGGGTCGTCCCGAATGATCAACCAAAGTGGTGAGGTCGTCCTCTGCCCTCCAGATGGGCATGATCCGCAATTGGTCAAGAGGGGCGCAAAGGAAAAAGCCGGGCCTCTGGGGCCCGGCTTTCATGTGGTTCACGGCTAGTTCGTTATGATCTCTGGCCCCATGAAAGTGTTGGGCAAGAAGGTCGATATCCATGGGATATACGTGACCATGATCAGGAAGACGAACAGAACCGCCAGGAAGGGCAGCGCCGCCTTCACGACGCTCATCATCGGCATTCCGGCCACGCCCGAGGTCACGAACAGGTTCAGCCCGACCGGAGGTGTAATCATCCCAATCTCCATGTTGACCACCATGATGATGCCCAGATGGATCGGGTCGATGCCCAGTTCAATCGCAATCGGGAACACCAGAGGTGCCACGATGACCAGCAGGCCCGAAGGCTCCATGAACTGACCGCCGATCAGCAGGATCACGTTCACCACGATCAAGAAGGTCACAGGTCCCAGACCCGCCGACAGCATGGCACTGGCGATGTGTTGCGGCACCTGCTCGTCGGTCAGCACATGTTTCAGGATCAGCGCGTTGGCGATCACGAACAGCAGCGTGACGGTCAGCTTGCCTGCCTCGAACAGCGTATGCTTGGTATCGGGGTGGAAAAAGGCCGTCACCAGCGCATAGGGCTTTTTGATCAGCGGCAGATTGGGTTGCCCTTCTTCCGTGCTGAGCGGGCCCATGTCCTTGTAGACGAAGCTGGCAATCAGGAAGGCATAGACGGCGGCCACGGCCGCGGCTTCGGTCGGAGTAAAGATACCGCCATAAATACCACCCAGAATGATGACGATCAGGAAAAGGCCCCATCCGGCCTCGCGCGCCGAGGCAAAGATCTCGCCCCATCCTTTCCACTCACCTTTGGGCAGGTTCTTGACCTTGGCCATGACATAGATGGTGATCATCAGCATCAGACCTGCCATCAGGCCCGGAATGACCCCTGCAAGGAACATGCGCCCGACCGAGACCTCGACGGCGGCTGCATAGACAACCATCACGATCGACGGCGGGATCAGGATGCCCAGCGTACCCGCGTTACAGATCACACCAGCGGCGAATTCCTTGGAATACCCCACCTGACGCATCCCTGCGATCACGATCGAACCGATGGCCACAACGGTCGCCGGGGACGACCCCGACAGTGCCGCGAACAGCATACAAGCAAACACGCCCGCAATCGCCAGACCACCAGGCAAATGCCCAACACAGGCAATCGAGAAGCGTATGATCCGCCGCGCCACACCGCCCGTTGTCATGAAAGACGACGCCAGAATGAAGAACGGGATTGCTAGCAGGGTGAAATGCCCCTCGAAGGCCTCGAACAGCGTGCCTGCGACCGAGGCCAAAGAACTGTCAGAATAGATCAGCAGGAACAGGGTCGAGCTAAGGCCAAGCGCCACCGCAATCGGAACACCGATCAACAGCAGGCCAATGACCATTGAGAAAAGAAGAACGACGTCCATCAGTCATGCACCCCTTGTTGTGCGCGGACTTCTTCGATCTCGTCCTCGACTTCGTGGCTGGCGACAAGGCGGTCGGTTTCGCCGCGCCAGATTTGTACTGCAACCTGAGAAAAGCGGATCACCAGCAGGATCATCGACACCGGCAACACCAGATACGGGATCACCTTGGGCAGCTTTTCATAGCCCTCGCCATAGTTGATCATGTCTTCCAAAAACCGCAGCGGCGCGACCATTGGGATGTCGTCAACCTCGTAAAAGCTCTGGCTGCGCGCACCGGTATCGAACCCGGTCGGGAACCACCGGCCTGAGGTCGGCGGCAGATCCGCGAAGACGGCCCAATAGTCATAAGACCCCTTTAGCAGCAGCAACGAGAAGACCAGACAGCACGCCACCGCAATTAGGGCCAGGATGCGTCGCGGCGCCGGTGCCAGCATATTCAGGATCGCATCCACGCCCAGATGCGCGTGTTTCTTCACTGCATAGGACGCCCCCAACAGCACCAACCAGCCAAAGGTGAACACTGTCAGTTCCAGCGCCCACAGGATGTTAGAATTAAAGACGAACCGCGCGATGACGTTGGCGAAGGTGACGACGGTCATCACCCCCAACAACAGCGCGATCATCGTCTCTTCGATATGGTCGATCAGCCCGCCAGAGCCGGGTTTCGCACCAGACATCTCATTGTCCCCGCATTTTGTGTGATGAGAATAATTGGGGCGGGCCTGTTTCAGCCCGCCCGGCCCGCGCATCGATAACTCCCCAGTCCCCCGACGCGCGGACTGATCGGATTAAAATCCGGCGTTGATCGCCTGTGCAGCGTCGATCTTGTCCTGACCCACATCGCCAGCGAACTTGTCCCAGACAGGCTTCATCGCATCGACCCAAGCCTGACGCTGGTCGGCGTTCAGCTCACGAATGGTGCCGCCGGCGTCGATCACCGACTGCTTGGCCGCTTCGTTCACCGCAAAGGCTTCTTTGTTCCGCGTCTCGGTGACTTCACTCAGGATCGTCAGGAACTGATCGCGCACTTCGGGGTCCAAGCTGTCCAGCCAGTCAACCGAAGTCACAACCAAGTAGTCGATGATGCCGTGGTTGGTCTCGGTAATACCGTCCTGAACTTCGAAGAACTTCTTGCCGTAGATGTTCGACCAGGTGTTCTCCTGCCCGTCCACAACGCCCTGCTGCAACGCGCCATAGACTTCCGAGAACGCCATTTTCTGCGGGCTGCCACCAATGGCTTCCATCTGCGCGACCAGCACGTCCGAAGACTGAACACGGAACTTCAGACCATCCGCATCGGAAGGATCAACCAAAGGTTTGTTCGCCGACATTTGCTTCATGCCGTTGTGCCAAAATGCCAGCCCCTGCAGGCCACGGCGCTGCATGCTGTCCTTCATCGCTTGACCGTCAGCCGAGGCTTGGAATGCGTCCACCGCATCAATGTTCTTGAACATGAACGGCAGGTCGAACAGACGGAACTGCTTGGTGAACTTTTCAAACTTCGACAGCGACGGCGCGGCCAGTTGGACGTCGCCCTGCAGCATCGCCTCCAGCACCTTGTCGTCATTATAGAGGGTCGAGTTCGGGAACACCTCCATGCACATAACGCCGTTCATCTCGTCATTGACACGCTGCTCCAGCAACGATGCAGCAATCCCCTTGGGGTGCTTGTCGGTGTTGGTCACATGCGCAAACTTCACCACGATCTCGCCGTCGTCACACGCCGCCATCCCAGCGGTCGCGGTCACGGTCAGCGCCAGTGCGGTTGCGGCTGTTGTCAGGAATTTCATCTGTCCTATCCTCCCAGACTTCACAAAACTTCTCCCAGACGCTCGACGAGCGCCTCATGCCGGTCAGTGAACCGAATCGCCTCTTACCGCTCAACTTTTTGTTCTGAATGCCGGTTGATTGTATTTTTTTGTTAATTAACAGTTAATTACAAGCCACGCGAACAGATCTTTGGCTGCTATCCTTGAGCGACGTGCGAAATTTCGCACAAGCCCAAACCCCTTCTGTGCGGTTTTCCGCACAACTTGATTCGCCCATCGAGAATCACCACCCAATCAAGCGCAACCACAGTTCGCGTCAGCGAACTGCCCGGCCCAACCGCCTGACCTGCATGAAATGCAGAGAAAGCGGGCGGGAGCACCTACCTGCGATAATCCTCGGGCCGAATGCCATAGCGAGCCAGCTTGTCGTAAAATGTCTTGCGCGGCAGTTTCAGCGCCTTGGCCGCGTCCGATGCTTTGCCGTTATGGCGCCCCAGCGCCGCGATCAAAAGTGACCGCTCAACTTGGGCCATCTGCTCGCTCAGACCCAACTCAGTGGCGGCGCCCACCTCATCCGGCATCCCAAGCACAAAGCGCATGGCCGCTGACATCAAGGACCGGGCATTCCCTGGCCAATCTTGCGACATCAAAGCCGCCAAATGTTCGGAAGAGATGTCAGGTACTGCAATGCCAGCCTGTTCCGCAGCCTGCGCGACGTAGTGGCGAAAGATCACCGGGATATCCTCGGGCCGCTCGGACAGGGACGGGATGCGCACGCGCATCACATCCAACCGATAGAACAGGTCCGCATGAAACTGCCCTGTTGCGGACAGATCCGCCAGATCCGCAGTGGTGCCGGCGATGATCCGTGCCCCAACCCCCTGCTCGATGATTTCAAGCGCCGCATATTGGGTGTCTTTCGGCATCACCGAAACCTCGTCAAGGAACAGTGACCCACCAGCCGCGTCCTCACACACCTGCTGCAAAGACTGAACCGACATGCCCGAAGCGGGCCGCTTGACGAATGGGCCCTGCGATTGCGGTGACATCAAATGAACCACCTCAGCAACCTTTGATATCCCACTGCCCGCAGGTCCTGTCACCAGAACTTCGGCCCCAGTCGGCGCAACTGAACGCACCCGGTCCCGCAACGCCTCCGACCGCGCAGACAGACCAAACAGAAGCCGCGCCGCCGGGTCGCCCTTTTCCAACTCCTGTTTCAAGGCGCGCTGTTCCAGCACTTGCCGCCGCGCCAGATGCGCCCGTTCCAGCACCTCAAGCAGATCAGAGGCCGCACAGGGCTTTTCCAGAAAATCGAACGCACCCTTGCCCATCGCCCGAACGGCCATTGGAATATCGCCTTCGCCTGTCAGCAGGATCACCGGCAACTCGGGATCAATCTCCAACGCGTAGTTCAAAAGGTAAAACCCGTCCCGTCCGGGCATGCGGATATCCGAGACGATGACCCCCGCAAAATCCGCGCGAATATGGTCCTTGGCCGCAACAAAGGAACCTGCCGTGACCGGCGCGTAATCCGCCAGTTCCAGCGTTTGCGCCAATGCCTCGCGGACCGCCGCGTCATCATCGACCAGAAGAACCTTGCGTGTCATACCACTTCATCTTCCCGAAAATACTCCAGTTCAACCGTAAAGGTCGCCCCTGGATTCGAGTTCACACCGCGAATATTGCCGCCAAAGCTTTGCACCAGCCCGTACGAGATCGAAAGACCCAGCCCCATCCCCTCTGAGGAGCCGACCTCTTTGGTCGTATAAAACGGTTCGAACAGTTTTTCCGTATTTTCAATCCCCGGACCGATATCGCGGACTGTCACCGACAGCTTTTCGTCATCATGTATTTCAATGTCGATCCGCCGCTCGGGTTGCTGGCTCATGGCGTCGGCGGCGTTGTTGATCAGGTTGACGAAAACCTGCCCCAGACGCACCTCTCCGCCCCACGCGAACACAGGCCGCACCGGAGGGGTCCAGTCCAGAACCACCCCATCCGCGCGCAAACGCGCCTCGGTCAGTTCGATCGCGGTTTCGATGACCTGCACCAGATCAACCTTGCTCATCGGCTCGCTTTCATTGCGCGCAAACGCCCGCAGGTTCTTGATGATGCGGGCCATACGTGCGGCCATATCGGAAATGCGGGTTAGGTTCTCAGCGGCCTTTTCCTCGCGTCCACGGGTCAGAAAAGCGGTTCCATTATCGGCGAATTGCCGGATCGCCATGAGTGGCTGGTTCAACTCGTGACTGATCCCAGCAGACATCTGCCCCAATGCGCTGAGTTTTCCAGCCTGCACCAATTCTTCCTGCGCGTGTTTCAGGGCGGTTTCCGCCTCCTGTCGCTCATGCACTTCGCGGCGCAGGGCGGTGTTGGCATCCGTCAGTTCATGAGTGCGTTGCGCCACGCGGCTTTCCAACTCGACATTGGCCAAGGCCAAAGTGCGCCTGCGCTCGGTGGCCAGATACAACAAAGCCCCAAAGGCCAGACAGATTGCCGCCACCGTCGCCGCCTGCAACCCGGCCAAGCGCAGGGCCGGAGCAACATCGACCAGCACTTCGGCCGTCATGTCGATCACTGGCAGATCCAGCGTCAGATGCAAGGCACGTTGCGGTAAATACCGACCCCAATCGACCTCCCACAACTCATGCGGTCCCACTTGGACCGAGGCGAAGGCCACGGACTCACCGGTTGGCGGAGATAGCCCCAGCTGGCCGTCGTCACGGCGCCAGAACAATAGGTCCGAGCGATTGGAGATGAACACGACCCCCTCGGCATCGACAAAGAAAACAGCCTCGGTACTGCCGCGCCATGTCTGCTCGACATCCTGCACGTCGGCGATGACCATCAATGCCCCGTCCACCTGCCCTTCGGGGCCAAACGCGGGGGCGGCGTAAGAATAGATCCGGTCCCCGGTCGCGTCTAACACCCCATGCGCGCTGCCCATCGCGCCCTGCAAGGCACGCTCAAAGGCAGGGTGATCGGCCATATTGGTCTGTGCCGCCGGTTGTGCCGAGGCCAGAACCTGACCGTCGCGGTCCAGATAGATCATATCGACCGCCGCTGTCTTGTCGGCAACATCCAACAGCACGAAGCGCGCATCGCGCCGTTGTGCTTCGGTCTCCAGCGTGTCGAAAGCAGGATGTGTGGCCATCAGAACGGCAAGTTCCTGATAGACCTGCATCTGAGTGCTCAGCCGGTCGGCAGCGAGTTCCAGATCAGCCTCGGCCTTGTCACTAAGTTGCAGCAGCGCCTGCCGGTAGCCGTATGACCACACCCCTGCCGCCAACAGCGCGACAGACAAGACAAAACCCAAAACAACCCAAACCCTTTGCATGAAATAGGGTCTTGCATTCACCGGGCCTCATGGCAAGTGTCCTTGGAATGAAGACGCTTACCCAATCCCCGGTTGCACCGGACTTCTTCCAAAACCCCTACCCTTTCTATCACCATGCCCGCGCATCCGGCGATCTGATTTATTGGGACGACTATCAGATTGTGGCCGCCGTTTCGCACAAGGCCGTGCAAACGTTGCTGAAAGACCGCCGCTTTGGCCGTGAAACCCCAGCCGAGATGCAAAAGCCGGGCCCAAGGCACCTCGCCCCATGGTTGGCGATCGAGGCGCATTCCCTGCTTGAGCTGGAACCACCCCGCCATACTAGATTGCGGGCCTTGGTGATGCGCGCCTTCACCTCGCGCGCGATTACTGCGCTAGAGCCCGCAATACGAGACCTGACCCACGCATTGATCGACGATTTCCCGGATTCCCCGTTCGATCTGCTGGACCGGTTTTGCACCCAAGTGCCCGTGATCACCATCTGCCGCCTGCTGGGCGTACCCGAGGAGATGTCGCCGGACCTGCTGCGTTGGTCCCATTCCATGGTCGCCATGTATCAGGCCAGCCGAACGGCACAGACCGAACAAGATGCAGCCGCAGCCTCGCAAGAATTCACTGATTTCCTGAACAGCTATATCGACCGCCGTCGCACGGATTCGCGTGATGACCTGATCACCCGGCTGATTGCAGCCGAGGAAGATGGCGAGAAACTGACGCGCGATGAATTGGTCGCCACTTGCGTCCTGCTGCTGAACGCCGGACATGAGGCAACCGTGCATTCGCTGGGCAACGGCGTGAAGACAGCGTTGGAACTGGGCCTTGATCGCAGCGTCTTTCAGCCGGGTGTCATAGACGGAACGGTCGAGGAAATCCTGCGCTACGATCCGCCGCTGCACATGTTCACGCGCTATGCTTACGAAGACGTCACCCTGTTCGACCACAGTTTCAAACGCGGCGACGAGGTGGCCTTGCTTTTAGGGGCGGCAAACCGAGACCCGGCAGTGTGGACCAACCCCGATCAGTTTGACCCAACCCGCCCGGTTGTCACCAACACCAGTTTTGGCGGCGGCTTGCATTTCTGTGTCGGGGCGCCGTTGGCACGGCTAGAAATGCGAGTCGCGCTGTCAATCCTGTTCAATCGGTGCCCCTCTCTACGCCTGAGCGAAGCACCGGCCTATGACAACACCTATCACTTCCACGGCTTGCAGCGCTTGATAGTGGAAACCTGAAACTATCCGTCGACCAAAGCACCCAAGGGCAACATCGTGGTGGACTTGATCTCCTCCATCGACAGCAGCGCGGTCACGTTGTGGACCCGCACTTCCGAGATCAGGGTTTGGTAGAACTCATCATAGGCGCGCGCGTTCTTGACCCGCACTTTCAGGATATAGTCGATATCTCCCGCCAGCCTGTGCGCCTCTTGCACTTCGGGCCGATCCCGCAAGGCCTTGAGGAACCTGCGCTGCCAATCAGCCTCGTGCTCTGAGGTTCTGATCAGCACAAAAAACGTAGCCTCGAACCCCAGCGCCTCGGCGTCCAGCAAAACGGTCTGCTGACCGATGACTCCGGCCCCTTTTAGCTTGCGGATCCGATTCCAGACCGGGGTCTTGGAGCTGCCGACCCGCGCTGCTATTTCGTCCAGCGATTGACTGGCATCGCGCTGAAGCTCAACCAGAATTTTCCGATCCGTGTCGTCTATTCGCACCGACATTCCAATTTATCCCTCGTTTCGAAACCCACGTTCCACATTCCAATTTTACAGGAACGTATGTTCTTATTTAAGCGCCCATATGGCGTAATACTGGGAATATTTCCTATATTGCAGGTCAAGTCAAACCAACCGGAATCAACTATGCAAGACGCACGTTCATATGATGGCACAGGGCATGTCGACTTTGTCGGCGCGGGCCCCGGCGATCCTGAATTGCTGACGCTCAAGGCGCTGCGTGCGTTCGAGCGCGCGGATGTCGTACTTCATGACCGCCTGATTAGTGCCGAGGTTTTGGCGATGGCGGGAAAAACGGCTGCTCTGGTTGATGTGGGTAAAGCCGGTTTTGGTCCTTCGTGGAAACAGGCGGATATCGACGCCCTATTGGTGGAACATGCGTTAAAAGGTCAGCGGATCGTACGCCTGAAATCTGGTGACCCCACCGTGTTTGGTCGTCTGGACGAAGAGATCGAAGCCGTTGAAGCCTCAGGCATCTCTTGGACCATCATCCCCGGTATTACAGCTGCCTCGGGCGCTGTGGCGGGTATCGGCCAAAGCCTTACCCGGCGCGGCCGCAATTCCTCGGTCCGGTTCTTGACCGGCCACGACATGAAGGGCTTTGCCGATCACGACTGGTCAGCACTGGCGCGTCCGGGCTCTGTCGCGGCAATCTATATGGGCAAAAAATCGGCTCGGTTCATCCAGGGCCGCCTGATCATGCACGGCGCCGACCGCGCCACGCCCATCACATTGGTGGAAAACGCCTCGCGCCCTGATCAGCGCATCGTGTCAACCAATCTGGACCAGTTGCCCGCCGATCTGAACGCCGCCGAAATGGACGGCCCCACCCTGACTTTTTACGGCCTTGCCCCGCGCCAAGCGGCCAAGACCCTGACCGAATTCAAGAAGGAGCACGCCTGATGGCCCGCGCTTTTACCCCCAAAGTTGTCACTGCGAATGACCTGCTAGAAGGCGACGTGATCTACCTGACCGCCGATGACCGTTGGTCGCGCGACCTGGCCGAGGCCGAGCTGATCACCGACGAGGCCCACGCTCAGGTCCGCCTGCTGGATGCCGCGCGTCAAGCCAATAAGATCGTCGGCGCATATCTGGCCGATGCAGTGGCCGGTGAAAACGGCCCCGAACCCACCCATTTCCGCGAGGACTTCCGCCGCACCGGCCCGTCCAACTATGCCCACGGCAAGCAGGAAACAACAACGCAGCCCCGGGCCTGATCTCTGGCCCTCTCTCTCCCCAAAAAGGCCCCAAGGTATCGGGGCTGCAACTAAGGACAGCTAATCATGTATCGCTACTCCGAGTTCGACACAGCATTTTTGGCAGAACGTAACAAGCAGTTCCGCGCCCAGGTTGAGCGTCGCATCGACGGCTCGCTGACCGAGGATGAGTTCAAACCCTTCCGTCTGATGAACGGCCTGTATCTGCAACTGCACGCGTACATGCTGCGCGTCGCCATTCCCTATGGCACGCTGTCCAGTGCACAGATGCGCCAACTGGCCCTGCTGGCCGAGAAGTGGGACAAGGGCTATGGCCATTTCACCACCCGCCAGAACATCCAGTATAACTGGCCTAAGCTGAACGACGTTCCGGATATGCTGGACGCGCTGGCCGAGGTTGGCATGCACGCCATCCAGACCTCGGGCAACACGATCCGCAACGTGACCGCCGACCATTTCGCCGGTGCCGCCGCGGACGAGATCGCCGATCCTCGCCCCTATGCCGAACTGCTGCGCCAGTGGTCCACCGATCACCCGGAATTCCAGTTCATGCCGCGTAAGTTCAAGATCGCCATCACCGGTTCGGAAAACGACCGTGCTGTAATCAAAGCGCACGACATCGGCCTACAACTGGTTGAACGCGACGGCGTTCTGGGCGCCCGCGTGATCGTGGGCGGTGGTCTGGGCCGTACGCCGATGATCGGCAAGGAACTGTCGGATTTCGTCGCCTTTGACGACCTGCTGGCCTATCTTGAAGCGACTGTGTCTGTTTGGAACCAGATCGGCCGCCGTGACAACAAATACAAAGCGCGCATCAAGATCACCGTTCATGAAAACGGCATCGACACCATCCGCGCCAAGGTAAACGAGCGCTTCCTTCAGGTCCGCCCCCAATTCAAAGGCGCCGATATGGCGTTGTTGGAAGAGATCAAGGGCCACTTTGCAGCGCCTGATTTCCGTAAGGGCTCGGTCGCGTCCTTTGAGAGCGCCTATACCAACGATCCAGTGTTCCGCTCGTGGGTCGATACCAATATCGCGCCGCATAAGAACGCGGACCACGCGATTGTCACGATCTCGATCAAAAAGCACGGCGCGACACCGGGTGATGCGACCACAGAACAGATGCGCGTGATGGCCGATTTGGCTGAAGAGTTCGCTTATGATGAGCTGCGCATCAGCCACGAGCAGAACGTGATCCTGCCGCATGTCCACAAATCGGACCTGCCCGCGATCCACGCCAAGCTGAAGGAATACGATCTGGCCACCGCAAATATCGGCCTGATCAGCGACATCATCGCCTGCCCCGGCATGGATTACTGCGCGCTGGCCACGGCACGTTCGATCCCGGTTGCACAGGAAATCGCAACCCGCTTTGACGATCTTAAGCTGGAGCATGATATCGGCCACCTGAAGATCAAGATCTCGGGCTGCATCAACGCTTGTGGTCACCACCATGTGGGTCACATCGGCATTCTGGGTCTGGATCGTGCAGGCGTCGATAACTACCAGATCACTCTGGGCGGCGACGGCACTGAAACGGCAGCCATCGGCGACCGTACCGGTCCAGGCTTTGCTTATGATGAAATCGTCCCGGCGGTCGAGCGGATCGTGAACACCTATTTGGAACAGCGCGACAGCCCCGAAGAAGAGTTCCTGCAGACCTATCGCCGTGTCGGCATGGCTCCGTTCAAGGCAGCTCTGTACCCCGAGGCTCAGGCGAATGCCGCTTGATCTGATCCAGACGGAACTGGGCAAAGACCGCAGCGAACTGACCGAAAAAGTCGAGGCGCTGAACGCCCGGTTCCGGCACCACAGCGCGCATGACGTGATGCACGGTGCCATTGACCAGATTGAAGATCTTGCCCTGGTGTCCAGCTTTGGGGCCGAGTCGGTAGTGTTGCTGCACATGGCGGCGGTGGTCGACAAGATGACCCCGGTGCTGTTTGTGGACACTCAGATGCTGTTTACCGAAACGCTGGAATACCAGCAGGAGGTCAGCGAACGTCTGGGGCTTAAAAACGTGCAGATCATCCGCGCCGAGGACGAGGATGTGAAGCGCGACGACCCCTATGGTGCCCTGCGTCTGCGGGATACGGATGCGTGCTGTAACCTGCGCAAGACCTTCCCGCTGCAACGGGCCCTGACGGGCTACTGCGGCTGGATCACCGGGCGCAAACGGTTTCAGTCCGGCACCCGCGCCGCGCTGGAGTTCTTCGAGGTCGAAGACGGCACTGGCCGGATCAAGGTCAACCCGTTGGCCCATTGGGCGCCCGGGGATGTGCGCGCCTATATGGAAGAAAACAACCTGCCCCGGCATCCACTGGTGGCTAAAGGATACCCCTCGATCGGTTGTGCGCCCTGCACCTCGCCGGTCAAAGAAGGCGAAGACCCTCGCGCCGGACGTTGGCGCGATCAGAACAAGGAAGAATGCGGCATCCATTTTGTCGATGGCAAGATGGTGCGCGCCGGAGAGACAACATGAACGTAATCGTAAATGATGAGGGCTTTGCCCCCGACGACTGGACCGATGGGTTTGTTACGCTGGAAGACGCCGCCAATGACGTGGTTGCGTTGGATGTGGCCTCGGACACCGATCCGGATGAGCTGTTTGAACGTCTGGGCAGCGCCAAAATGGTGCGCGTGGACTTTCCGTCGTCGGCTGATGGGCGCGGCTTTACCATTGCCCGCATTTTGCGCCTGAAAGGCTATACCGGCCGTCTGCGCGCCCGCGGCCATGTACTGGCGGATCAATTCGCCATGGCTCGCCGTAGCGGCTTTGACGAGGTCGAGATCGACCAGGCACTGGCCCAGCGTCAGCCCGAAGATCAGTGGCTGGCCCGGTCGAACTGGGAAGACAACAACTATCAGGCCCGCCTGCGCGGTTAAGACCGCCATCGGTCAGCTTGAGGACAGGACGTGGGAGCAACTGCCCCCTTTTCCTGACGTGGATCAAAGATTAAACGGAGATGCCGGTTTACCCAACTGGCGGATATAACGATGACAGAGATGAAACCAGTGAGTGAAGCAACCGCCTTGAAGGCCCCCGTTCTGCCCGACGCCCAGACCGTCACCGACGTCAAGCATTGGACCGACAGCCTGTTTTCCTTCAAAGTGTCGCGCCCGGCCTCGCTGCGGTTCCGCTCGGGCGAGTTTGTGATGATCGGTTTGATGGGCGATCCCGACCCCAAGACCGGCCGCCAAAAACCGCTTCTGCGCGCTTATTCGATCGCGTCGCCCTCCTGGGACGAAGAGCTGGAGTTCTACTCGATCAAGGTGCAGGACGGTCCGCTGACGTCAAAGTTGCAACATATCAAACCCGGCGATCAGATTATCCTGCGGCCCAAGCCCGTTGGCACGCTGGTACATGACGCCCTGCTGCCCGGCAAACGCCTGTGGTTCTTCGCCACCGGCACCGGCTTTGCGCCCTTCGCCTCGCTGCTGCGCGAACCGCAGACCTATGAAGATTATGATGAGGTCATCATCACGCATACCTGCCGCGAAGTGGCCGAACTGGAATACGGTCGTCAGTTGATCGAAGACATCCGTAAGGACGAGATGCTGGCCGAGCTGATGGGCGAAGGTTTCGCCGACAAGATCCGATACTACCCGACCACCACACGGGAAGAGAGCCCCAAGATGGGCCGCATCACCAACCTGCTGCAAGACGGCACTGTCTTTGCCGATCTGGGTATCGAAGGTGGCATCAAGCCGGAAACCGACCGTGCTATGGTCTGTGGCTCACTGGCCTTTAACCTCGATATCAAAGCCATTCTGGAAGAGTTCGGCCTGCGTGAAGGCGCGAATTCCGAACCCAAGGAATTCGTCATCGAAAAGGCCTTTGTAGGCTAGTCAGGCCGCGCCGGTCACCGGGTTACCCCTGACCGGCGCATAAACCTGCTGTGAAACCACCGAAATTCCATCGTTTTGGCGTGGATCACGCTTGAATCAGGCACCGGAGCGGTCTAAATTTCGGGCTCGAATTTCTGCAATCATCAAAGGAATGAACCCATAGCCCGCAGACCTCACAACGCGCCGCCTCAGAGAGATACCGGCCCGCGCGTCAATGAAAGAATCCGTGCCCCCGAAATCCGCCTGATCGGCGCTGATGGAGACAACGTCGGGGTGGTTCATCCCGCCAAAGCCATGCAACTTGCCGCAGATGCGGGCCTAGACCTGGTCGAGATTTCGCCAAACGCGAACCCGCCGGTCTGCAAGATCATGGACTTTGGCAAGTTCAAATACGAACAGCAGAAACGCGAAAGCGAAGCGCGTAAGAAGCAAAAAGTCATCGAGGTGAAAGAGGTCAAGTTCCGGCCCAACACCGACACGCATGACTATGACGTCAAGATGAAGAACGTTTTCAAGTTCCTGGAAAAGGGCGACAAGGTCAAAGTCACTCTGCGCTTCCGAGGCCGTGAGATGGCACACCAGAATCTTGGGCGTGAACTGCTGGAGCGCGTGGCAGAGGACATCAAGGATCTGGGCAAGGTCGAAAACATGCCCAAAATGGAAGGCCGTCAGATGATCATGATGATCGGGCCGCTTCCTCAGAAGTAATCAGAATTACCGGATGTTATTCAAAGCCCCCCGCCGTGGGGGCTTTTTTCTGTTCATCCTGCCGTTCACGCAGCCACACGATTGAGTCGTTCAAGTCAAATCCCAATGAGATCAGATCGACGATCAAAAGCAGAACCAGAAACCGAACAAATCCGGTGGTCAGCGGAGTTCCATCCGTTAGCAGGATTATGATGATCGCCACCATCGGCACCCAGCAGATCAGATGAGGCAGAGCCATGGCCTTGGACATGCCGCGTGCGGCCCTCATGATAGGAATATTCAACGCCATTCCTGTCACGGCCAAGGCCGCAATCAGTGCACCCTGCGGTTGATCAACAAAAGCCAGAGTGCCGAGATTCACAGGCACAAGGATGAACGTCATCCATAACTGTACCCATAGTGGCAGTGCCCGAAAACTTGACCAAATGTCTGCGATCATTACTCACACCCATTCACAATAAAATAATGAATAAGTGTATTAATTACACAGGAGCTGTCAGTACACAAACACGTTATACGACTGCGGCCAAAGAATTACTCAACTTTGTGACCATTTCGCCAACCTGAGTCTCCTTTAGAATGAAAGGAGGAGCCAAAAGAACGTGGTCTCCGAATCGCCCATCGCGTGTGCCTGACATCGGGTAGCAGATCAAACCTTCCGCTAAAGCGGCCTTTTTGATCTTGGTAGCCACACCCTGTGACGGATCAAAGGGGGCTTTGGTGACACGGTCCGCGACCAACTCGATTCCACGAAAAAGCCCCCGCCCCCGAATATCTCCGACATTGGGGTGCTGACCGAACTCGGCAAGCAAAGCGTCCTGAACCATCGAACCCATCTGCATCACGCGATGCGGCAGATCCCGCTCGATCATCTGTGTCACAACGGCAAGTGCCGCTGCTGTTGCCACGGGGTGGCCAATATAGGTGTGACCGTGCTGAAAAAAGCCGGAGCCGTCTCGGACTGCGCCATAAATCTTCCCGGTGCACATCATGGCCCCGATCGGCTGATATCCCGCCCCCAGACCTTTGGCAATGCACAGGATATCAGGGGCGACACCCTCATGATCGCAAGCGAACAGATGCCCTGTGCGCCCCATACCGCACATTACTTCGTCCAGGATCAGTAACACACCGTACTGGTCACAAATCTCGCGGATTCGTCTGAAATACCCCTCGACCGCCGGTACCGCACCCAATGTTGCCCCAACTACGGGTTCGGCCATGAACGCCATCACGCTGTCCGGTCCCAACCGCAGGATTTCTGCCTCAAGCGCGTTTGCGACCCTCTGGCCATAGTCAAAGCTACTCTCATCCTCGGGTTTCTCGCCGTATTCGTAGCAGGCCGGGATATGAGACATCTCGATCAGC
Source organism: Ruegeria lacuscaerulensis (assembly GCF_013034745.1). Taxonomy (NCBI): domain Bacteria; kingdom Pseudomonadati; phylum Pseudomonadota; class Alphaproteobacteria; order Rhodobacterales; family Roseobacteraceae; genus Ruegeria; species Ruegeria lacuscaerulensis. The sequence goes on along the minus strand of NZ_WQGP01000018.1, from coordinate 2,256 downwards.
ATCGGCGCAAACTGCGCGCGCCGCCATGCGTTTCCGCCGGCCGATAAGGCCCCCAAGGTGTTCCCGTGATAGCTTTGACGACGTGCAATCACATGACGCCGGTCTGGCTGGCCGATCTCAAGAAAATACTGTCGCGCCAGTTTTATCGCCGCCTCGGTCGCCTCGGATCCGCCCGATACAAAATAAACGCGGTCCAGATCACCCGGCGCGTGTTTGATCAGCAGATCCGCCAACGCCTCGGCCGGTTCCGAAGTCATGAACCCCGAATGGGCAAACGCGATCTTTCCAACCTGCTCTTGAACAGCGGCAATCACCGCAGGATCCGAGTGGCCAAGGCAAGACACCGCCGCATCGCCACAATCCAAATACCGACGCCCCTGAGAGTCGATCAGATAGCATCCGTCGCCTCCAACAGCAGTTGGCAGATCAGCCTTGGTATGGCGTGGAAAAACGTGGCTCATGATCTGATCCCTTTCAAAGTTTCTACCAAAGCGGCAACAGATGCCGCATTGTCGGCCCAAGGGATTCCGGCGTGGTCCGTCAGGCTGTTTTCAAACCCGACACGCACGTCAGCACCCCTTTGCGCAGCCATCGCAAGGCACGCATGTTCCTGCGGCCCAAAAGCACAGACCATCCAGGGCCCATCGAACGGCGGCAACCTGTCCAAATCCTCGGGCGTTGAATTCATCCCTGCCGAATAGCGCCCCAGAACCAACAGATGCTCCGACTGTTCCATTCGCACTATGCCCGACGCGCGCCATTGCGCCAACAAAGCAGCGTCTGTTGCATCATAGAGGATATGCTGAACCCGCGTCCCCTGTTCGGCACATAGCCCATAAACCCGATCCGCGAGGTCCGGCGCACGCGCAATCTCGCGTACAGAAACCGAGGCCCAACCCGGCCTCACCCCGGCCAGACAGTCGTACTGTGCTTGCACGTCATACAGACCGACCGCTTCGGTCGTGATCTGGATGTCCAGCGTCGGGACTTGTCTACGCAGCTCAGCAATCGTTTCCAGATATTGCCCCGCGTCCAAACTATGCCGTCCCTGCGTATCACGTATATGTAGGTGAAGACCTTGCGCCCCGACCCCATGACATGCCTGCGCCGTCTCCGTGATCTGATCCAGCGTCACAGGAAGATAGGCATGATCCTTGACCCCGCGCCGCGCCCCATTTGGCGCAAGCAGAACATAGGGTTTCTCGGACGACTTATGGGCAGACATTGGCACATCCTTTTGCATACCTCGGACATGACGGTTCACTTCAGTGTTTTCAATTTGCCTTTTTCAAAACATTTGTTTTTATGCAGAATATGACACTCAATTCCCTAACCCGACGCTTGCGCGGTACAATCGATCAATTGCCCCCAGCCCTGCAAGCGGCCGCAAAATATGTACTCGACCATCCCGGCAATATCGCGCTGGACCCAATCCGAGTGTCTGCCGACAAGATCGGCGTAAGCACCAATGTGTTGGTCCGGCTGTCCGAAAGACTTGGGTATGACAGCTACGAGGCCTTCCGCTCACCCTTTCGCCATGCTCTGCTAACTGATCGGGAGCGACACCTGAACCAAAGCTGGCTAGCGGAAATGCACGAAGGCACGCCCGCCGATCAGGCACAGGCCAAATTCGCCGAAACCACATTGAATGTAACAACCCGATCCCTTCGGTTGATGACGCCCGAAAAAACGGCGCAGGCGCTGGATGTCATCACGTCTTCTCGGCGGTGCTTTGTCACCGCCACCCGCGCCAGTTATGCGCTGTCCTACTATTTCTCGTATGTGGGCCGAATGGCACATCCCGGAATACAGTTGATCCCACGACATGTTGGCGCAGCCAGCGATGACCTCGTGGACGCGACCCAGCAAGACTGCCTGTTGGCCATCACAGTTCACCCCTATTCCGCAGATACAATCCAATCGATGCGCTCTGCGCTGGCCCGCCGGATGCGCCTCATCCTGATCACCGACAGCGAGGTGGTCGCACCAGGCATTCAACCCGACGTCCTGTTCCCGGTCAGCACAAGATCCCTGCATCACTTTTCTGCATATTCCGGCGCAATGGCTGTCCTTGAATGCCTTCTTGGGCAGTTGTTCGACGCAGGCGGTGCAGACGCACTGAACCAAGTTCAGGCCTACGAAAAAGCCAGGGAACAAAACGGCGCGTATTGGGCTCCCTCCAAAACGCCACGTATCCGGCGATAAAAAAGCCCCGCTTTTGTTGCGGGGCTTTTGGGTTTGTTTGTCTAGGCGGTT
>NZ_WQGP01000017.1:0-32901 GCF_013034745.1 Ruegeria lacuscaerulensis | reverse complement strand
ACCCCAAGTTCCTAGTCTCGTTCCATGTTCTGATGAACTGGCTGGGGTGGTAGGAATCCTTGCCGTCCGATGAAACCAATAGGCTTTTCCAAGCGATGACCAGAATTGGGGCGGTTTCGGGGGCATTTCGAGGGTGAGTACAGGGCGTTTCTGACTGCGGTATAAGCACAACCCCATGATAGGTGAACCGACACAACACAAAGTTATTTGTACTTAACAACTGTACCTTCGCCGATGCGACCTCCCCAACTCATTGCACGTACTTTGACTTGAGATATGACTACATTGACAACTGCATCCCCGCCCAACTCAGCCGCGCTCTGTCGCAGCCGAGCCTCAACTTGCGTGACGGTCGGATCTTCATTGAACACTGTAGTTTTATTTACTGCCACTTTTATTTCTTGGATCACGGTATATTCCTGAGAGGCCGTTTTGCCGCTAAACAACTCTATCTGTTCCGCTGTTCTAGTCGCACCCGCTGCCGCCGTGATTCCAGAGTTGTTGATCCCATCTTCTTCCCACGTGCTTGAGCAAGCGCCAAGCAACGCAGCTAAACTCAACGCTGCAATCAACTTCAAAGTAGTTGTCTTCATTTGCTTTCCCCCCACCAAGTTCTTTTCTCATCGTACCGTGAGATGCAGCTACCCCCCTTGATCTATGTCAACGATACATTCGAATAAAAATATATATTGAGGTACTTTCGGAGTTTCTTTTGGGAGGAAGAGATGGCTGATCTATTCATATTTCGCACTATTTCTGGAGCATTGGCTTGCACGGCCTTGACGGCTTGTTTGGGCAGCGAAAGCATTGACTCAGGGGCAACCGTTAAGCCGTTTAACGGTTTTTCAAACATTCCCGATAATGGAACGACTGACATAGACGGTCAGGCTGTTACGGCGAACTACGTTGCCGACCCCACTACTGGGGAAGTGGTAATAACTAACCCATCTGGACCGTCACAAAGCACCACCCGCGTAGTCACCAGAAACGGAACGCCAGTTGCATTGACAGCTAGCGCACCTGGATCGTCCGTTTCATTTGATACGAGAAACGGCGACACTAGGATCGATGCTCCATTTGTTACAGGCTATGTAACAGCTGATGGTCAAGATTCCGCGACGTTTATCAATCCCGGACAAGCTGGTTATGAATACCAGACCTATGGTGCATGGGTGACAGGGGCCGGCACAGGCGCAGGAACCGTTGGTGCAGGAAGTTATGGGCTTAAAACAGAAGCTACTGACGTTCCTGTTGGAGTCAGCGCAACATATCAGGGCGTCGGATTGGGAGTGGCTCGTCGTGCAGATGGCCAGCCATACCAAACAGTATCCACGGTCACAGTATCCACGGATTTCAACACTGCAAGCATCGATAGTGCGAACACGGCAGCTGTAAATCTCAACACAGCCGCAACGAGCAGTGCACCGGAACTGGATTTTAGCGGTTCAGGCACGGTTAGCGGCTCAGGGTTCACGGCAACTGTGACGGGAACGGGTACATCTGGCTCTGCACAAGGGCAGTTTTATGGTCCGTCTGCCAACGAAGTTGGAGGCACGTATTCAACTTCCGGTCCGGGTGGAGTCTGGCATATGGGAGCGTTCGGCGGAAATTGAGCAAAGAGCTGAATTGCGGCCAACGCAATACTACTCCGTTGCGAATAGTCATTAGGCATATGTGACACTTCACGCACCGTTCCCAAAAGGCGTGCACAGAGTCATTCAGATCGCAGAAGAAAACAATAATCCAGTGGAGTCGCGATGACTTTTTTGCGGTTGATCGTAGTCTTTTTTCTAACCTTTTGCGTGGTTCCCAGTGGAGCGAATGCATCAACCACCGATCCGGCCGCCACCGATACCAGGTTCAAATCGGGGCTCGCCGCCACTAGCCGCGGTGACTACAGTACAGCAATTGCAATATACCTTAGCATTCTTGCGGAAGATCCTAACCTTACACGTGTGCGCTTGGAGTTGGCGCTGGCTTATTTCCTAAGCGAACAATGGAACCGTTCGCGGTCCGAGTTTTTTAAGGTGCTGTCGGGTGATATTCCGGAGCCTGTTCGACAAAAAGTTCTAACTTTTATTGCAGAAATTGATGCGCGGCGAGGGTTTGAGTTGGATTTTGAGTTTGGGTTAAAAAAATTGGGTTCTACGCGAAACTACGACACAGACCAGATTGAATTAGACTTCTTCGGGATACCTATACCAGCAACTTTAGATCGCTCCAGCAAGACTACATATGGTGTCGGATATTCTGTATCAGCGTTGTGGCGCAAAAGTCTGAACAGGCTTTCAACAAAAGATCGTCGGGTAATTGGCTTCGCAGAGGTGTTCTCATTTGGAGATATTTCAGATGAGAAATCGTTTCGCGACGTGACTTTGGGTGCGCGAGGCGGAGCCCGCTTGGTTTTTCCACGTACAACAGTTGTTTTTAGCCCAGTAGTCTCGACACGCTTCATTGCCGATGAACACTTTGAGGACAGGTTGGGTTTAGAGACTGCGTTCGAGACCAGAAACTCGCAAGCCGTTTCGGTGTTTGGTTCGATTTCAGGGTTTAAATTGAACAATAAATTCGATGATACCTTCAGTGGGCACACAGTGAATGCGAGATTTGGGGTACGGCGTTCATTTTTGGGGCGAAACACTGTTGGAATTGCAATCTTTGCTGAAACCAAATCAACCGATCGCGACATTGATACTTTTGACATCGCAGGTCTGGAGGCTTTTGGCTCGTTTGACGCCGGTGCTGGATTTGTCATTGAACCTCAGGTCTATTTTGCGGTCAAATCGTTCTCTGAGACCAACCCACTTTTCTTCGGCAATCCTGACGAAGATCAGTATGGCCTGCGTCTCAGAATTGAAAAGCGTGACACAATATTAGGGAACGGGCTGATCCCGTACGTTGAGGGCAGTTACAATCGGGTGAAAAGTGGAATTGACGCATTCAGTTATGATGAAACTACGATTGAAGTAGGGCTGACCAACGAATTCTAGTTAGGGAGATTTACTGAACTAAATCAATAATATTGTGTTTCATAAGAAGCTCTGTAAGCAGAGACCATGCCGATCACCTAATTTAGCCCTTTAAGTGCCTACTGAACTGATATTTTTTTCGGCATTTTATTCCGTCACCTAACGTGGTTGTTCCGACAGCTCCGAAAAATGCCCATTTAAGCAAAGAGAAAGCAAAGCGAAGATCCCCCGGCAACCCGCTAAGGGCCGCCGAGGGTTCTTTCTATGAAGGTGGTCTTCGGTCGACGACATAGTCAGCCAACCATTGCCAGTAGGCTTCAGTGTCAGGAAACCCCTGAGCACGAGCAGCCAGATCTTCCGCTGCCCTGCGGGTGCAACCGCCATCGTATTCAGCGATGGCTGCCCGCTCCTCGAACGCATCAATGTCCGGGAAACTCATACCGGAAGCCGTATCTGGTCAACGATCGACCGGCGTTGCTCGTCACTGATCCCAGCCGAGTAAATCCCGTAGGTGATCCCGTTCTCCGACCGTGCCGATTGGTGACCGACCAGAGAAGCAGTGAAGTGCTCCGGAACACCTGTCCGTTCGCACTAAGGCTTGTAACAGAGCCAAAGTGGCGCCTCCACCTAGCGCGCGTAACTCTGTGTCCATGCCAACCTACAGCAGATCAAACAACCGGCCCGGCTCGTTGCCTCGACGCGGCAGTTTCAACGCACGCATCACCGAAAATATCATCGCCTGATTGGAGGTGACTACTGGTTTATCCAGCGCAACCTCGATGCGTTCAACAGCTTCGACTGATCGCATGTCGGTGCAGCTGAGAACGATTGCGCGCGCATCGGGGTGATCGGCCTGACAGGCCAGATCGAACACTTCGTCCGGGGTCAGCTCGCCTTGCCCATAGTTGCCCAGCTCGCGACCTACATCGGCACATTTGACGGTTGCGATCTGGTTGTGCGCTAGAAACTCCATTGCCTGCAAGTTGATCTCGCCCAGATAGGGCGAAGAGAAACCGATCTTGGTCACACCAAGCGCCTGAATCGCGGCCACAAGCGCCCCTGCCGCCGTGAAAGACAAGGCACCCGATACCTCTTTGATTTCGCGTGCCAAGTCGGCGTCAAAGGATGGTCCATGGGTCAAAGTTGCCGAGGTGCAGCCATAAAGCACAACATCGGGGCGCACGCCTGAGATCATTCGCAGATCATGGCTGATATCCGAAGCACCCAGCCCAGCCATTTGTTCCGTGCCGGGGATCTGATCCACGTCATAGCCGCCTATGCGTTGAAAATGGATGGTAGTATCCGGCGACCGCATCAACTCCATATCCGGTTCCAGATTGGTGTTGGTGAAAGGCACCAGGACGCCGATTTTGGCCCGCCGGCGGGTTTCGTAGCTCATGACAACACCCCTTTCAGCACCTTCAGGCAGCGATCCATGACCGATACCTCACAGATCGTGGCGCGTAGGCAGTCGTTGAGGCCATAGCCACCCATGCCGCGCATCATCAGATTTTCGGCCCGCAGGGCCGCATCCGCACGTTGCGCCTCTTCATCCGAGGCAAAGCGCAGCAGAACAAAGTTGGTGTTACTTTCCGGGACGTTCAGGCCCATTGCGCGGCAGTCTTCAGTAAACTTGTCGCGGATTTCGGCGGTCCGTTTGACCACATTTTGCATATGCGCCTGATCCCGCATGGCGGCGGCGGCGGCGGTCTGTGAGGCAATCGAGATGTTGTTGGGATTTAGAAGCTTGCGCATCACACCCGAGATTTCGGTTGGGAAGTAGCCCCATCCAACGCGCGCGCCTGCCATACCGTAGGCCTTGGAGAATGTACGCATGACCACGGTATCGCCGCGGTTTGTCAGGGCGAATATTTCGGTGGGGTCATGGGCATCATCGGAAAACTCGGCATAGGCCTGATCCACGACCAGCAGAATATCTTTAGGCAATCCGTCCCGCAGTCGCAGAACCTCGGAATTGGGGATCAAAGTGCCGGTCGGGTTGCCGGGATTGCAAATAAAGACGATCCGGGTCTCGGGCATCACCGTGGCCAGGATGCCGTCGACGGAGACGGTCAAGTCGAGCTCGCGGGCCTTGACGTAATCAGCCTGCACCTGCGCCGCTGCCGTGGACACAAACGCGTATCCGAAGTCTGTGCCCAGTACCTGGTCACCGAGGCCTGCATAGGCCCGGATCAGGCAACCGATTAACTCCATCGAGCCTCCGCCGCACAGTATCCGTGCCGGGTCCAGCCCGTGCACATCTGCAATTGCAGCACGCAGATCGGGCCATTCCGGGTCGGGATATAGCGGCAGATTGGTCATTGCCGCTTGCCCAGCTGCGATTGCGTTAGGGCTTGCGGCAAAGGCGCTTTCGTTCTGGGCCAGTGAGATGACGCCCGCGCCACCCAGATCAGCCAGCGCATAGGCCGTCATCGCATCCACATGGGGAACCGGGCGGATCATGCGTCACCTCCATAGGCTTTGGCACCCTCAGCGGTGACCAGACCGCGTTTGAGGTCCAGCGCCAGCGCATCGGGGTCACGGTCAGTAGGGGCGCCGAACCCGCCACCGCCGGGGGTGTCGAAGATCAGGTAATCGCCGCCTTCGACGCGTAGCTCTCCCTTGCCCGGGAGGTCGTTGTCGCCGTCGCGGAAACGGATGCGTCCTGGCGCGCCGGGCTGCCCGCCCATGCGGCCAAGGGCGGGAAACTTCAGCCGTTCAACCGATAGGAATACGATGAACGGCGCGTCATTGGACGAGGTCATCTCGATCCGCTGCCCGAGACCGCCGCGATACTTGCCCGCGCCGCCAGAATCGGGGCGCAGTTCACGTCGCCAGATGGTCACCGGTGCCACACTCTCGGTAATCTCGACTTGACTGCCAAACACCCCCGAGGGGTAGGCGGTGGCTGACAGCCCATCCGCATGAGGCCGCGCGCCGGTGCCGCCATTATGAACCGGCTCAATCGCAAACTCGCGGCCACCGTCGCGGGCAACTTCGGGAGCGTGACGCATGGGCAGGTCAAACATGCAGCTTGCACCCTCAGCCGGGACCGCGTCGGGTAAGGCCTGATGCAGACAACCCAGCACAAGATCGGGGGTGACCTGACCCAGCGTGTGCCTCATCGCCACTGGAACCGGACGTTGGGCGTTTAGAATGCAACCCTTAGGGCCGTCCACGGTAAACGGTTCCAGCGACCCGGCATTATTGGGGATATCCGGACCAACGATGCAGCGCAGCGCGAATACGGTATAGGCGGTGGCATAGTTGAGCGGCACGTTTATGCCTTTGCGCGAACAGCCTGAAGTGCCGGTGAAATCCACATGCATGCCCGACTTGCTGACGGTGAGTGTCGCTTGCATCACCAGCTCATTTTCGTAGCCGTCCATCTTCAGGACGTTCTTGTATACGCCTTCCGGCACCTCGGCGATTGCCTCAAGCGTGCCATGGCGCGACGTGTCGATGATATAGCTGCCCAAGCGGTCCAGATCGTCGATGCCAAACTCGTCCATCATCTCGACCAGCCGGGTCACGCCGGTCTCGCAACAAGCGATCAGCGCATAGATGTCGCCTTCGTTTGCAATCGGCTCGCGGCTGTTGGCGCGAATGATATTTAACAGCAGGGCGTTTGGAGTGCCTTCTTCGACCAGTTTGCAAGGGGGGATCAGAAGCCCCTCGTCATAGATATCCGACCCTTCGGGCCCCATTCCAAGACCACCCAGATCGACCAGATGCGAGGTGCACGAGGTATAGCCCACGACCTTGCCGTACTTGAACGCCGGCATCATCAGCAGAAAGTCGTTCAGATGCCCCGAGGCAAGCCAGGGATCATTGGTCATGTAGATGTCGCCGGGTCTCATGGTCTGCTCCGGGAAATGCTCACGCAGATGCATAACTGCCGCAGCCATGGTGTTGATATGTCCCGGTGTGCCGGTGACGGCCTGCGCCAGCATCCGGCCCTGCTCGTCGAAAATCCCGGCAGAAATGTCGCCGCACTCGCGTACGATTGGCGAAAACGCCGCTCGGATCAGGGTCTGCCCCTGTTCTTCGACCACCGCCAGCAGTCGGTTCCACATCACTTGCAGGTGGGCCGGAGAAAGATCGGCAGTCATAAAGCGCCTCCTGTCTGGTCATGGATCAGGACAAGATTCCCAATTGCGTCTACATGCGCCGAGAAATCAGCCGAGACCAGCGTGGTGGTTTGCGGTTCATAGATCAGTGCGGGGCCGGGAACGAAATCACCAGGTTTCAGATCCGCGCGCGCAACAAAGGCCGCGTCTTTCAAAACACCGTCAACATCGCAGGTAATGAGTCGCCATTCGGCCACGTTAAAGGCACGGCGATCAGGTGTTTCCGGCATCGGAGGCACATCGCTGTTTGGGGTTGCGACCCGAACGGCCCAGTTGAGAATCTCGATCGCCATTCCCGGCACAGGGCGCGAGAATTGTTTGCGATATTCATCCTCGAACGCGGCGGTTAGGCGGATGATGTCATCCGCCCCCAATGCACGGTCTGGGAGCGTGATTTCTATCTCGTGCCCCTGACCACTATAGCGCATGAAGGCGGTCCGCCGGGTTTCGGTCGCCGTACCGCTGGCACCCTGGGCCACGACCTCCTTTGCCTCGGCAATCATTGTTTCGAAAAGGTCGTTCACGCCATCTATATCCATGCTGTTGAGCAGGGAGTAGCGTGAGCGGACGATCTCAAACGACACAGGTGCGAACAGGAAACCAACTGCGGACCCAACGCCCGGGTTAGGCGGGATCACGATGCGCGACACACCGGCAGAGCGTGCAACGCGACTGGCATGCAGCGGACCGTTGCCACCGAATGCGATCATAGTACGCGGGCCCAGATCCTTGCCCGATTCCACCGCATGCATGCGCCCGGCGCTAGCCATGCTTTCGTCTACGATGCGACTGACCCCATCTGCCGAGCCTACGGCATCCAACTCCAACCTTTCACCGATCACTCGGGTCAGGGCAGCCTTGGAGGCATCCGGATCAAGCTGGATTTGCCCTTCGGCGAATGTATCTGGCGCGATATAGCCTAACGTAATGTCGCTGTCAGTCACGGTCGGCTCAGTGCCGCCCCGGCCAAAGGCGACCGGGCCGGGTTCCGATCCGGCGGATTTCGGGCCGACAGTCAGACGGCCCAGACGGTCGACACCGGCGATGGATCCGCCGCCCGCGCCGATCTCGATCATCTCGACCACCGGGATGCGCACCGGCATGCCTGATCCCTTGATGAAACGTTCCGCCCGCGCGATCTCGAACTGGCGCGAGGTCTGGGGCCGGGCATTGTCGATCAGGCACAGCTTGGCGGTCGTGCCGCCCATGTCAAAGGACAGAACATCGCCAATCCCGGCCCGCGCCGCGATGCGCGCGGCAAGGATAGCGCCCCCTGCAGGACCGCTTTCCACCAGCCGGATCGGGAATCGGGTGGCAGTCCGCTCGGTGCACATGCCGCCTCCGGCGGTCATCATCAGGATCGGGCATGTCACGCCCTCGGCTTCGAACCGGGTGACGAACCGGTTAATATAGCTTTCCATCAGCGGCTGAATATAGGCATTGGCAACAGTGGTGCAGAGTCGGTCGAACTCGCGCGCCTCGGGACTTACTTCGGACGAGATTGAGACCGTCAGGTCCGGGCGTCTTTCGGCCAGAATGTCACGCAGGCGGCGCTCGTGCTCGGGATTGGCATAGGCATGCATCAGGCAGATCGCGACCGCCTCGGCACCGCTGACGTATAGATCAGCCATCAGCGCATCAATCGCGTCGTCGTCGAGAGGGATCAGGACGCTGCCGTCTGCCGCCATACGTTCCCGAACGGTCAGCGCCCGTTCACGTGGTACTAGCAAATCGGGCTTCTCCAAGTTGATGTCATACTGCGAATAGCGCCGCTCGTACGCGATCTCCAGGATGTCCCGGAAGCCTTCAGTCGTCACTGTCGCCACAACCGCGCCGCGTCGTTCAATCAACGCATTGGTTGCCAGTGTTGTGCCGTGGATGAAGCCTGTCACATCGCTCAACGCGCGCCCGGACTGGGCGATGACGCGCTGCGCGCCTTCCATCGCCCCATCTGCGGGGTTTTGGTGGGTGGTCAAAGTCTTGGTCGAGGCAACAATGGTCTCGTCGCCGGATACAAGCACCGTATCCGTAAATGTGCCACCAGTATCAATGGCTAAGCGCAAGCGTTGAGCGGTCACGTGGTATTCCAAATTCGCCTGAGTTCGTGCAGATAGAGCGCCCTTTCGGGTGATCACATCCGTTGCGGAACAAGGTTACAGCCGGTGGCACGGCGGTCCAGACGTTTTGTAGTACGATTCCGGTTCATTTTTCGAGCTTGCCCAGCTTTCGACAAGAGACAAGCGCGTTCGCGACAAAAAGGCCTGCAAGCGACAAGAATTATCGCTGCAGGCCAAGAAAGCTACCGGTGTCAGACCGTCGGACGGGAAATACGCTATTAGGCAAACCAACAACGCTCGTGAGCTTTGGCAACATCCATTTCCCTATTTGCGGCGATACTGCCCTGCGTCAGAGTGCTGCTGACACTCATGATGTGGTTGGCAATCATCGGGACAAGCGCACCGCCGTCATCATTGACCAGCTTTTTCGCTTCGGAATTCAGCTTCGACTCTGTCGCAAACTTTTGATTGTCGACGGTCTCGTGACTGAACGGTGAATGACTTCAGGCCTTGACCAATTGAAAACCCAATCATGAATTCACCGCTACGAGATTTAACCAGCAGTGAACGTCGGTTGGCTGCGAGTGCTATGGGTCCTCAATCTCCCCTACAACCTCCTCCTCCCTCTATATATTGTGGATCAGAAACGAGGATACTCGGGCTTCTCTATTCTCCGGTTTCTGTTCACTACATATACCTATTCCCCGCCCCCATAGGACCCCTGTTAAAAAATTCATGAAAGACGAGAGGTCAGAGGGTGCCAGAACAGCCGAGGCATAAACGGGCATTTCTCGGAGAGTTGAGCCCCTGTGGCATGCCGCCGTTCCATGTATGATTGAACTGGCTGGGGTTGTAGGACACCTTTCGAGACCACTAGAGACCCGTTCACAGGCTCTGGCTCGGTCACCGACTAGTCGTTCCGGGCTCTGGCGGGTGGTCGCTGGTACTGGCGAGGGTGCTGTTTAAAGGCTAAGGCGGAGCGATCTTTCATTCCTAGTACAGCGAATGGCTGTTGAGAGCCCAAAGATACCGGTTTCTGCAGTCCGCACTGGCGACGGCATTGCGCAAGAAAGCAAATTTTACGCAATCTGAGAAGACGTCGCTTACCTTGCTTCCCACTATCGATCTCAACTTCGCGCTGGTTTTAGGAATTTTGACCGGAGGACCTGCGCCAGCGGAGATTTTTTCGACCTTCGTATTCCGCCCCGCTGTTGTGCGCGATTCTATCGCATTGGGCTAACCCAGCCTTGTTTTCGTAACTCGCGTAGCACGGCCTCTGCGTTCTCGACATCTTTGTGGATACTTTTGAGCATCGCATCTATCGGTGCTTCCGGCCATGCGCGCTCAAGTTCAGCCAGTTTGGCTTTAGCCGCATAGTCTTGCCCCATAGCTGACAACGCTGCCGTTACATAAGCTAGTGAAGGAGCGCTGAGTGGATCGCCAAGTTGCTTTGCCTCTTCAAAGCGCTCTACCGTTGTTTGATATTCACCCAGATGAAAATACGTCGCGCCGGAAATGTTTCGATTTGCAAATCTTTGGTTGCTGGAATCCAGCAGAGATAGCCTGTCTGCTGTTTCAATAGCTTCTTCGAATTCGCCTGAAAACATGGCCACCGCGCCAAGAAAGTCGAGGACTGCTCCATCATTCGGATCAAGTTTTGATGCGCGTCTACTGAGTTGCAGCGCAGCCTCATAATCGCGATTGGCAAAACTGGCCCAGCTTTTAGCAGACTGGCTCCAGGCTTGATCTGGGGCAAGGCTTACCGCCTGGTTCGCCAGCTTCATAGCGGCTTCAGCGTATTCGGTCTTGGCATCGGATGGCGGAGTTATCACCGCAAGTGACGCGAGTGCCTGCGCTGCACCGGCATATCCAGCGAAATATTCTGGGTCGATCTCGATCACGCCCTCAAACACAGACAGAACAAGTAGCTGCCGCTGTCGGTCGAAGATCGGAAATATCATTGTCCGCGCTTGTTGCGCCAAATTGAATGCTTGTAACGCGGCTAGGGATTTCTCGTAAATTGCCGCGCGCTGCAAGTATGCGTCCGTGTCAGTTTCTGATGAACCACTCACTTCAGCAAAAGCAGTTTCCTGTCCATCTTGGGCAAGACCAACTGCGACCAACGCGCCAACGACGGCCCCTATGGCGAACGCCCCTAAGGGTAGTCCAATGCGTTTGGTTTTTGTTGAGATTGATACTGAACTGGTTTCTGAGACAGTTTCGAACCGCGGCCTATATCCGCCGCTGTCTACACACAGTCTTACCGGATCATCCCTACCGATACCCTCGTAATGCAGTTCCAAGAACTGACGAAGTCGACGTGCATCGACGCGAACGATATTTTCCGGGTCGGTCCCCTCTGAGGTATCGCGGTCATAAACATCTTGGGCGATAGTCTTGCTGCGAATTTGATCTCCCCGACCAGCGAGATCTTCTTCGACGATGTACGTCAGGAACGCCTGAAGCCTATCGGATCCATCCAGATGAGCGTCAGCAATCAACCTGCCGAGGGCAGCGCGCTTCTCGCCGTCCGAGATGTTGTCAGATTGCCGTACCACATTCGTATTTTTGCATTTATTGGCATGTGAGTCACCCCGTTATTCACCGTGAGTCACTTACGTGAAAGTCCCCTAAACCCTAAACTTTTAACCAAAACAGCGAGCCGGAGCGCGAAACTCCGCATTCCCAGCTTGCCAATCTACTAAGCGACTGGAGGATGACACATGGCCAAACGTATGAACTACAGAAGTCTCGGCAAGCACTTCGTATGTGGAGCGATAATTGGCGCTTGGGCTGTTTCTCCACAAGCTGTCACTGAAGCAGTCATGGAGTTAATTGCGCCTTCGGCTGTATACGCGCAGGAAACAGAAGAAGTTTCTCCTACGATGGTGCGTGATCGCCCTCGCGATGTGTACTACCCCAATACCGAAGATCTCGCTGAAGACGAGATGCGGGTCATCGCGTGTGGAACCGGAATGCCTACTACGCGGGCTGCTCAGGCTGCTGCGTGTTTCCTTGTGGAATTGGGCAACGGAGACAAGTTCTTGTTCGATATTGGCTCGGGATCGGCCGAGCGAATTTCTTCCCTGCAAATCCCGTATAATTATTTGGACAAGGTCTTCATCGGCCATCTTCATACCGACCATTTCGGCGCGTTGCATGACCTGTTCATCGGTGGCGCATTGATGGGGCGGAATATTCCGCTACGGGTTTGGGGCCCAAGTGGACCATCAGAAGAACTTGGCACTGCTTATGCACTAGATCATATGCAAAAGATGCTCACATGGGACCTAGCAGGCCGTGCAGGAGTCACTGATTTCCGCGGTTATTCAATGGAGGTTAATGAGTTCGATTACAGGTTAGAGAACGAGGTAATTTACGAAGAAAATGGCGTCCAAATTCGTACTTTTCCAGCCATCCATTCAATTGATGGTGCAATCAGCTACGCACTGGAATGGAATGGTTTAAAATTTGTTTTTAGCTCAGACACTTATCCGAACAAGTGGTTCAAGGAGTACGCTAAGAACGCAGACCTCGCCATCCATGAATGCTTCGTAGCGGTTCCCGACCTTGTAGCAAAGATGGGTTTCACACCCGAGTCCGCTTTATTGGTTGGAACTCAAGTACATACGGCGCCCGAAGCCTTCGGAAAAGTCATGAGCGATATCGAACCACGAATGGCGGTCGCCTATCATTTCTTCAATGACTTCGACACTTCTAACAATGTATTCGAGCGCATACGCAGCACTTATGATGGTCCGCTAAGTCTGGCAGATGACTTCATGGTTTGGAATGTCACGAAAGACGCGATTACGGTTCGGATGGCAGCAACGGAAGAGCACACTTGGGCACCGCCTCTCGCTGCACCAGCTGAGCCGCCAAACCCTGCTGACAAGACCGCTTATGCGGAAAAGGTTGGACTTTCTCCAGAAGTAATGGAGTTCTCAGAGTTCACAAAGGGTGGTTTTGACGACGTAGACGACGTTTTGCGACCCATCTACGAAGAAGCTTCGGAAGCGTTAGGCCAAGAGTTCTTGTATCCGGGCGATGAATAAAGTCAAATTTGACCGGCGCGTCTTAATAACGCGCCGGTTCTTTTAATTCTGATCGGAAATCTCTATGCAACATACCTCATTGATTACTCGCTATTTGGTCTGCGTTGGATGGTCGCTTGTCGCTATATCCAACGCAGCAAACGCCCAGTCACTTGCACGTTCTGAAGATGATGACGGCGGTTGGCGACACTCAATCACGCCCTATTTGTTTCTTCCGCTCAGCACGACGGGCACATCAACTATAGATGGAACCAGCGTCGATTTCGACTTGAACCTGAGCGAGGTGCTGGATGTGTTGCAAGGCGCAGCTTCAGTACGTTACGAGGGCTGGAACGGCGACTTCGGGATCATTTCAGAAGTTTACTACGTAAAGCTTGGCGGAGATGGAACTCTACCCGGTGGCAGGGTGGACGTTGATGTTGATGTCCGGCAGACCTTTGCCAACGTGCAGGGCGCTTACCGGTTTGCGAACGGAGTAAATGCCTCGGGCCAACGCTATGCAGCGGATGCCGCAATTGGTGTTCAGTGGAACCGGATCAAACAGGAAATCGACTTTGCAGGCCCCGGCCCAGGTATGACGTTGGGTGGGACAGAAGAATGGCTCGAACCAATGATCGCACTTCGATATATCTCGGAAATCAACGACAAATGGAATTTCGCCAGCCGGGCTGAACTGAGTGGTTTCGGTGTGAATGGCGATGACCTGCAATACCTGGTTGTGGCTGGGTTTGACTGGAAAGGCTGGGAAAACACGTCTCTGCGGTTTGGCTATCAGTTCTATGGAATCGACTTTTCCACCGACCGTTCGGATGGGGAGTTTGCCTATGATGTGGACCAGAATGGTATCTATGCTGCCGTCGCGTTTCATTTCTAAGATTGGCGAACGCAGCAAAACATGGGTTTGGGTGGGCTCGTCGCTTGCGAGTATCGCGTTTGGCGCAAGCCAATCGATTGCGGATCTCGTGTCTCCCTACGGCGGAGAAACCGCGCCGAACTTTGTTGAGCTTTCGGTGCAGCCTGATCATGTGCGGGTTCTCCTTGAGGTCGATTTGAACGACTATCCCATATTCGTCATTCCAGATGATGGTTCGGGTACGTCGCTGGCTGAGCGTACAGGTCAGAACATTCAGGTTTGGGCAGACGATGTGGAACTGTCCAACACAACGAATACGATTGATGTGCGCCCCAGAATTTCTCGGCAAACGGCAGCGAGCGCTCTGTATCGACCGCGACCGCGTAGCGAAAATGTCGTCTACGTGGACATGGAGTTTCCGTTCAATGGCAAGCCGGAACAGATCACGTTCATTCCCCCCCTAAGTCCAGACGGGATTCCCTTGGCTTCACTTGGCGTCGTGGCCGAGCATATGGGCGTTCCAGTGACAGACTATCGTTACCTTTCTCAGGCTGAGACGATGCTGCCAGATTGGGAAGACCCTTGGTTCAGCAAGTTTGAGAATCCAAACCTCACTCGCCACCACAAATCCCCGATGATGTCTTTTCTTGCCATGGAACCGCGTGTCGTCCAGCACGAGGTCATATTGCGTTTGAAAGACCTTGAGACTTGGGTGGACTTGGGCTTTGGAGATGCTGACCGACTGACCAGAGATGATGTCATCAAGATCAAGTCTGACGTCTCGGACTTTTTTGAGACGAGAAACCCTCTCGCCGTCGATGGCAAGCCGATGAAACCGGAAACGGTGCAGGTCTCGCGTATCAAAGTTGGTGCCGAAGGTTTGCGTGTTCTTCCGGATCAAGCCGAGGCAAACCGAAAGACGATGTTACTGGGCGTCGTCCTTTCCTATCCGGTTTCGACTTTGCCGAACCGAGTTGATCTGGCATGGGAGCTTTTCCCAGTTGGTTTGGATGTTATTCCGATCACCCTTTCAGATCCGGCAGGGGCGGTCCCCTCGCAGATTTATGCATCCGATCCCGTTGTAAGTTGGAACAATTACCTGACAACTTGGACCAACCCAAAGACAAGCCCAGTCGTCGTCAAAGTCGCGGCTGCAACACAGGTGCCCTCGCTTGCGTTCGGCTTGAGTTTTCTGTGTTTGATATGCGCCTATTTCTCGTTGCAGCGCACAAACGGCCAGCGTCTGATCTTGCTTGGCCTGAGCGGGGCATTCGGTGCCGCCGCGATTGTCACATACTCGCTGAACAACCCGTCGTCAGCGCCTGAGTCGGATGAAATCGCATCGCGTCAAATCGTGGAAGGGCTGGTGGCCAATATCGGAACCACGATGCTTGAGACGCGGGATGATAGTGCCTTAGCGGCGATGGAGACATATGTCGAAGCAACTAATCGCGTCAAGGTTCAAGCAGAAATGCGTCGTGGTTTGTCAGTTACGTTACCCTCTGGCGCCATGGCTCGCGTCGAAGCGATTTCAGACCTGAATGTCGAGAGTTTCACGCCCGGCGAAGAAAGAAATCGGCATCAGGCCCTGGCGAGTTGGACAGCTCGCGTAAGCGGAGGTCATTGGGGGCACCTGCATAGGCAAGCGGTTTCTTATCGTGGCTTGCTCGACGTTTCGCGGCATGGCGACCAATGGATGCTTGACGACCTGACGATTATCAGCGCCAAAACAGGAGGGTAATTCAGTGGTTGTCGCCAGGTTGTTTTTTGCCTCGTTCTTGTTTGCCACGATCCTTTTGTGCGCGGGCAGAGCAGAAGCGCATTTCAATCTAAACCAGAATGTTCGCATTCACCATGTGTCCCACTCGGAAGATGGCCTTGATGTCTATTTACGCCTTCCGATGCCTTATTTGGTGGCGGAACTCGTCGGTACCGAGGGCCCGGACGGTTTGCCCAAACCAGCTCCATACACATACAATCAGATCGAAGATGGCGTGCTCATGCACTACTTGGATCAAGCCGCGTTGCACAAAGATCCAACCGGCTTGGCTCGTATTGCTGAAAACTTCCTTGTGCTGTCTATCGACGGTCATCGACAAACCCCCGAAATCTTCTCGATAAGACTGCATCCTTTGGGGCAGGAACCTGGATTTGCTACGCTCAATGAGGCACGCTCGGCACTTGCGCCTAGGGACGTTTCTACAATCAATGAGGAGATTTATGTTGGCGAGGTGATGGTTGACGTGCACCTGCGCTTTGTGACGGGAGAGGTAGGAGCATACAGTTTGTCCTATACGTCATATCCGGGGCTTCCTGGACAAGATGACACGGCGAACTTGATCCTCGACTATAACGGGCAGGATGTTCGAACATATCGTGCGCGGGGTTTGATGCATACCCCGGTCGAAATATCCGGATCAGCGACCGCAGCCGTTTCGACCTTTTTTGCTGAGGGAATTCGGCACATTTTGGAAGGTCCCGATCATGTTTTGTTTGTGCTTTGCATGATCATCGGTGCGCTAAACTTGCACAGCCTTCTTGCCCGCGTCACAGGCTTTACCTTGGGCCACACGGTGACACTGATTTTGGGTTTTTTTGGTTTCGCGCCGAGCGGAGCATGGTTCATCCCAACCGTCGAATTGGCAATAGCGCTTTCGATAATCTACGCAGCTGCAATGGCGGTTTGGCCACCTGAGAAAGGACATGGCGACCTGAAGGCCTTTGCCATCACGTCCGGGATTGGTTTGCTGCACGGGTTCGGCTTCTCCTTCATGTTGCACCAAATTCTACGTGTCGATGCACCAAACGTTTGGCACAGCTTGCTAGCTTTCAACGTTGGAGTAGAGGTTGGACAAATCATAATCGTTTTATTGGTCTGGCCGTTGGTTTTGTTGCTGCGCAAACAACCAGGGCGTATCTGGGTTGGTTCTCGCACTGTTGTTGCTGCGTGCGCAAGTCTGGTCGCAATGGTTTGGGTAGTGGAACGGGCAGAGTTTTTTCTCTGACCACTAGTATGAGTATGTTGTGCGGCTTTGAACAGTATGCGGACCTTCACTTAGATTTGTTGAACGTCAACTTCGTTCGCGCAGCAGACATTCACTGAATTCTGCCGAACGTCTGCACCGAGCCCATTGCTGCCAAGCTTCGGCATCAGCCAGGGTTTACAGTAAGCGCTTAGCATACGAGGCAAGAGTCATTTCGACGTCTTGAACCGTTATGCTCCCAACATCAGGGAGAACCTTCCTCAGTAAATCGGCAATTGTTGTGTTGAGTTGTGCTCGGGTCAATTCGTCGCGACCGTCCATAAGTAAGAGAGTTGCATGAACGAACGTCTGAGGTTCGGTCCCAATACGGAAGAACTCCACTGAAGTTGCTCGAATTTTTATTGTTGGTGGATCAAATACATCCTGATCAGCGAGGACGTCATACAATTGGTCGCACACCGACTGAATATCATAAGTTTTTTCAAGACCTTTAGAAAATTCCATCGAAACGTGAGGCATGAAGAGTCCTTTTGCTATGAACGACCATCTGTAGAGTCAGCTTGACCGCAGAAATACGTTTACCCTGACAGATTGCACTATGACATCAGAAACGTCCGCAAAGTCCGCAAAGTGGCTGCTCACGAAGTTTCGACGAACGACCGCCCTGAGCCCCCAGCCGACTTGCCAATTTCTCGTTGAGCGCGTTCGCAGCACGAAAATCGCTGCAAGTGCGCTGTCTTCGGTACTGCAACGCGACGAAGATATCCGCCGTTCGTAGGCGGTGCTGAGAAATTTGGAGGCCAAAGATCAAGTTGCGGGACACATTAGACTTTCGCGACTGCACAAGGCGTGACCGCTTAGCGCCTGTCTTCGACCTTGGCGTTGGGATATCTAAATTCCCCCAGCCCTAATTTAGCTTATGCTTCCCAAGGAGGCTTCCTGAGTGCCGGATCATAGCTTCCCTCGATCAAGTCGAACTGCACATCCGCTTTGTCGTAAACACTCTTGCACCGTACCTGCTGACCGATTTTCTGCAGCCGATTATTCCGGCAAACAGGCGTGTCGTGAACCTCTCATCTGCCGCACAAGCCCCGGTGAACATCAGGGTCATGCAGGGCAATGTGCCGCTGGCGGACATGGAAGTCTATTCTCAGAGCAAGCTGGCGACCCGGGAATGAGCCAAATCCCAAGCTGATGCGCCTGTGATGGTCGCGGTAAATCCCGGATCACTTTTGGCCTCGAAAATGGTGCAAGAAGGCTTTGGCGTTGCCGGGAATGGCATGAACATCGGTGCGGATATCCTGATCGAGGCCGCCCTGGGCGCGCGGTTTGCTGACCCATCAGGGGCCTATTTCGACAATGACAGTGGCGCTTTCGTAAACCCGCATGCCGCAGCACTGGACATAGATCACGTTGCCGACGTCATGAGCACCATCAGAGAATTGATCGCCCAAACGGGTTGAGCCAACCTGCGATCGCATCGAAATGCGCTTCAATTGCGACTTCTTTTTCTCCTTTAGCGCTAGAAATTTACTAGCAAACACCTGACAACTCTCTCTTCCGCTGCGCGTCTCTGACCAAAGCCGCGAGCCGATAGAAGCCATGAGCCATCTTAGTGTAGGGCGTCAGCAGGAAGAATGTCAGAACCGATCCAAGGTGGATGGCAAGCAGCGCGGGCATCAGAATAGTCGAACCAAGGGCGTAGAGGACCAGCCCGCTGAGGCCGACAAAACCGAGTAACAGGATAAAACCGATGTCCCCACCCCATGCAGACGGGTCGCCAAGCTCGCGATCCGACTTTTGCTTAAGCAGAGCCATCGCTCCACAACCCACTGTCAGCAACACACCGCCCGAAATCCCGAACAGTTTTGGCAACGA
Source organism: Ruegeria lacuscaerulensis (assembly GCF_013034745.1). Taxonomy (NCBI): domain Bacteria; kingdom Pseudomonadati; phylum Pseudomonadota; class Alphaproteobacteria; order Rhodobacterales; family Roseobacteraceae; genus Ruegeria; species Ruegeria lacuscaerulensis. The sequence continues at coordinate 13,975 of NZ_WQGP01000017.1, read as the reverse complement.
CCAAAACCCGTAGGGCGCGTGCAACCCAAACCCGTAGTGCATAATCGTTGCCACCGAGGTCGACGCAAAGCACAGCAGGAAGCCGTACATGATGGCTTGGTGAATGTGGCGTCGGGCCTGACTGAACCGGTCTTCGTCCTCGAAATTGCAACCCTCGCCGTGGCCTGCGGCCAAGTCCTGCATCTTGCCAGCGCGTTTGAACGCAGCTATCAGATCAGACATTTGGATAGGTTTGCCACCAACCTCCGTCCAATAGCGCCTCAGGCTGATAGCCAAGCTAAAGAGTGGCAAAAGGAATGCGGGCGCAAAGATTGCGACCATCGCATTGTGGGACAGGACGGTATAGAACCCCTCTCCTCCGCTTGATCCGATGGCACGAATTGCCCAGAACAACAGGGCAAATCCGATTACAAGCGCCAAGGCTATGGCCCCGCCGTGTGTGTGAAACCGGCGCCCCAGAGGCTGCGGCCAAGCGAAGCTTTTCCAGCTGTTCCGCCGCACTTCGGCCAGAGCTTTCGGCAGGTTCAGGTCAAACTCGTGCGGAGCTGTGTACTGACAGGCGTAGTAGCACCCCCTGCAGTTGTGGCACAGGTTGGCCAGTTGCGTGATGTCCCCATCAGAGAACGCGCGTTCCGCGTGCAGCGACGGGAAGACCGAACAATAACCCTCGCAGTAGCGACAGGCGTTGCAGATCTCTGCCTGACGGCGGGCTTCTTGAATAAGATCAGTTTGCATAGGCTGCAGCCTCACGTCCTGCGATACGTCCAAAAACGGTTCCGATGGTCATGCCGAAGCCGGCCAGATACCCCTGCCCCAGGATCGAACCCGCCATCGTCTCGCCCGCGGCCCATAGGTTTTTGATCTTGCCGCTGGGAGTCGAACACTGAGCCGTATCGTCGACCTTCAGGCCCAGATAGGTGAAGGTCACACCGGTGCGCAGCGAGTAGCCATAAAATGGAGGCTCGATGATCGGACGAGCCCAGTTGGTCTTGGGTGGCGTCAGACCCGAGGTTGTGACCCCGTCCAACTCAGTTGGGTGAAATCCACTGGTGTCGCCGCATGCATCGTTGAATTCAGCAACGGTCGCCTTCAGCTTGTCGGCGGGCAGGTCCATCATTCCAGCCAGCCCTTCCAAGGTGTCCGCCTTTAGCGGAGGGAACACCGAGGGCATGAACAGGTTCAGCGACTTCGCATCGATGATCACATAGCCTACCTGATCCGGTTGCGCGGCAACCAGACGCCCCCAAATCGCATAGCGTTTGGGCCAGACGTCTTCGCCCTCGTCATAGAACCGCTCGGCATTCTTGTTCACGACGATTGAAAACGGCACGCAGTCTAAACGGGTGACGATGCCGCCGTCGAACTTCGGCGCCCGCCCGTCAATGGCGACGGCGTGGCATTGGGTTGGATCGCCGACGCTCTCGACGCCTTGATCCAACAGATCAGCCAGCACAACCCCCCGGTTATAGGGCGTCCCCCGGATCAGGAAGTTCTTTGCTGGCTCGCCCCATGCACGGGTGAGCCAATCCGTGTCGGCCTGAAACCCGCCCGAGGCGACGATGACGGCCTTGGGCGTGATGCGATGAGATTGGCCTTCATAGGTGTAGTCGACCCATTCAATCTGGTCGCCGTTCAGCTCAAGATGCGTCACGGCAGCTTCGTAAAGAACATCCACGCCCAAAGCTGCCGCTGTGCGGTAGTAGGCGTTCACCAGAGACTTCCCGCCCCCCATAAAAAACGCGTTGGTCCGCGCCAGCGACAATGTCCCGGACAGAGAGGGTTGGAACCGCACGCCGTGTTCTTCCATCCACGGCAGGCATTCCTCGGAGGTGCGGATCGCGAGGCGAGCTAGATGTTCGTCGGTTTTGCCGCCAGTGACCTTGAGCAGATCTTCAAGATACTCATCTTCACTATATTCTTCGATTAGAGGGCCCAGAGGAGCACCATGCATACAACGAAAATTGCGCGTATGACGGGAGTTCCCCCCACGATAGGGTTTTGGTGCCGTTTCGAGGATCAGAACACGGGCGCCTGCCTCGGCAGCAGTCATCGCCGCGCAAAGGGCAGCATTCCCACCGCCGATCACAGCGATATCATAAGCTTCCTTTTGGGTGGCCATATCCTGTCTACCTATTGATTTTCGTCGGTTGTCCGGTCGCGTTCTTGCAACGCCCGAATACGCATCCGTTGTGCGGCCTGAATATGCGCGCGCATTTCTGTTTCAGCCGCTGCACCATCGCGGGCCTTTAAGGCAGCCATGACGCGCTTATGCTCTGCCACTGCTGTCTCGGCCCGATCACCGTCCAGCAATTGCGATGGCCCAAGGATCAACAGCGCTTTTTGCAAAGACAACATAGACTTGGCAAGAAACCGATTCTTTGCCGCATCCAAAAGTGTGGCGTGAAAAATCCGGTTGATCCGAGCCGCCTCCGAGCCGGTGCCTGCCTCGGCCAAGCGATCGTTCAAAACTCCCAACTCGTCCAATTCGACATCCGACGCAGCACGCGCTGCTAAACGGGCCGCAGTTCCCTCGAGCACCGCGCGCATCTCATAGAGTTCCATTACTTCGGCGTAATCGAGGCTGCGTACGGTTGCGCCCTGCCGGGGCACATGAGTGACTAGCCCGTCGGCCTCCAACTGACGGATAGCCTCCCGCACCGGTGTGCGGCTGACCCCTAATCGTTCTGACAGCTCAATCTCACGCAAGCGTTCGCCAGGCAGCAGTGTGCCCTCGCGAATCTCATCCAGCAGGCGTTGATACGCTGAATTGCCTTGCGGACCAGGCTGTAAAGGGTCGTCTTGAATGGTCATCGAACGCTCACTTGTCTTCTTGCGTCCAGTTGTATACATTTGGATACACACCGAGTCAATATTGTCGGAAACTGCGCTTTGCCCACCCAAAACAAAACACCTTCTCTCCTGACAAAGCGGGCCGTGACACTGGCCCTTGCACTACTGGGCACCGGAGTATTTTGGGCGTTGAATCTGCCGCTGCCCTTTCTGTTCGGCCCAATGAGCGCGTGTCTCATAGCCGCCCTGGCGCATGCCCCAATGGAAGGTTTTGGTCAGGTCTCGGTTGCAGCGCGCACCATACTCGGCGTTGCAGTTGGGGCTTCGATAACCCCTGCGCTGTTTGTTGAATTGCCAAAGATGGCAGCGTCTATCGCACTGGTCCCGTTCTTCATCCTGCTGATCGCGTTGGTCGGAGTGCCTTTCTTTCGCAAGTTCTGGGGGTTTGACTCCACGACCGCGTTTTACGCTGCCATGCCAGGCGGATTGCAGGACATGATCATCTTTGGCGCCGAAGCAGGCGCCAACCCGCGAACACTTTCCCTGATCCACGGAACGCGCGTGCTGATCATTGTAACGCTGGCCCCCCTGTTGCTGACAGTGTTCTACGATGCCCAGCTCACCAACCCAATCGGAGAGCCCGCGCGCGACCTGCCAATACATGAGCTGGCACTGATGGTACTGGCCGCTCTTATAGGCTGGAAAGGCGGTGAGCGGATCGGCCTGTTCGGTGCATCTATTCTCGGCCCAATGATCCTGACAGCAGCCCTATCACTGGGGGATTTCATTCATACCCGACCACCGCGCGAGGCCATCCTTGCAGCGCAATTCTTTATTGGCTGTGGGATAGGCGTGAAGTTCGTGGGCGTCACTTGGGTCGAACTCCGCCGGGTGGTTGCAGCGGGCGTCGCCTATGTCATCGTCCTTGCGATCCTCGCAGCCGCTTTCACTGCTGTTGTCACCACGCTGGGCTTCGGTCAACCGGTCGAGGCTTTCTTGGCCTTTGCCCCCGGCGGACAGGCCGAGATGACAGTGCTGGCCATCGTTTCGGGTGCGGATCTGGGCTTTGTGATCACCCACCATCTGACAAGGATCGTGCTGGTTATCATCGGCGCGCCTATAGCGGCCAATCTTATCCTGCGCTGCTCCAAACCTCGGGGTTGATCATGTGAATAGGGGCACCTTCAGCATAGGCGTTCACCTGATCGAAAATATCTGCGAATTGCAGGTCGAATTCGTCCTCAGTCACAAAACCTATATGCGGTGTCGCAATCAGGTTCGGGTGCGATAGCAAAGGGTCATTCGGGTCGGTGAGCGGCTCGGTATCGAAGACATCAATTGCGGCCTTCCCCGGGCGACCGGCGTTCAGCGCATCCAACAAAGCACCCGGAGCGATCAGCCCGGCCCGGGAGGTGTTCACAAACATCGCGCCCGGTTGCATCTGCGAAAAATCTGACGCTGTGATGATACCGTTCGTGTTGGGCTTCAGGCGGACGTGGACTGAGACAACATCGCAGTTGGCAAAGAACGCTTCGCGGCTTGTGGCAATCTGCACGCCGTCGGCCTGCGCGCGTGCCCGGCCTTCATCCGAAGACCACCAGACAACATTCATCCCGAATGCCTCGGCATAGCCAGCAACAGCGCGGGCGATACGGCCATATCCATACAGCCCCAACTGCCGCCCTCTCAGGGTCTTGCCAACCCCGGCCTGCCAATGCCCCGCTTTGACTGATGCCATCTGCGCAGGCAAGTCGCGCATCCCGGCCATGATTAGTGCCCATGTCAGTTCGGCTGCGGCATATGAGGGCGTCCCGCCATGCATGTTCGAACACAGCAGCACTCCGTTATCCGAGCATGCCTGCACATCGACGTGCGGATACACGCTGCGCTGGCTGATCACTTTCAGGTTTGGAAGATTTTCAATCAGATCGCGGGTTATCTTGGTGCGCTCGCGAAACAAAACCAGCGCCTCAGCCTCCTGCAAGCGTGTGGCCAACTCGCTGGTATCTTCGACATGATCTTTCCAGACCTTCACATTATGGTCGGACAGTTTTCCGAAGCAAGGAAGGCCCTGCAGTGTGTCAAACCAATCATCCAGAATATGAACTTTCATCGACTTCCTATAGCCTACTCGGTGCTCAGTTTTCTTGGCGTCGGCACAAAATTAAGTTTGTCGAGTGCTTCAAGCGCATTGCGAACGCGTTCGCGTTGATCCAGCAGATGGTTGAATTGCTCATCGCACCCGGCAATTGGCGTTGGGTATTCCGCGATATCCTTTCGCAAAGCCGACTGCGCCAGCCTGAGTTCCTGACGCGCGATATCAAGGCATTCCGAATAGTCGTCCATCGTGATATCCTCATTATGTATACTATTGTATACCAATTAGAGGTTCCCACTTCAACTACCGTTCCACGCGGATTCCGGAACATAAACATGCCCATCCGCCAATTTACGCGCAGTCCTCACCAAACCGGCAGAAATTACGTTGAACTCCCCGTCATTCGAGAAGTCCACCAGAACGTCGATCTTGCCTGAGGCATGCTCCAACACAACGTCTGCCGGGCTTGAATCCGGGCGATCAAGCAACCCGTCTGCGACGGTTCCGGGCGTCAAAGCGCAAGATGCCATGCATTGCGCGCCCGTGACGGCCATTGTCGGGTGAGTTTTCCATGGCATGAAATACCGAACCGCAAGGGTTCCACCTTCTCTGGCGGGTGCCATCAGGCCGAATTTCGGAGTAACCGATTTCGATACGTCCCCCATACCCATCCGTTCCCCGGCTTCGATCCGCACGGCCTCCATCCGATCAAAGAAAGCAAGGTTGGCATCCAGCTCTTCGGCGCTTTCATATCCTGTCAGTCCGAAATCCGCTGCCCGGGCTATGACCATCGGCATGGCGACATCCATGCACGTCAGCTCGATCCCCTGCACTGTATCGTGCAAATTTCCGGTGGGTAGAAATGCACCTGTTGCCGAGCCCACAACGCCCATAAAGCTCAGTTGCACCGGTGCAGAATGACCGGGAACCCCGGCGATTTCCGCATCACCCTCGTAAACCAACTCACCGCCCGGGGTTTGCACTTTGGCAACGACACGGGCGCCTGTATTAACTGCGCGAATGCGGATCTCGGTCACGTCGCCGGTGGGCTGAAACAAACCCATTTCGATCGCAGCTGGACCGACTCCTGAGAGGATGTTTCCGCAAGTAGGTTTGAAATCAACCAGCTTCTCATCAACAGAAACCTGCGCGAAGAAATAGTCGATATCCGCCCAGTCGTCTTCGCTGACGGATAACATCGCCACTTTGGTCGTCACTGCGTTTCCACCACCGATCCCATCGATATTGAGTGCTTGTCCAGCCCCGAGGGCAGCGACAAGAACATCGGCCAAAGTGTCCAAATTTTCGGGCAGATCAGAGCGCCGAAAATATGGCCCTCGGGACGTGCCACCGCGCATGAAAACATATGGGATTGCTGTCTGGGTCATTGCGAACCCTCCTTTACAAACCGTTGAAGTTTCTGATTTCAGCCCCGCCTGGCCCGCCAAATTGGCAGGCCGGGCAGCCGTGGAGTGCCTACTTGAGCGGCCATGGCAGGTTCACCATGTCTTGCAGTAGACCCGGCGGGAAATCGCGGTTCAGAGCACCGGCCATGAAGCACATGAAACCAATGCCGCAGGCCGTCAGGAGCAGCGTCATCTGCCAGCTGGACCCGGCGCGAATGCGGAAGAATGCGATCAGAAACCCGATCAGAGCGAGGATGAATCCTACAACCCATGTGGCCGCGATCAGACCTGCAAACCATGCGAGGGTCGACCAAAGTCCATGCGGCGCGCTCGCATCCTCACCGGCGAGTTCTTTGTCAGCAAAGATCGAATCGCCCTCGGGACGCCGCATCATTTGGATCAACAGGATGACGCAGCAAAACAGCGACACGCTGCCGATCACCAGCGGGATGATCTTGTCGGTCATGTTGTAGTCAGGGATCATGTTGGCATTGATCAACGCCACGATCAGGTAAGCCATGATCACCAGCAGGAAGATCAGCGGCGCGCGCTTGCTGCCGGATTTGACCTCACCTTCGGCCATGATCATCTTGGCTTGACGAATGCCCAGAATAACCGAAACCACGGTGACCACGATCAGTACGATAACGATCGGGCTGAAGACATACTCCATCCCCTCACCAAAGCTTTTGCGGAAGCGGAAAGAGGCTATCTGGAACGCCTGGTTGGTGAACTTCTCAACCGGGTTGGACAACACGAACCCAATCAGAAAGGCCGGGCGCGACCAGTCGAAACGGCGCAGGAAAATGCCGATCAGACCGATGACGAACAGAGCCAGCAGGTCTTCGAAATTCTGACCGGACTGGAATGCCGCGAAGCTGATCAGCATGAACAGAAACGGCGCAAGATAAGTGAAGCGAATTGTTGTCAGTTTGGCGATCCCGCCCGAAGCCGCGATACACAGGATGGTGCCCACCACGTTGGCAAGAGCCAGCAACCAGACAATCGAATAAGTGATGTCGAGATTATCCTTGAGCATGCTAGGCCCGACCTCGATATCGCCAGATCCCAATAGTGCGACAGCGCCGATAAAGATCGCCATTGAACCCGAACCAGGGATACCAAACAGCAGCGTTGGAACCAGCCCCCCGCCCTCCTTGGCGTTGTTCGAGCTTTCCGGCCCGATGACGCCTCGCACTTCGCCCTTTCCGAAGTTGCTTTTGTCTTTTGTCGATTGAACCGAATGGCCATAAGCGATCCAGTCAACAACCGAGCCTCCGAGGCCGGGAATAACACCAACGACCACGCCAATGATCGAACAGCGGACCGACAGCCAAATGTTCGCGGCCCAGTCTTTGACGCCATCCAGCCAACCAGCCCCTAGCGAAGCGCCCTTGGCAATGGATCGGTCTTGTCGTAGCAGCGAGACGATTTCGGGCACCGCAAAGATACCCAAGCCAACGATGACCAACTTCAGACCATCGGTCAGGTAAGGAATGTCATACGTCGCCATACGCAGCGAACCGCCTGCGTCCGCCTCGCCAATCGTACCGACCATCAGGCCCAACCCTGCGGCGGCGACACCCTTCAGCGGAACACGCCCGGCGAGGATAGCGACCATCGACAAGCCAAGAATGGTGATCATCAGCATCTCGGGCAGACCGAATGCCAGAACGATGGGCCGCGCGATCAGGATAAACATGGTCAGAAATGTTGCGCCGACCAAACCGCCAAACAGCGATGACGCAAAAGCCGCTGACAATGCCCGCGCGGCCTCGCCCTTTTTCGCCATCGGGAAACCGTCCAACACTGTCGCCTGTGAGGCGGAACTGCCGGGGATGCCCATAAGAACCGAGGCAAAGGTGTCAGAGGTCGGAACAACGGCGACCATCCCGATCATCAGCGCCAACCCAAGAATAGGGTCCATGCCGAACATGAAAGGAAGCAATAGGGACAGACCAGCAATACCGCCAAGCCCCGGGAAAACACCTACTGCCAGTCCCATAACGACACCGAGAACAAGGTACCCCAGAACAATTGGTTGCAGGATCAGACCCCACGCATCACTGAGCGCAGGAAGAGCGGTGGCGAAAACCTCCATAGCGGCCGCCTTTCATAAATTGTCTTGTGTTTGGAAAAGCGCGCGCCCGACATTGGGGCACGCGCAGTGGTGTTTGGGCTTAGTTCAGCTCGACACCATAGGCTTCTTTGAGCCAGTTCAGGACATAGGCCTTGGCGTTGTCGTCGACGTTTGTCGCAGTTTGCAGCGCCGACTTGGAGCCGTCACCAACAAACACAGGATATTTGCCCACGCGCTTCGAGGAGATGTCGGCAAAGTCGCCTCGCTCGGTCACAGCTTGGAACGCTGCGGTGTAGGCGTCGACCACTTCCTGAGGCGTGTCACCCGGCAGGAAGGCCAGCTTCTGAACCGGGAAACCGGCCACAAAGAACGCTTTCCACGCATCCCATGCCTCACCGCTGGTTTCACAGCCATCGGTCGCTTCGCATACTTCTTTGAATGTCGGGATGTCCGGGAAGGTCGGGTCGCGCACGATGTTGCCGTCCGCATCCAGAGCACCCCAAGTCATCATCGGCACAGCCTGACCGGATTCAACCAGAGGTGCCGATCCACCCAGATAGCCGGACGAGGTCTGATAATCGATGTTGGCTTCACCTCGCTCGAACATCAGGCGACCATCGCCACGGCCTTTGATGCCAAAAACAGGCTCAACATTCATGCCCAGCATTTGCCACGCCAGCAGCGGTACAAGATCAAGGCGTGTCGCGCCCTGCGAACCGTAAATAAAGTTTGTGTCTTTCAGCGCGTTCGCAGAGCCATCAAACTTTGCTCCGTCTTCGGCGTTCAGATAGGCAACACCACCGGTTCCTGACGCCATAACCGGGATCCAATCGTTGTACTCGTAGCGCACGCGAGGATCGCTCAGCAGATATGGGAATTGAGTTGAACCAGAGGTGCCAAACAGCAGCGTCCCGTCGTCATGGCTTTGCTCCTGAAACCAGTTTGCGCCTTTGGTCGAACCAGCGCCCGGCATGAATTTCACGACAACTGTCGGTTGACCCGGTAGAGCTTCCGACAGAAGCGGCGCAAAGAAGTTGGCCCATTTGGCAGACCCGCCCGTTTCCGAGAACGGGATGACCCATTCAACTGTCTTGCCCGAGAAGTCGACCTCGGCAGCAGCAGGTGCGGCGATACCGGTGGCGGCGATCAGCCCAACGACGGCGCGACGAGTGAAGTTGGAAATGGTCATTGGTTCCTCCCTGTTGACCAGACAACCACGCTAGCGCCCTCTGCGCCACCGTGATCGCAAATAGAACTGTGGGGTTGATTCCCCCTCCCATCTGGCAATCATGGAGCGCCAACCTTGCGCGAAACTTGCAGGAGCCCTGATGCGGATCGTCATCGTCGAAGACAACGAGACCCTCGCCAACGCTATTGCCTATCGTCTGCGTGACCGCGGTCATGCGGCAGAAGTGCTTGCGGACGGCAACGAGGCTGACTTGTATCTTGCGCAAGAAGGCGCAGACTTGGTTGTTCTGGATATCAATTTGCCCGGACAATCTGGGCTGGAGATCCTGAAATATCTTCGCAATCGTGGTGACGGCGTACCGGTGATCTTGCTTACCGCCCGTGCCGAAACAAGCGACCGGGTTTCAGGTTTGGATATGGGTGCAGATGATTATCTGGTTAAGCCGTTCGAAATGGACGAGTTGGAAGCACGCATCCGGGCGCTTTCTCGACGCAAAGATCTCGACTACGGAGCTAAAGAGAGCATCGGAGGCCTAGAGTTCGACCGTGCCGCACGTCAGGTCAGTGTCCGAGGCGAAGTTATGGATATACCGCGGCGGGAAATCGCGGTGCTTGAATGCCTGTTGGAGCGCAGGGGCAGAATTGTTCCCAAAAGCCAACTAACAGACTACGTCTATGGCGTAGGTGCCGATGTCGAGGCCTCTGCCGTTGAGCCTCATGTATCTCGGCTGAGAAAACGTCTTCAGGATCTCGGTATTAGAATAAAGACAGCCCGTGGTCTGGGATATCTGCTTGAGGTGCAGAAGTGATCAATCACGGCTCGCTCAGGTTAAGACTTTTCATTCTTATCCTAACCCCTTTGGTACTAATTGCAGCCTTGCTTGGTCTTTGGCGCTTTATGATTGCACAGAATACGGCGCAGGAATTGTTCGACGACAGCCTGTTATCTGCTGGCCTAGCCATATCGCGAGATGTTGCGATTTCGGGGGGTGATGCGCTGTCACCAACGACACGCAGCATGATCCGCGACGCGTCGGGCGGAGAGATTTTTTACCACGTAACAGGCCCCGGCGGCATCTATGTGACTGGCTACGCGTACCCTCCGGCCGCCACAAACCCATCTGCTCAAGAGGTGTACAAACCGCAGTTTTTCGAAGCGCTCTACCGCCAAGAACCAGTGCGCGTTCTTAAGATGACGGAACGCGTGACCATAGACAATCTAATCGGAGATGCGACAGTTACAGTTTGGCAACGCATGGCGGATCGCAATGCGTTTGCGAATGAATTGTCTATCCGCGCAGGAATTCTGATGGGCGTTCTGCTGGCCACCCTCGCTATTGTGGTGTGGTTCGGTGTCGCTCGTGGCCTTAGGCCGTTGTTGGATTTGCAGGACGCAATTGACCTGCGTTCACCAGATGACCTCAGTGAGATCAAGCGCGCTGTCCCAGTCGAAGTTCAAGGAGTTGTCAGAACCCTGAACCGGCTTTTTGAACAGGTGGAAAATAGTATCAGCGCCCATCAAGTGTTTATTTCCGAAGCAGCACATCAGCTGCGAAATCCGGCGGCAGCCGTGCAGTCAATGGCCGAAGCGCTACAGGACGCGAAAACGGATGACGACCGAGAAAAACGCATCTCAGAGCTTGTTGCGGCTGCAAAAAACTCAGCGACGGTGGCGGAACAGCTGTTATCGCTTGAAAGGCTCAGGCAGCCGACGCACGAAAATCAAATGGTTGAAATTGACTTTCGCTCGGTCGTGGAAGAAGCCTGCGCTGAGATGGGAGTTAATATCCTTGCAAAGGGCATCGAGTTCGATGTCACGATGCCTGAGACGGCGGTCACGGTGTTCGGCGACCGTGTCTTTCTGATTGAGGCTCTAAAGAACCTGCTGGATAACGCGGTCAAACATGGTGGCCCAAAGTTGAGCCAAATCTCAGTTGTGCTGCGGTGTGACGGCAAATGCGTCAACCTAACTGTGACCGACGATGGTGCTGGCCTTTCACCAGACCAAAGCGAAGCGGCATTCAATCGGTTTTCTCAGTTGGAGTACTCCGAGGGCAGCGGATTGGGGTTGTCAATCGTCTCTGCAGTGGCGCGGCGCCACGGAGGAATGGTCGAAATCAACCTAGTCGAAAGAGGAGCGAGCATTACGCTTGAGCTCCCCATAGTCCTGGACCGTTCTTTCGATTGACCGCGTCGGGCTCTAACCAGTTCTTCGCTGCACTTGGCCCAAACGCGCCCCCAACCCGCCAGCATCAGCGACCCACATCAGCCCTCCGGAACGACGCGTCAGCGGACGTTTCAGCACCAGTGGGCTGTCGATCTGGCTGTCTAGGCCGCGCCCATTAACCACCTCTCTAGCGGTTAAAATACCCCCGAATTCGCCCCAATTTCTCGGGCTTCGCTGAAAAGCTGAGTCTAATCATTGGTCGGCAAGGAATCCTACCACCCCAACCAGTTCATCGGAACATGGAACGACACTCAGCTCTTGGGGTTGAACCTTCCGAGAAATGCCCCGGTTTATACCACAGTGGTTTCGGGTGTTTAGGGTGCGTCCTCAGAGATCGTTGATACGGAATCGACCGATATGTTTTTGTATTCAGCCGCCATCTTATTGAACAGATCCAAGTTCACATGGGCTTTCCAGCGACCCTAAGGCCGCAGAGTAGACAGGTAACCCGAGATGCTAACCGGGCCTAAAGACTGACCCAGGAACGCAGCACCGGCAAATGGCATGTCAACCGTACCCAGCGACAGCGCCTCATTCAGCGCAGCCTCTTCGCTCAATTGCGAGGGCGGGCAGACCTTCAACATGAAACGATCGATGGTCTTTTCTTACAAAAGCTCGGCGACACGCACAGCCGCTGTAAGATATGGTGTTGAAGCCCCGTGGACACGGCCAAAACGCAGAGTCTACTTTACCAGACCAGCCTTTTCTCCGAGTGCAAGAACACGGGCGATCCCAAAGGCGGTTTTTTTAAATTTCATCCTTAGGAGCAATTCCTTCGGGTTGCTTGAAGACCTTCGCCGGTCTACCGAAATTGTTCAGACCTTTGCATTTATTCCGCCGCCAGTTCCGCTGAAAAACGGAAATCTTCGATGGTTTCGGGTTTTATTTCGATCGAGAACCCTGGCTTTTCCGGCGCCATATAGGCCCCGTTTCTCACCACACAGGGATCGACGAAGTGCTCGTGCAGGTGATCGACATATTCGATCCGCTTGCTGTCTTTCTCGCCCGAGATCGCGATGTAATCGATCATCGACATATGTTGGACATATTCGCACAGACCCACGCCCCCGGCATGGGGCCAGACGGGCAAGTTGTATTTCGCGGCCATCAGCATGACGGCCAGAACCTCGTTCAATCCTCCCATCCGACAGCTGTCGATCTGAACGATGTCGATCGCGCCTTCTTTGATGAATTGTTTGAACATGATCCGGTTCTGGCACATCTCACCCGTCGCCACTTTGACCGGCGCAACCCCTTCGCGGATTTCCTTGTGGCCAAACACGTCATCGGGGCTGGTGGGTTCTTCGATGAAGTACGGGCTTGCAAAGGACAGGGCCTTGACCCAGTCGATGGCCTGATCCACTTCCCATACCTGATTGGCGTCGATCATGATGTTTATGTCTTCGCCTAGAACCTCGCGGGCGATGGTCAGACGACGGATGTCATCGTCAAGGTCGCGGCCCACCTTGAATTTGGTGTGGGTAAAGCCTGCGTCCTTGGCCTCCTGACACAGGCGGCGCAGCTTGTCGTCGGGATAGCCCAGCCACCCGGCCGAGGTTGTGTAACACGGGTAGCCTTCGGCTTTCAGCTTGGTGATGCGGTCGTCTTTGCCCGGCGCGGCGGCGCGCAGCATGGCCAGCGCTTCGTCCGGGGTGATCGCATCGGTCAGATAGCGAAAGTCGATCAGGCGCACGATATCTTCGGGGGACATGTCACCCACCAATTGCCAGACGGGTTTCCCCGCCTCTTTCGCCCACAAATCCCACGCCGCATTCACCACCGCGCCCGTAGCCAGATGGATCGCACCCTTGTCCGGCCCGATCCAGCGCAACTGGCTGTCTCCGGTGATATAACGCCAGAAGCGGCCCATATCTTCGGTGATCCATTCTAATTCCAAACCCTTGACCAAAGCGCCAAGCGCTTTGATCGCGGCCACGCAGATCTCATTGCCGCGCCCAATGGTGAACGTGAGGCCGTGGCCCTCATGCGCACCATCGGTTTCCAGCACCACATACGCGGCGGAATAGTCGGGATCGGGGTTCATCGCATCCGATCCGTCCAGACTGTCCGAGGTCGGAAAGCGCAAGTCTTCGGTTCGAATGCCGGTGATGCTGGTCATGCGCTGGCCTTTACATCCTGCCGTTGCACGCCCAGTCCTTCGATCCCCAACTCCATCTTGTCGCCGG
>NZ_WQGP01000016.1:0-34856 GCF_013034745.1 Ruegeria lacuscaerulensis | reverse complement strand
ATAACGTCCGTCCCTCAACTTCACCGCTCACAGCTACGCCGTTCACAGTCATCGAAATCTTCATCAGATTTTCCTCCCTTAAATTTTCGGGTCAACCACCGAACAGGCGCTTGAACCAACCTTTTTTCTCTTCCGGCGGCGCTGCCTGTGCTGGCTCAACCGACGTTTCTGGCTCAGCAGGGGCCGCGGCCGGTTCGGGCGCAGCCTCGGCAGGCGCGGGCCGAGGGTCTTCCTCGACCACATTCTGGAAATTCTCAAAGAACTGGTCGGCCATTTTCTTGGCCACGCCATCAATGACCCGCCCCCCTAGCTGAGCCAGCTTGCCGCCCACGCGCGCATCGACATTATAGGCCAGCAACGTCCCCTCCGGCGCATCCGACAAGGTGACTTCTGCTGCACCCTTGGCAAACCCGGCGGCCCCGCCTTTGCCTTCCCCAGATAGCTTGACGCTTTCCTGATCCACCATGTCCGACAGGGTCACTTCACCTTTGAACGTCGCCTTTACGGGCCCGACCTTCTGCACCACGGTCGCGGCAAACCCATCTTCGGCTGTCCCCGACATCTCTTTGCAGCCGGGGACACATTCTTTCAGAATGTCGGCCGATAGCAGTGCCTCCCAGACTTTGGAACGTGGGGCCGCAATGACGCGGCTGTCATGTAGTTCCATGTCACTCCCTCCAGTATTTTCGGTTAAGCTACGCGGTGATCTGCCCGGTGCCTATAAGACCTTGGGTGTAGTCACCGCAGTTTCGGCGGTGCATGCGTCAGGCCGTACGCGGCGAATATCTGCTCGATCCTGCCATCCTGAAGTGCTGCATAAATCGCATCGTCCACTGCATAGCTGAGGCCGCGATAGGCGAAATGAACCGCAACGCCACTGGTCCAACTGCTGACGGCAAAACCGGGCAAGGGCGGCGTGTGCAGATCCAATTCGGGCGTCAAACCAGCTTCGAGCTGAGCGCGTGGGCCCATTGCCGCCATGGTGTCACCTGCCGCCAAGGCCTCCATCGCAAGACCCGCTGTGGGAAAGCGGTGCACATTCTGCGCAAGCTGGCCGCCTGGAAAGGCCGACAGGTAGAAATCAGCAATCGAGTCATTTTCCACCGCGACCGTATCAAAGCGGAAATAGGCCGGAACGGGCGGGTCTTCGGGGTATTCATCCTTGCGATAGGCAATCGCGATTTCTTCATCGTGATACTGACCGGTGAAAACCACTTGTTCTACCCGACAGGCGAATTCACTGTCATAGGGGACGTGTAGCATCACATTGGCGACACGTCCGTTGATCAAAGGGCCTTTCCAGACCCAGTTGCGTAGGTCGGCTTCAAGATTTTCTCCTGCGGCGACCAGATTGAACCGAGCTTCGACACCCAGATCTTCGGCAATCAACTTGCCGATTTCTATATCGACGCCCTGAATCCTGCCGTCTTCCTCGAACGACCACGGGGCGAAATCCTCATAGGCTGCGAACTCAATATAACCGCGCTCGATAATGGTATCGAGGTCGGCTCCCACGATGTCACGGCTGGCGTTTTGCGGTTTGGGTTGGGGCACATGATCTTCACACCTGGCCATTGCTTGCCCAGTGGTCAGGGCCGCAGCCAACAGGGAGAAAACAAAAAAGCGTCCGATCATGTGCCCCACTCTGCCGATCTATTGCGCGGCAGACAAGCCGATGGTCAGCTGTTCCGCTGCCTCGGCAAAGTTCGGGCTGTCCCCCGAAATCAAAACAGCGGCGCGCAGGGCGACGCTATCGGCCACGGGCGCGCCCGAGCCGGTCTCAATCGTTCCCGCAATCTCGCTGAGTTCAGATTGTAGCGCGGCTGCGTCTCCGTCGCCGCCGTTGGCCATCGCGGCCAGCAGATCACGGATCTCCTTCAGCCGGTCGGAATGATCGTCCAAAGCCCCGTCATCGGGACGGGTTTCTATATATGTGCGGATGGCCCACGCGGCCTTCTGGCCCAAAAGCTCGCCAAAGGCGGGCATCTTGGTGATCCCGTTCTGAGTGTAACCTTCGCGGAACCGCTCGGCATACCATTCATCGCCATATTCTTCGGCCTCAAGATACCTCAGATCAGGGGCCAACCCGCCCGAGACAACACCCAAACCATGGCATCGCGCGCAGTTCTGGTTATAGCCGGAATCGCCGATTTCAATCGCCGCCTGCCAGACCTCTTCTCCTTTATCGCGGTAAGGGTTCTCGATCAGCCACTCATCGCCCACATCGGGCAGAGCGTCAGTATTGACGGGCTGCGGGGCGACATCGCCATGGGCCAGCGCCATGCCGCCAGCCATGACGGCGCCTAGCATTACGCTATAAAAACCTGGACGCATCTTATCCTCCTCTACGACGCTTTCCCCGGTCATAGCTTAGCAGAATTCAGCATGGAATTAGACCTTGGTTGCACATTGGGGGGTAGCTGCGACTAAGGTCTAATGGTCCCGAAAGGGATGAGCAGATTTTATCAAATTGCTAGGGAGGAGGCGTCGACATGAAAACCTATTTGCGCGCCTTGATCGCTTCGGTTCTGCTGCCGGTCGCAGCTTTTGCCGAGGTTGAGGTTTCGGTCACATATTTGCAGATGCAGGTACCGCGGCCTCCGGTTTTATCCAACCTTGATCCGATTCCGGACGATCTGGGCGTGGCAGGGGCCGAGCTGGCCTTGACCGATAATCTGACAACCGCGAAATTCCTGGGGCACAAATACAATCTGTCCGTCACATCCGTTCCCGAAGGTGGCGATTGGCTGACCGCAGCCCGTCAGGCTTTGGCGGATAGCCCTTTTCTAATCCTCGATGCGCCTGCACAAGCGCAACTGGACGTTGCTGACCTGCCTGAGGCGGCGAACGCTATTCTGCTAAACGCATCCGCGTCTGATCTGAATGTGCGAGACCAGAATTGCCGCGCCAATCTGCTGCATACTTTGCCGTCGAACATGATGCGCACCGATGCGCTGGTTCAATTTCTGGTCAAACGCCGCTGGGACGAGTTGGTGATGATCACCGGCGTCCATCCCGGTGATCAGGCCTTTGCACAGTCTCTCAAACGTTCGCTGGAAAAATTCCGTCTGGAGCTGAGCGCCGAAAAGACATGGGAATTCGCCGCCGACCTGCGCCGCAACGCCGCCCAAGAGGTGCCGCTGTTTACACAGGAATTCGGTGACTATGACATCCTGCTGGTCGCCGATGAATTGGACGATTTCAGCCGGTATATCGAATTCAACACATGGAAGGCCCGCCCCGTGGCAGGGTCCGACGGACTGCAACCTGTAACGTGGTCGCGTGTGGTGGAACAATGGGGCGCGGTCCAGATGCAAAACCGGTTCACCGAACAGACCGGCCGCAGCATGATGCCAAAGGATTATGCCGCATGGGCCGCCTACCGGACTTTGGGCGAGGCAGTGACACGCACGCAATCCAGTGACCCGACCGTTTTGCTCGACTACATCCTGTCGGACGATTTCGAATTGGCCGGGTTCAAGGGCAGGGCGATGAATTTCCGGTCCTGGAACGGGCAGTTGCGGCAACCGATCCCATTGGTCACCGACCGCGCCGTCGTTGCGATGGCTCCGCTGGAGGGGTTCTTGCACCAGCGCACGGAACTCGACACGTTGGGACTAGACGAGGGCGAAAGCCAGTGTCAGGCATTCAGGGAGTAACTGGGATGAGATTGACAGCACTTCTGGCGGCGACCGCCCTCTGCGCACCGGCGGCCGCGGACGAAATGTGGATCAGCAATGAAAAGGACGACACGCTGAGCGTGATCGACATCGAGACGCTCGAGGTGATCCGTACGATAGAAACCGGCGAACGCCCACGCGGGATCACCTTTTCCAAGGATTTCTCGGTGCTGTATATCTGCGCCTCGGACAGCGACGCGGTGCAGGTGATGGACCCGGAAACGGGCGAGATCCTACACGATCTGCCCTCGGGCGAGGACCCCGAGCAATTTGTGCTGCACCCCAATGATCGCCATCTTTATATCGCTAACGAAGACGACGCGATCACCACCGTAGTCGATACGGAATCGCGCACCGTAATTGCTCAGATCGACGTCGGGATTGAACCCGAAGGGATGGCTGTGTCCCCCGATGGCAAGATCGCCATCACCACGTCCGAGACCACCAACATGGCCCATTGGATCGACACCGAAACGCAAGAGCTGTTCGCCAACACTCTGGTCGATTCCCGACCGCGCCACGCGGAATTCCTGAAGGATGGGACCGAGCTGTGGGTCAGCTCGGAAATCGGCGGTACCATCACGGTGTTCGACGTGGAAACACAGACCGAAAAGGCCAAGATCGAGTTCGAGGTCGAAGGTGTCCACCCCGACCGGGTGCAACCCGTGGGGTTTGAACTGTCCAACGGGGATGAAACCGCCTTTGTCGCGCTGGGACCGTCGAACCATGTGGCGGCCGTGAATGCCGAAACCTATGAGGTTGAAGACTACATCCTTGTGGGGCGTCGCGTCTGGCACATGGATTTCAACGCCGACAAATCGCTGCTGTTCACCACAAACGGCGTATCCGGCGATGTGACCGTGATCGACGTGGCGAAACGTGAACCCATCAAGACAATCAAGGTCGGACGCTTCCCCTGGGGCGCGGCCTTCCGTCCGACCAACTGAAAGAATTTCGAGGAGACTTAAGAGATGAAGCAATTGATATGCGTGGCCGCGATGATGGCTATGGCTTTGCCAGCTGCGGCTTTGGCCGATGATGACGATGACGGATTTGGTCTGGCCGGAATTTTGTCGGCGAAGAACAAAGAAGACCTGCCGCCGATCACTCTGTCCGCCGGTGTGCCTCTGGCCGAGGCCCCGTGGGTGCTGAAATCCGGCATGTATTACGAGTTCGAGATTCAGGGCGATGGCAGTCAGGAACTGGCTTTGGTGGGTCCTGAATTCTTCCGCGCGATCTGGGTTGATGAAATCGTCGTCGAAGGACTGGAAATCCGCCCTCTGGGGCTGGACTCGGTCGAATTCGATGAAGCTGGTGAGATGGAAATAGGCTTTGTCGCGATCAAGCCGGGCAGCTACTATCTGAAAGTGCCGGGCAGCACCGGCGAAACACAGCGGCTGGAGATTACCATTCAGTGACAGGGCTTTCAGTCCGAAATGTCAGCTACGCCTATGGCGAGAAACGCGCGCTTGATGATGTGAGCTTTCATGTCCCCCAGGGCGCGTTTTGTGCGTTGCTGGGACCGAACGGAGCAGGGAAGTCGACCCTGTTTTCTCTTCTGACACGGTTGTTTACCACGGCGCAGGGCGTGATCGAGGTTGCAGGGTTCGACATCTCAAAACAGCCCCGTCAGGCGCTGGCTCAGATTGGCGTGGTGTTTCAACAACCTACGTTGGACCTGGATCTGACGGTGCACCGCAACCTCAGTTATTTCGCCGCTTTGCACGGGTTGGCGGGGCGCGATGCCGAAACGCGGATCTCAGTCGCGCTTGACCGGCTGGACATGGCCGAACGCGCGGCCGAACGCACCCGCGACCTGAATGGCGGGCACCGTCGAAGGCTGGAGATCGCACGCAGTCTAATCCATTCCCCCTCGGTTCTTCTGCTGGACGAGCCAACGGTTGGACTGGATGCGGCCGCCCGAAAAGCCATCACGCAGCATGTCCATGCGCTGTCGCAGCAGGACGGGCTGACCGTGCTCTGGGCGACGCATTTGACCGACGAGATCGAGCCGGATGACCACGTCGCCATCCTTCACCGTGGCAAGCTGCTGAAACAGGAACTGTGCAGCGACCTGACCAGCGGACAACCTTTGCAACACGTCTTTCTGTCCATGACAGGGGCCACGGCATGACCGGCGCGCTGATTGCCCTGCGCGCCATTCTGATACGCGAGGCACTACGCTTTGTTCGTCAGCGCAGTCGATTTGTCGCCGCGCTGGTGCGCCCTCTGGTCTGGCTGATTGTCTTTGCCGCCGGATTGCGCGCGGCATTGGGCCTGTCTATCACGCCACCCTATCAGACCTATATCACATATGAGATTTACATCGTGCCCGGCCTGTGCGGTATGATCATGCTGTTCAACGGGATGCAAAGCTCTCTCAGTCTTGTCTATGACCGCGAGATGGGCTCCATGCGCTTGCTGCTGACCAGCCCTTTGCCCCGCTGGTGGCTTTTGTTTTGCCGCTTGCTGGCCAGCACGACGATCTCGATCCTGCAGGTCTATACCTTTCTTGCGGTCGCCGCGGTTTACGGCATCGATATGCCAATCATTGGATATCTGCTGGTGTTCCCGGCACTGATCGTGGCGGGGCTGATGCTCGGCGCGTTGGGGTTGGCGCTGTCCTCGGCCATCAAGCAGCTTGAAAATTTCGCGGGGGTAATGAACTTTGTCATCTTCCCGATGTTCTTCCTGTCCTCGGCGCTTTACCCGCTGTGGAAGATGGCCGAAAGCTCGGCCCTGTTGCGCGATATCTGCGCGTTCAACCCTTTCACCCACGCGGTCGAGTTGATCCGTTTTGCGCTCTACGGGCAATTCAACGCCGCAGCCCTCGGATGGACGATTCTGGCCGGGTTTATTTTCCTGGGACTTGCGCTTTGGGGATATGATCCGGCGCGGGGAGTGAAGAAACCCCGCGGGTAGAGCCTCTACGACCATGGCAGACGTGAAATCGCGCGAGTGTTGAGGTAGACTACCCCAAAACCAGAGGGCTCGACCATGATCCGTATCGCTGCACTGTCCCTGTTCATAGCGTCCGCCGCCTCGGCCCAAACGGTCGAGGATGAGTTCGGCACGCTCAACCCGCAGGACACAGGATGGGGCAAGGTCATGAGCAATATCGACAACGGTATCACCGACATGACCACCTGCGCGTCGGGCTACTACATGACCAAGTCAGGGCGGCATGATCTGGCGCGTACTTTGTTCAGAACCTGCGCCGAGGCGGGCTATACCGGAGCCATGACATGGATGGGTCAGTTGGACAATAACGGTCTAGCGGGTCCCTATGACCCGGACGCAGCCGCCGCATGGGACAAACGCGCCGCCGATCTGGGCGATCCGGTTGGAAAGTTCAACTATGGCCTCAACCTGCTGCGCGGGCACGGTGTGGCGCAGAATCAGGAACTGGGACGCGCCTATGTCGATGAAGCCGCGCGGGAAGGGCTTAAAATCGCCAAACGGCTGCAAGAATCGGGCTATGATCCGAACGAGGTCACACCCGACGCGGATGAATGGAAATACGCGCCCCTGTTCTGAAAAGCGCAATATCCCCACATTTCTACGACCAAAGGATGAGGGTGCGCCTTCAGTTTCTTGATGTACGTCAAGCCCTTGCCCCCAGCGGAATTCGTATCATTCGAAAAACGTTTGGAGGACCCTATGAAACACCTCGCCTTGTCACTTGGCCTCGTCGCTTACGCCATCTCGGCCCCACCCGCGCTGGCTCAATCCACCTTCGACCGCATCAAGGTTGACGCCGGTGAAGATCTGTTTTTCTCGGAATGTCGACGTTGTCACGCGCCGGATGCCACGGATCCAAGCTATGGGCCTCAGTTGGACGGGATCGTAGGGCGCAAGGCAGGAACCGTTGACGGCTATGACTATTCAGACGCGCTTGCAGGTTCCGGTATCGTCTGGACGCCCCCAGCACTGCGCGCATGGATGGAGGACAATGACGGTTTCATGCCCGGCACCAAGATGCGCCATGTGGGTATCGGAGACCGAACGATTCAGGATTTTATTCTGGCTTACCTGAGCAGCCTTTCCGCGCAATAACCCTATTCAATCACGATACCTGGCAACCAGTGGCTGTCAGGGTCGGATTCGTGGATGTCATCATGCTTTATCGGTCTGAGGTTCCCGGCCTCGGGCGGTGCCGACAACACGTCCATGTCCATTTCGTGCAATTGCCCAACAAGATGGTCGCCGTCCGCGTTCAAGCGGTAGTAAATGCCGTTCCACATGTTGATACCGTATTCGGTCGCGCCCTTATGGATGAACAAAAGATCATATTCCAGATCGGTCAGATCCTCTGCGGAAACATACCGCTGCAACTCGTAGGGGTAGGGGACATGGCACCAGTGTTTGTCCGGGCCTTCCAAGCACTTAAACGGGCGCATTGACAAGAAATGTTCGGAAAACACCTCGTCATTGAATTCGAGATCGTAGATCGTTGTGTCGCCATTTTGCGAGAATTTTACGTACCCTATCAGTATTCTATGCCCAGCATCATCAACGAGAAAAATCCCTTTCTGCCCGGTTAACGGTTTGGCCACCGAAGGTAGGGCCGAAACAAGGCCAAGCAGCAAAATGCTTGAAAAAAGCCGTCGCATTGTATCCTCCCTTCAGAAAAAGTTGGGTCACACTAGTTGAAATCGTCCGCTCAAGCCCTACGACCATTGTGCAATTTCACCGAAGGACTCTCCCGCGAATAATACTCTCGCCAACAATCCCGACGTGTCGGAGATTCGGCACGGAGGAAAGACATAAGTCTAGGGAGGACACCGATGAGCCGGTTTATCATGGCGGCAGTTGCAAGTGTGATTGCAACGGGCGCGGCCTATGCAGAAGTTACCGAAGACGATCTGGCGAACGACCAAACGATCACCACGCAGATCGTGACCAATGGCATGGGGCGGCACTTGCAGCGCTACAGCCCGCTGGACATGCTGAACAAGGACAACGTCGATAACCTGCTGCCAGCCTGGGCTTTCAGCCTTGGCGGCGAAAAGCAGCGCGGTCAGGAAACCCAGCCGCTGATCTATGACGGTATGATGTATATCACCGGATCCTACTCGCGCCTCTATGCGATTGATCTGAAGACCGGTAAAGAAGTCTGGCAATACGACGCGCGTCTGCCCGAAGGCATTCTGCCCTGCTGTGACGTGGTCAACCGTGGTGCGGCCATCTATGGCGACATGGTCATCTTTGGCACGCTGGACGCACGGATCGTGGCGCTGAACAAGGACACAGGCGATGTTGTCTGGCGCGACAAGATCGCCGACTACAAAGCGGGCTATTCCTATACAGCGGCTCCACTGATCGTCGACGGGCTGGTGATCACCGGCAATTCGGGTGGTGAGTTCGGCATCGTTGGCGCGGTTCAGGCGCGGGACGTCAATACCGGCGACCTAGTCTGGGAACGGCCGGTGATCGAAGGCCATATGGGCACGCTGAACGGCGAAGAAAGCACCATGACAGGTGAGCTGAACGCAACCTGGCCTGGCGACATGTGGAAAACCGGCGGCGGCGCGACGTGGCTGGGCGGCTCGTACGATGCCGACACCGACACGTTGGTCTTCGGCGCGGGCAACCCGGCCCCCTGGAACAGCTGGTTGCGCAATGCAGGGACCCCGACCGAAGGCAACAAGGGCGACAACCTCTATGCCGCCAGCCGCATCGGGATCGACCCCAAAACTGGCGACATCAAGTGGCACTTCCAGACCACGCCGCGCGAAGGCTGGGATTATGACGGCGTAAACGAAGTCGTCGCCTATACCGACCGCGAGGGCAATCAGCGCTATGCAACCGCCGACCGCAACGGGTACTTCTATGTGCTGAACCGTGAAGATGGCGGGTTCGTATCTGCCACGCCCTTCGTCAAGGATATCACATGGTCCTCCGGGGTGGATGAAACCGGTCGTCCGATCTTTGTCGAAGATAACCGCCCCGGTGATCCTGCAGCGGCAGCCGATGGTAAGAAAGGTGAAGTGATCTTTGCTTCGCCCTCGTTCCTGGGTGGCAAGAACTGGATGCCGATGGCGTTTTCGCAGAAAACCGGCAATTTCTATGTGCCTTCCAACGAATGGGGCATGGATATCTGGAACGAGCCGATCACCTACAAGAAAGGTGCCGCCTATCTGGGCGCGGGCTTTACCATCAAGCCGAACTACGAAGACCATATCGGCTCGCTCAAGGCCATTGACCCGGATACCGGCGAATGGAAGTGGGAATACAAGAACGACGCGCCGCTTTGGTCGGGCGTGATGACCACTGCTGGTGGTCTGGTGTTCTTCGGCACACCCGAGGGCGAGTTCATTGCTTTGGATGATGAAACCGGCGAAAAGCTATGGTCGTTCCAGACCGGTTCGGGCATCGTCGGTCAGCCTGTAACTTGGGAACAGGATGGCGAGCAATATGTCTCGGTCATCTCGGGTTGGGGCGGCGCGGTTCCGCTTTGGGGTGGTGAAGTGGCCAAAAAGGTCAACTACCTGAACCAGGGTGGCACTTTGTGGACCTTTCGTCTGCCGAAAGAGCTGGCCTCGGCAAACTGATACAAGGGTCTTTCGATCCAAGCGCGCGCCCCAAACGGGCGCGCGTTTTCTTATACGACTTTTCGCCAGTTTGCGGCATTCCATTCCCTTGCTACGCTTGGTTAAATTGGGCAACCCATTGCAAAGGCCAAGACCCATGCTTGCAAACCCTCAAGGGCAAAATGATTTCGAAAACGTCCTGATCGTCGATGATCACCCACTGTTTTGTGATGCGCTTTCGATGACGCTGCAAAGCGTTGCACATATTGGCGAGATCCACACCGCCGACCGGCTGGAAGACGCTCTGACCATGATCGCCGAAGGTCTGAAACCGGACGCGGTTATGCTTGACCTGAACCTGCCTGACGTGGATGGGTTGGACGGTCTGGTGCGCTTGAAAGCGGCAGCCAAAGCACCTGTGATCGTTGTGTCCTCTATGACGGACAATCGGGTCATCAGCCAAGTTATCCACGGGGGAGCCTCAGGCTACGTCCCAAAGCACAGCCAGCGCGATGTGTTCCGCACGGCCTTTGAAACGGTCCATTCCGGTGGTGTATTCCTGCCCGAAGGATGCGTGCTGATCGACGAAGAACAAGATGACGAACAAAGCGATGCAGTTGGGCGGCTGGCCACCTTGACCAATCAGCAATCCCGTATCCTGCAATTGATCTGCGAGGGCAAACTGAACAAGCAGATTGCGTATGACCTGTCCATCGCAGAGACGACCGTAAAAGCCCATGTGACTGCAATCATGCGGAAACTGGGGGTTCAAAGCCGGACACAGGCCGTTCTGATCGCCAAGAAAGCCTCGTTCGCCAGCGTCTTGCAAGAACAAGGCTAACCGTATTACGTTCGACTCTCGTCGCGCTTTAGGGAGGAGGCCCGATGGACCAAGCAGTCGGGTGGGCACCGGCCCGAACCCGTGCGCCAGGCATCGTCAAAACCGCATTTGTACACCGTGACACGCAAGACGCTGTTGCGCAGCTTGCGGCTGCGTTAGGGCCGGACACCCTGTCGCTTGTTGTCCTGTTTGTCAGCGGCAACGCGAATGCGACGCAGATCATTGCGCGGGCAGCGGACAGATTTGCACCGACACCGGTCGTAGGCTGCACAACCGCGGGCGAATTGGCAGGGGACGGCTATACCGAAGATCAGATCGTTGCCATCGGCCTGCCCGCAACGCATTTCGAGACGCGCGCTATTCTAGTGCCCGATCTGAATGATTTTTCGGCCCCCGATATCATTCACGAGATGATCCGAAACCGCACGGAAATGGGTGAGGCCCGGCCAGAGTGGCCGCACGAGTTCACTTTCCTTCTGATCGACGGGCTATCAACCAAAGAGGACGCGCTGACCTCGGAACTGGCCCTTGGTTTGGGGCCTGTCCCCCTGTTTGGCGGATCCGCAGGGGATGGAACTCGGTTCGGTCATACGTACGTTCTGCATCAGGGCAGGGCGCATGAAAATGCCGCGATTCTGACCCAGGTACGCACGCGCTGTCCGATCAAAGTGTTTAAGACCGACCATCTTGTACCCACATCCCAACGCATGGTTGTGACTGATGCCGACCCTTCCAAGAGGATTGTACGAGAAATCAACGCCGAACCTGCCGCCCGCGAGTATGCCAGAGTGCTGGGGAAGGACCCTGAACAGCTTGATACCTTTACCTTTGCAGCCCATCCGGTCGTTGTTCAAATCGGCGGCCAACATCACGTGCGCGCCATCCAACGTGTGGACGAAAATGGCGATCTGGTCTTTTTCTCGGCCATCGACGAAGGACTGGTTCTGACCCTTGCAGAACCGATGGACATGATCAGCCATCTTGGACAGGAAATTGGCGCCCTGACCCAATCCGCCCAGCCCGATGCGATTTTGGGCTGCGACTGCATCTTGCGCAGGCTGGAAGCACAGCAGAAACAGATGACCGGCGCGTTGTCGGAAATCCTGTCAGACAACAACGTGGTCGGCTTTTCAACCTATGGCGAACAATTCAACTCGATCCATGTCAACCAGACCCTGACCGGGGTTGCGATCTATCCGCCCGAGGATGACGGCCATGATTGAATCGCTGATCGACCCGCTTGACCCTCTGGAACGCCAAAACCAGAAACTGCTGAAGATCGCCGAAGCCCTGATGCGCCGGGTCGAGGAATCGACTGATGCCAGCGGGGCGGCCTATGCGCAATTCCAGCGCGCCGCCGTGCTGGAACAAGAAGTTCGCGCCCGCACGCTGGATCTGGAACGCGCGCTGCAATTGCTCAACGAGTCGAACGCGCAGCTTGCACAGGCCAATCAGGAAACCGAGGCCGCGCGCGCCGACCTCGCCAACGCAATTGAGACGGTTCAAGAAGGGTTTGCACTGTTCAACCTCGAAGAAGAGCTGGTGCTATGCAACAGCCGCTTCGGGATGCACATGCCCGATATTCAGGCGCAATTGGTGCCGGGTCTCAGCTTTACCGAATATGTCGAGCTTGTCAGTCAATCCAGGTTCCTGTCCCTGCCCGAAACGCTTACGCCACAAGATTGGGCCAAACGGCGTATGTCCCGTCATACGGACGATCATGTGGTGTTTAACGTCCGGCTTAACGGCAATCGGTGGACGCAGGTTTCGGAACATCGGACCCCCGATGGCGGCACGGTCATCCTGCAAACTGACGTCACCGATATCATGCGCATCGAACGGCAAGAGAGAGACCGTATCCTTGACGACAAGGCCCGCCTGATCCGCGCCACGCTGGAGCATATCGACCAAGGCGTTTGCATCTTCGACAGCAAATTGCGCCTGATCGGATGGAACAATCGCGCCAGTGAACTGCTGGCCATCCCAAATGCGCAGTTTCAGATGGGCGTCCAGTTCAAAACCGTATTCGACCGCCTTAGCGCGACCATCCGGTTTGAAGGCGGCGTCAGCGATGCCGATCTGCTGGATTGGGTCAATCGAACTGCGGAACGGGCACCGCTGAAGTTTCAGATGCGCAGCGGGCGGTTCAAGATCCTTTCCGTGTTCGCGCAAGAGATGCCGGATCGGGGGTTCGTGATTTCCTTTACCGATGTCACGGCCGAGCACCAGTCGGCGCAAGCCCTGCACGAAGCCAAGACCCTGCTAGAGCACCGCGTCGCCGCGCGAACCGGGGAATTGGCCCACGCCTTGAAAGCGGCTGAGCGCGCTAATTCTTCAAAATCACGTTTTGTTGCTGCAGCGAGCCACGATCTGCTGCAACCGCTTTCAGCTGCCAAACTCTATGTCGCCACATTGGGCAGCGGGTTAAACGAAAACGACGCACGTAACGTGGCCGGAAAAGCCGAAAGCGCGCTCAACAGTGTCGAGCATATCCTCGAGGCGCTTCTGGATATCTCGAAACTGGATTCCGGTCGTGCCACGGTGCACCAGACCACCTTCTCAATTAGCAATCTGCTGTCTCAGCTCGAAGACTCGTTTCGTCCTGTCGCCCAAGCCAAAGGGCTTGAATTGCGGTTCGTACATAGCAACGCTTTGATCCGCAGTGACGCAAGCTACCTGAGGCGCATCCTGCAAAACCTGCTGTCCAACGCGATCCGCTACACAGATGCAGGCAAGGTTCTAGTTGGATTGCGTAAACAGCAGGGCTCGGTTCGGATCGAGGTCTGGGACACAGGCGTCGGAATCGCATCCGACCAGCAAGAGATCGTCTTTCAGGAGTTCCAACGGCTCCATTCCGATGCCAGCGCAGCCGAGGGGATGGGCCTGGGGCTCGCCATAGTCGAGCGCGCCTGCGGACTGTTGAATCACCCCATTCAGTTACGATCCGAGCTGGGGCTGGGAACGATGTTCTCGGTTGAGGTTCCTTTGGCGGATACCGTACCTCTAAAACCGCATGGCCATGTACTGCAACAGGTCGATGACTCGGTGACACTAACCAGCACTGTGGCTTTGTTGATCGAAAACGACGAGAACCTGCGCTCTGCACTGACCATGACGATGGAAACCTGGGGCATCCAAGTTCTGGAGTGCAGCAGCGAGGAACAAGCAGTTGGCCTGCTGCGCGAGATTGAAATTGTGCCCGACATCGTCATTGCCGACTATCAACTGGACCACGGTAAAAAGGGAACGGATGCGGTCGTAGCTTTAAGGCACGAATTCGGTAACCTGCCAGCCTGTATCATTTCGGCCAACAGATCTTCTGAACTGACCGGATATTGCAAACGCGCAGGCGTCCCCTTGTTACATAAACCGATCGACGTCCAACGGTTGAAATCTGTTTTAGAGACCTTGTTGAAGAAAATGGAACCAGAATAGATTACCTGTAAGACATCTTATGTTAAATTTATGATCCCCCATAAAGCCGCCAAGCAAGCCGTTGTTCAAATCTCCAACGGGACACTTACAGCGACCCTCGGTTCGATTGGTGCCTCGCTGATTGATTTACGTCTGGACGGCATCGACCACCCCTTGGTTTTAGGTTGGAAAGCGCCGAGCGAATATCTGCATAATGACCCATATCTTGGTTGCATTGTTGGGCGCTGCGCAAACCGGATATCCAACGGGCAATACGCTCTGAATGGAAAAACCTATTCAGTGGAACGCAATTTTCTTGGCAAACATTGCCTTCATGGCGGAAGTAAAGGCGCTGCCCGACAGAACTGGCGGCGGACCAACCAGACAGAGAATGCGGTGTCTTTCGAACTGGAAATACCTGAGGGAGACATGGGTTTTGGGGGCGCTTTGTCCGTCAAAGCTCACTATTCCATTACGTCACCCGCGACGTTGAACTTGGAGATCCGGGCCATAGCAACGGGCGACACGATCTGCAATTTCACGCCGCATTGGTATTTCAACCTGAATGGCGACGGGGATATCGGGGACCATCTGTTGCGTGTTCGGGCACAAGACTATTTGCCGGTCGATGACGAACTGATCCCCTTGGGTTCGGTCGAACCTGTCCGCAACACGCCTTACGACTTTCAAACACTCCGGCCCGTCGGAGACGCTACCTTAGACCATAATTTTTGCATAGCGCGCGAACGTATTAGACTAAAACATATCGCCCAACTGCACGGGCTTCGGTCTGGTGTCGCTTTGGACCTGCATTCAACCGAACCGGGGCTTCAGATCTATTCCGGTGACTTTCTAGACAGCGCGGATCTGCCAACCGTTTTCGGCGCGCCCTATTCTACACGCAGCGGCCTAGCACTAGAGCCGCAAGGCTGGCCGGACGCGATCAACAACCCTTCCTTCCCCAGCGTCGTCTTCACGGACGGGCAAGAATATCACCACCAATCTCAGTATATGTTTAGCCGCCTGTCCGACCGTCACAGTTGACCCAACGACGATCCTCTATCATCCTGATCCGAAATTGGTTTCCGCTTCGTTGTCTGTTTCGGATTGAATTGGTTATGGTCCCCTGATGCCCGGTGTTTCACAAAAACAATACGTTCTTGATACGCACCGGTTGCGAGACCCCGAACAAACGCTGGAGATCGTCAAACCCCATCTCAAGGACATGGGCATCACGCGCGTTGCAAACCTGACCGGGCTGGATCGGATCGGATTGCCAACCGTGATGGTGGCGCGCCCGAATTCTCGTTCGGTAGCGGTGTCTTTGGGCAAAGGTCTCTCGCTGAGCGCGGCACAAGCCTCGGGCGTGATGGAGGCGATCGAGTCCTGGCACGCCGAACGTGTCCACCTGCCCCAGCGGCTGGCGCGGTATTCCGATCTTGTGGCCGATGACGCAGTTATCGATGTGACCCGCCTGCCCCGTGTGACCGGCGGGCAATTTGATCCTCATGCGGCGATGCTGTGGGTTCAGGGATGTGATCTGAATGCCAACCAAGCCTGCTGGGTCCCGCTTGAGATGGTGGACACAGACTACACCGCCGCCCCAAGCGCCAGCCAGGGGGCCTTCCCCCGAACAACCAACGGGCTGGCCTCCGGCAACAATGTCACCGAGGCCAGTTGCCACGCGATTTGTGAGTTGATCGAGCGGGATGCCACAACCCTGTGGCATCATCAAACACCGCAGGTTCGGGTTGATCCGGACACGGTCGATGATCCCAGATGCCGCAGCGCGATGGCCATGATTGACGCCGCCGGTCTGGATTGCGGGATATGGCAGACCACCTCGGATATCGGCATCGCCTGTTTTCGTTGCGTGATTGCCGAGGCCGGGGGTCAGCCCGGCCATATCGGGATCGGGGATGGCTGCCATGTGGACCGCTCCATCGCCTTGTTGCGCGCTTTGACCGAGGCCGCTCAGACCCGTCTGACCTATATCTCGGGCGCGCGTGACGATCTTGATCCTGCCGAATTCACCGATCAAGCGCAATCCGAACGATGCCAGTACGTCCGCGACCTGATTGACGCGGCCCAACCGATCCAGAGTTTCACCGATTGCCCCACCCACGCCAGCGCATCTTTCGAACAGGACCGCGATCTGCTTTTGGAGTGTTTGGACCGGCAAGGCATGCCACAAGTGGTAATCG
Organism: Ruegeria lacuscaerulensis; assembly: GCF_013034745.1. Classification (NCBI taxonomy): domain Bacteria; kingdom Pseudomonadati; phylum Pseudomonadota; class Alphaproteobacteria; order Rhodobacterales; family Roseobacteraceae; genus Ruegeria; species Ruegeria lacuscaerulensis. Next base: position 18,184 of record NZ_WQGP01000016.1, on the reverse strand, counting down.
TTGACCTGTCACAACCGCACATAGACATCGGCGTGGTGCGCGCGGTCATACCCGGTTTGGAGGCACCGCATGACGACCCGGATTTCATCCCAGGCGTACGGGTCGCCCGAGTGCAGGAGCAGCACACGTGACTGCCGTGGTCTTTGCAGGTCCGACCCTGTCGGCCAAGGCCGTCGCAGCGCATTTGGACGCCACGGTTCTGCCGCCCGTCCGGCAGGGTGACGTCTATCGTGTCACCCGCGATAAACCCAGTGCGATCGGGATAATTGACGGGTATTTCGAAGGGGTGCCCTCGGTTTGGCACAAAGAAATCCTGTGGGCGATGGAACAGGGTATTCCCGTCTATGGCAGCGCCAGCATGGGCGCGCTACGCGCCGCCGAACTGGCCGATTTCGGAATGATTGGCGTCGGGCGCATCTTTGACGACTACCATTCAGGTGTATTGCAGGATGATGATGAAGTGGCGGTTCTGCATGGGCCTGCCGAACTGGGCTATCCGTCTCTCAGCGTGCCAATGGTTTCGATCCGGACCACTGTGGAACGCGCGCGGGCTGAGGGTGTTTTGTCAGACGAAGGTGCCCAAACTCTTTTGCGCGTGTCCAAGGAGACCCAGTACAAGAAACGCCAGTGGGAGGGTATCGTAAAGGCGTTAACGGGCGGCTCTGAGATCACCAGCTTCATGGCTTGGTTGCCCAACGGTTATGTAGATGCCAAAGCAGAGGATGCCCTCGCCATGCTCGTCCAAATGGCCCAAGGTATTGGGGATGACACAAGTCATTCACACAGAACAGAACGGACCTTGATGTGGAATTCTCTGCGCCGCCGCGTTGAGGCCGAAACACCCTCCGACCCCGCAGTAATAAACGAATTGCGTCTGCAACCCGCGCTTTTTGCCGAAGTGAGAGATCGCGCCCTGCTCCATGTGTTGGCACGGGATGAGGCGCACAGACGCGGCCAAACGCCAGACCGCGACGCGCTGGTTCAACAAATGACAGCGCACCGGGATCGTGCCAACCTAACCCGCCACGCAGACCTGATGCGCTGGCTGGACGCGAACGACCTGAGCCCAAACACCTATGAAGACATGCTGGCCGACGCGGCCCGTCTGTCAGCCGTATCGCAAGACCGAGGCGCGGATATTGAAGCCCCGCTCTTGAACGAGTTGCGCCGTGCGGGGATCTATTCCCAACTTCGGGACCGGGCTACTGCGAAAGCAGAGTTGCAAGCGACCGCGCCCCTCACGACTGGATCGGACCGTTTGCGCATGGTGCTGTGGTATTTTGAAACACATCTTGACCAAGAGGTGCCCGATGATCTTGAATCCTATGCAAGGTCGCTTGGGTTGTCTGGGCGGGATGCGTTTTATGAGCTTATAGAAATAGAGTATTTGTATTGCCAAAAAGCCGTCACAACGGACGACTCCAATCACGAATAGGGGCACCGGACGGGCACGGGAGGGCACCGGATGACTTTACCCGAACAGACACCTGATGAGGAACCCGGAACCCGGTTCCTGTTGTTCCCGCAATCGCCTTTCCTGGAACCTGACGCGGAACTGGAGCTGGTCGAAATCTCGGCCCCGCAGGGCAGCATTGGGCCGGGCCCCTCGGGGCCGCGCATGTATACTGTCAACCCGGTTGGCAAAACCACGCCCTATGGGGCGATAGTTCCCGGCCCCGACGGTCCGGGCATGTATCTGCCACCTTGGAACGGCTATATCCAGCCTCCGGCCATGCCGGACGAGTTCGGCAATTTCATTCATATCGACCCCACAGACCCTTCTTTTGAAGCCGCACATCTGTTTGGGTCTGCACATTTCACCATGGATGTGTGGCAAGGCTATTTTGATCACCCAATCCCTTGGCACTTTGCCCGTGATTTCGACCGGCTGGAACTGTCGCTGCTGCCTAGCCTAGACAATGCGCACATCGGGTGGGGGTTTCTGGAAACCGGCGGCACCCATGACCATGGCGACGAATACCGCCCCTACAGTCTGAACTTTGATGTCGTCGCCCATGAGATCGGCCACGCAATCATTTACAGCGTGATCGGGATGCCCTCGAACGGGGAAGCCTCCGGCGAATACTACGGCTTTCACGAGTCTGCCGCGGATATGGTGGCGCTATTGGCCTCGCTCCATTTCGGATCAGTGGTCGAGAGCCTGCTGCAAAACACGCGTGGAAATCTTTATACCTACAACCGCCTGAACCGGTTTGCCGAACTGTCCGAGAACGCTCAGATCCGAATTGCCGCCAACAACAAAACGCTGTCCGAGTTTTCCCATGGTTGGTCCAGTGAACATGCACTGTCTGAACCGCTGACCGGCGCGATGTTCGATATCTTTGTCGATATCTATCACGAACGGCTGCTGCTGCACGGGCTGATCTCGCCCGAGGAAGAAGACCTGTCGGACCAACTGGAAGGCTCTCCAGACTACAGCACTGTCATGCAGGAGATTTTCGACAAACGCTACGCCGAAAATCCCGATGGGTTCCGTATCGCCTTGCTTGAAGCGCGAGACTATCTGGGTACCTATCTGGCCGATACCTGGTCGCGCCTGGATGCGGACATGCTCAGCTATTTCGGCGTGGAAAAAGCACTGCTTGCCGTGGATCAGGAGATCACCGGCGGCGCGTTCCACCAGATCATCGAGGGCAACTTCAGAATGCGCGATATCGGGCTGACAACGGCCGGTCCCCGCCTGCCTGACCCGGAAGAAGACAGCCATTCAAATTCAGTCCGTACGATGGTCCCGGATTGACCAATCGCAAAATTCTTTTTTTTGAAGCCGATTTATGGCATGGAATAGAGGGGTGATTTTTTTGGATTTTCTGGCACGGGGCATCTCGGGCCGTGGTGAAAAGGGTGAACGGTCAAACCCGCGACCCCACAATTGGGAGATGAGTTTATGGGTGAAACATTGCTCAGTTTTTCGGAAGTGCTAATTTACGGAAGAGTCCTGACTGACATTAAGCTGGAAAACAAGAAAAAGGGCGGCAAAGGCAACAACAAGCATCTTTCCGACCAGCTTGAAGATGAGAAAGTTCAGGGCGGAAACGACTTAAAAGCGCAGTTCGCCAAGATTTATGGTTTTGCCTATGAAGGCACTTATTACGACCTGCCAGAACCGGCAATTTTTCTGGTTCATGGCGACGGAGACCCCGTGAATGGTAACCCGAATGAACCTCCAAACAATGCATCACGCGCTCCAAGGGATCCTTCGATCGGCGGCGTCGCGGCGGCTGATTACCAAGTAGCAAACGACATCATGGTTTGGCGCTACGAAAAGGCCGATCAGACCATGCGTATGGATGTCACAACCGGTCAGTTCGAACAGGTTCTACTGGACATTTATTTCGGCTTCGACAGCCCGGCGATCAGTGGGGCAAAGGTGTCGGGTGCCAAGGTTAGCGGTGCGAAAGTCTCGGGCGCCAAGGTTTCCGGTGCCAAAGTCAGTGGCGCGAAAGTCAGCGGTGCGAAAGTGCGGGGCGGCGACTAAGCCCCCTTCCCTTTCCCGGTTCAAACAGGGCGCGCAGGGTCGCGCCCTTTTTTATGCTCAGAACCCGGCCTTTTTCAGACCTTCTACAAAGTGTTGGGTGTCATCCTCCAGCCGGTCGGGCAGAACCTTGGCCCACCGTGACAGAGAGAAGTTGGGATGCGCTTCGCGGTGCTTGTCCGCGATCAGACGCGCCATATCCGTGTTCCCCAATTGCGCATGGCTCGCGGCCAGCATCCGTTGCCCCTCGGTTGGGTTGTTCATCTTGTTGACCGTCTCTATCACGTCCTCATAGCGTCTGAGATTGTAATAGGCGCCGCCCAGATGCCACAGGTACTGATCGGGGAAATAAGGGTTCAGCCGCATGGCCTGTTGCAGATGCGTAATCGCCGTTTCGTTATCACCCGAATGGGCCAGAGCGTCCGCGTAATCCGAATGCATATCGGCGTCATTGGGGTTCAGGGCCAATGCACGTTGATAGGACTGAATAGCGGCGTCATGTTCCTTGCGATACAGATGCACATACCCCAATTCACCAAAGCCGCGCGCATCCGTCGGGTCCAGCTCAATCGCCTGTTGGGCAAAGGTCAGCGCCTGTTCAAACGCCTTGGACGGGTCATCACTCCAGGAATAGCGCCAGTCGATGTTCAGCGTCCGTGACAACGCCGCCGCTGCGCGTGCATAGCCGCCGTCGCGTTCCAGCGCGGATTGGTAAAAGTTCTGCGCTTTACGATTGTCGTTGCGCGTGTATTTGAAGATATGGTGTTGGCCCTGAAGAACCGACCCATAAGCCTCAAGATCAGAGGGGATCGCCTGGATCATCCGCTGCTTTTCATGCGACTCGATCATGACGGCGGTCGCAGCGACGATACATTCGGTGACTTCGTCCAGAATGTCGAAAATATCGTCGATATTACGGTCGAACCGTTCCGCCCAGATCGTGCGTTCACTACTGGCATCCACCAACTCGGCCGAGATCCGGATCCGACTGGCTGATCGGCGTACGCTGCCCCGCGCGATATAGCGCACGTTTAACCGCTGTGCGGCGTCTTTCGGCGGCATGGATTGCGCTTTGAAGAAAAAGGACGAGTTGCGCGCGATGATGAACAGGTTCCTGAACTTGGACAGGTTCATGATGATGTCGTCTGTCAGACCTTCGGCCACCCAATTATCGGACTCGTCCCCGTGGCTTGCAAAAGGCAGCACGGCAACCGATGGTGTATCAGGACGTTCGAGAATATCCCCCAACACTTCGGGTCGCATCGTTCCCGCCATGGTTGCGCCTGCAACCTCGCTGCGGACGCAATAGGTCGACACCGGGTTCATGATATTCTTGAGCTGCTTGGGCCCCAAAAACTCATAGCCATAGCGCAGGCGGTTGCAGACCTGATCATAGACAGCCGAACTAACATAGACACGCTCGGGCTCGGCGATCTCTTGCAGCCGTGCGGCGATGTTGACGTTATCGCCATGAATGCCGCGATCGTCGATCAGGATTTCCCCAAGATGAACGCCCGCACGGAATTTGATTCGCTGGTCTTCGGGACCGGCACTGTTATGCGCGCTGGCGATACGATGCAATTCGACACCGAACTCGACCGCGCTTGTTGCTGTTTCAAATAATGCCAGAATGCCGTCGCCGCGCACCTCAACCACCCTGCCCTGGTGTTTTGCACAGGAAGATTCGAGATCAGAAATCAATGATTTCAGCGCGTTATAAGTATCTAACTCATTTTGACTCATCAATCGCGAATACCCGACGACATCGGCGAACAGAACAGCGCCAAGCTTTTGAGTCATCGTAAAATTCGGATTGGTCGTATTCACTGTTTATTCTCGTTTATTTGGCACCGAGTAGGTCCGTGAATCAGCATAAAGCAAATTTTAAAATTTAACGACTACTTGCGGTATTAACGACTTTCACTCAACCACTCTTGCATTTCGGCGGCCATGTCCAGGCCGCAGACGCATTCGGTCCCAACGAGACCTGTGTATCGTCAGACAGTTCCGCCGCCAAAGCGTCGCGCCGTTTCGCCCAATCGCCTTTGAGAACACCCACAACAACCATGTCATGAAACTGCCCGTCTGCAAACCAGGCCTCACGCATGGTGCCTTCGACCTGACATCCTATCCTTGCGACCAGATCGCGGCTGCTGGTGTTGTCCGCCCGATAATAAGAGGTCAAACGGTTCAACCCCAGTTGCCGAAAGGCAAAATCTACCACCAAAGCCGTCGCTCGGATACCAACGCCGGTGCGTCGCGCGGATTTGTCGACAAACATTGCGACCACCGCATCCCGGTTTACCAACGACACGCTTTCGATCCCGGCCAGGCCAACCGCTTCACCAGAGCTGTTTTCCACCACGAACCAACATTTGCAACCCGCTCCTTCGGCGGTGAACACGGCCTTCCAACTTTCTTCTATCTGAAACTGGTTCAACGGAACCCGCGATGTCCGATCAAATAGCGCAACGTCTTCAGGGTCTTGGAACCAATGGGAGATGACCTCAAGATCCGCTTTCTCCATCGGGCGCAATCTAAACTTATTACTCAAGTTGTCTGACACTTAAATCAACCTTTGAACAAAATCTTAACGATCCACCGAAAGACACTAGCACACTAGATGTGGAAATACGAATTCAGAAACCTCAATTCGGCGCATAGTTGCCCTCGCCTTAAAGTTTCATCTTAATACTTCCTGATCGAGTAGCGCAAACAAAACCGGCCCGCCGCAGAACGACGGGCCGGTAAACCGTGAGTGGGCTTGATCTTAGTCGTACAGAACCGCCGCGATTTTTGGATCGTCCATGTTCGAGGCGTCATAGTAGTAGAAACCGGTGTCGATCAGTGCCGGAACCTCTTCACCTTTCAGTGCGGAAACAGCGGCCTTGACGGTCTCGTAACCGATCCCAACTGGGTTCTGAGTGATCGCACCAGCCATCAGTCCGCTTTTGATTGCGTCCTTCTGCGCTTTGCCGCTGTCATAGCCGATGATCACCAGACCTTCGGTGCCCAGTTCCTGAACACCGTTCACAACACCGATGGCCGAGCCTTCGTTGGTGCCGAAGATGCCGTCCAGATCAGGGTTAGCCGTCAGGATCGCCTTGGTAACTTCGGTCGATTTCAAGTGGTCGCCCTGGCCGTACTGAACCGTGACAACTTCGATGTCAGGATATTTTTCTTCGATACGGTTCACAAAGCCATCGCGGCGGTCGATGCCGGTGCGGCTGGTCTGGTCGTGGGCCACAACAGCAACCTTACCTTTACCGCCCAGCTTCTCGGCCATCTTGTCGGCAGCCAGACCCGCAGCGGCCAGGTTGTCGGTGGTTGCGGTCGAAACAGGGATGTCGCTGTCGACACCACTGTCGAACGCGATGATCGGGATACCCTTGTCATTCGCCTGACGCAGCAGCGGGATAGCCGCCTGGCTGTCCAGCGCAGCAAAGCCGATGGCTTTGGGGTTGTTGGCAAGTGCAGCGGCCAGCATGTCGATTTGGCGGTCGACCATTGTTTCGTTGTCGGGGCCTTCAAAGGTGATGGTTACGTTGTACTCGTCAGCTGCCTGCTCGGCGCCGGATTTCACCGCCTGCCAGAACTGGTGTTGGAAGCCCTTCGATACCAGCGGAATATAGATTTCTTCCGCTGCGGCCATCGAGGCCGGACCTGCAATCGTGGCTGCGCTCAGCGCACCCAGAATGAAACGACGTGAAAACATGTTTTTCTCCTCCACAGTTGGTCGTTTTATAGTTGGTTTCTTCAGCCGGACTTTTTGCGCCGTGCCATGTCGGCATAGACCGCCAGAATGATGATTGCGCCGGTGACAACGGTTTGCCATTCTTGCGCCACGGACAGCACGCGCAGCCCGTTGGTCAGGACCGCCATGATCAGCGCGCCGATCAGCGTGCCCAGAATGGTACCGCGTCCGCCCGAAAGCGACGTGCCACCGATTACCACGGCTGCGATCGCCTCAAGCTCGTATCCCAGACCCAGCGCAGGTTGCGCCGAGTTCAGGCGCGAAGCGATCAGGATGCCGCCGATGCCGCAGATTGCACCCGCCAGAGCGTAGATGCGCATCTTCCAAGCGTCGGTGTTCACACCCGACAGGCGCACGGCCTCTTCGTTCGAACCCAAGGCGAAAGTGTAGCGGCCCAGAACCGTACGGCTCAGGATGTACGACGCTGCAATCGCCACCAGGAACAGGATCAGCACGCCGTTCGGGATGGGCAGCGCCGGGAAAATCTCTCCGATCAGCGACCCGCGCGAGATCTGGTCAAACCCCGGCGTGTCGTTGAAATAGATCGGCCGCGTGCCCGAGATGACCAGCGACAGGCCTTTCAGGATCAGCATCATTCCAAGCGTGGCGATGAAAGGCGGGATCTTCATCTTGGCAACGAAAGTGCCCGAGCAAAGCCCACAGAACGCGCCTGCCGCGATGGCCGCCGCCACGCCCAGCAGCAGGGGCATCCCCAGATAAGTTAGCACCACGCCCGCGATCACGGCGCAGAAGGTCATCAAAGTGCCCACCGAAAGGTCGATCCCACCTGTGATGATCACCAGCGTTGCCGCCACCGCCAGCACCCCGTTCACCGAGGTCGCCTGCAAAATGGCGATCATGTTCGAGGTCTGCATAAAGTTCGGCGACGCAATCGAGAAGCCGATCAGCAGCGCGATCAAACTGGCAAAAGCCAGCAGCTTTTGATACGCGCCGCTGTCGGACAGTCCCGCGAGTGGTTTTTTCTTTTCAACGTCTGTTGCCGTGGTCATTGTGGTGCCCCCGTTACCTGCATCGCCGCCGCGCGTTGGGTGGCCAGATGCATGATGTCTTCCTGAGTAGTGTCTTTTCCGCCGGGCAGAATGCCGGTCAGCCGGCCCTCGCACATCACCGCGATACGATGGCTCAGGCGCATGATTTCGGGCAGTTCCGACGAGATCACGATGATGGTCTTACCCTGCTCGGCGAGTTCTTCGAGCAATTTGTAAATCTCGGACTTGGCACCAACGTCGATGCCCCGCGTGGGTTCGTCAAAGATCAGGATATCGCAATCACGCAGCAGCCATTTTGCAATGACGACCTTTTGCTGATTGCCCCCTGACAGCAGTCGCACCTCTTGCACGTCCGAGGGCGTTCGAATGCCCAACTGCGCGATATATCCCTTGGCCGTAGTACTGATTTCATTGTCATTCAACACCCCTCCGGTTCCGGTGAACAGATCCATCGAAGCCAGCGCAATGTTGTCGCGCACGTTCATGCCGGTGGCCAATCCGAAATGCTTGCGGTCTTCGGACAAATAACCGATGCCCGCCCGCACCGCATCCTTGGGCGACTTGATCGAGACCTCGTGCCCGTGCACGCGGATCGTTCCGCTGTCCTTCACATCGGCGCCGAAAATCGCGCGCGCAACCTCAGTTCTTCCGGCCCCCATCAGGCCCGCGAACCCCAGAATCTCGCCCTTCTGGACCGAGAAGCTGACATCCTTGATCTCTTTGCCGCGATTCAGACCAGAAACCTCAAGCGAAACTTCGGCATCGCCAAGATCCGGCACGTCCAGAGGTTTCTCGTTCACCTCACGCCCAACCATCATGGCGATGATTTGGCTGATTGGTGTCTCGGCAGCGCCCACGGTGCCAACATATTCGCCATCGCGCATCACGGTGACGCGGTCGGCGATTTGCTTCAGCTCGTCCATTTTGTGGCTGATATAGACGATGCCCACGCCCTCGGCCTTGAGACGGCGTATGATCACGAACAGTTCGGCGATCTCGGCATCGTTCAGAGCCGCTGTGGGTTCATCCATGATCAGAACCTTGGACCGGTACGACAGTGCTTTGGCAATCTCGACCATCTGCTGTTTCGCGATGGTCAGGCTGCCCACCAATGTCTTGGGGTCCAGCGACAGGTTCATCGAGGCGAAAATCTCGGCCGTTTGTGCGTTCAGCGCGGCCTCATCCAGACGACCGAAGCTTTTGCGCGGTTCGCGACCGATAAAGATGTTCTGCGCAACGGTCAGGTCGTTCATCAGGCTCAGCTCCTGATGGATGATGCCAATGCCCAGATCCTGCGCCTCGCCGGGCGTGGTCGGGCTGACCGACTTTCCTTCGATCACCAGATCACCACCGTCGCGCTGATAAATCCCCGACAGGATCTTCATCAGCGTGCTTTTCCCGGCGCCGTTCTCGCCCATAAGTGCGTGAACCTCGCCCGAAAACAGATCGAACTGCACTGTTTTCAGCGCGTGCACGCCGGGGAAATACTTTTCGATCCCCGTCATGTCGACCAGTTTTGTCATGTTCCCTCCCATTATACCCTCATCCCCTAGGGTGTGTGATTACATTACGGCGCCGATCTGCCAGGGGACGAATTCGACCCCCCCAAATCCCAGCTCTTCGCTTTTGGTTTTCTCGCCCGAGGCAACGCGGATTAGAATTTCGAACAATTCCTCTCCTTTCGCTTCGATGCTGACCCCATCGGTGACGATGTCACCGCAATTCAGGTCCATATCGTCGGCCATCCGCGCGTACATTTCAGAGTTCGTTGCCAGCTTGACGCAAGGGGTCGGCTGATAGCCCGAGACCGAGCCCCGCCCGGTAGTGAAAACGATCAGGTTCGCCCCTGAGGCTACCTGCCCCGTGACCGAGCATGGATCGAAACCGGGGCTGTCCATGAAAACAAAGCCCTTTTTGTCGACAATCTCGCCGAACTTGTAGACATCCCGCATCGGCGCTGTGCCGCCCTTGGCAACAGCGCCGAGCGATTTTTCCAGAATGGTCGTCAACCCGCCACGCTTGTTACCCGGGCTTGGGTTGTTGTCCATCTCGCCGCCATTGCGTTCGGTATAGTCCTCCCACCAATGAATGCGCTCAATCAACTTGGCGCCCACTTCAGGCGTTTCAGCGCGGCGGGTCAGTAGGTGCTCGGCCCCGTATACTTCCGAGGTTTCCGACAGGATTGTCGTACCACCGTGGCGCACCAGAAGGTCGGATGCATATCCCAGTGCAGGGTTTGCAGTGATGCCCGAATACCCGTCCGAGCCGCCGCATTGCATTCCAACCGTAATCTCGCTGATCGGCGCGGGTTCGCGCGTCACTTGGTTGGCAAGTTCGGCGATTCCCTTGATCTCGGCCAAACCTCGTTCAATCGTACGCCGCGTGCCGCCCTCGTTCTGAATGGTCATGTAGCGCAGCGCACCATCGGGGCGGATCGGACGACCCCCCACCAGGTCGGCTACCTGCATCACCTCACAACCCAGTCCGATCAACAGAATACCGGCAAAATTGGGATGCTGCGCATAGCCGGCAAGGGTGCGGAACAAAGTGGCATAGCCCTCATCCTTGCCGGACATGCCGCAGCCGGTGCCATGCACAATCGGCACCACGCCGTCCACGTTCGGATAAGCTTCCAACAGCCCTGATTTCTCGGCTGCTTCCGCAATGAATCGCGCGACTGAACCCGAACAGTTCACTGTGGTCAGAATGCCGATATAATTCCGCGTCCCCACCTTGCCGTCTGCACGGTGATAGCCCTGAAAAGTTCGTTCTTCTGCGATCTTCGGCAACGGGTCATTGGCCGACGCATATGCATAGTCCTGCTGATGCGCCCCCATGCCCAGATTGTGTACATGAATATGCTCACCTGGCGCGATGTCGGATTTTGCCTGCCCGATGATCTGACCGTAGCGGATGACATTTTCACCAGCCCGAATCGGTTCCACTGCGATTTTGTGGCCCCGCGCAATCTGTGACGTCAGCGGAGCCGAAACATCCGTCAGCTGCTCCCCCGCCTGCAAGTCGCGCAGAGCGATCACAATATTGTCATCCGGGTTCAACTTCACGACGTCTCGCGCCGCCTTCTCCAGAACATCTATGCCGCCGTTTGCTTGCATCACTTCCCCGCTTGCTTGGTCATGTTGCTAAGTGGAAAATCTGTACTTGTCAACTAACATGTTAGAATGCTAAATCACAAACCATGAACAAACCTCAGGACATTGACGCCGCTTTGCTGCCCGTGATCTCGTCAACGGAAGGGTCGCTGACCCAACGGGTTCATCAATCTTTGAAGCAAGCGATTCTGGCGCTGGATTTTCCACCCGGCGCAAACCTGCGAAAAGCTCCGGTGTGCGAGCGTCTGGGTGTGTCACGCGCACCCGTCGCTGACGCAATCGCGCGGCTAGCGTCCGAGGGGCTGGTGGATGTGGTCCCGCAATCGGGCACCCGTGTGTCCTATTTCTCGATGGACGAAATCCGCGAAGGTGTTTTTCTGCGCGAAGCGCTGGAGCTGGCCACTGTCGCCAAGGTCGCGCGGGATCTGACCGAGGATCAGCGTAAACGGCTGAGCCGCAACATGCGTTTGCAAGAGCTTTTGATCGAGGACGAGGACATCCCCGGATTCTATCAGGCAGATGAAGAGTTCCACAGCATGCTGATGGATTTCACCGGGTTTCATCGCCTTGCGGATGTGGCGCAGACGGTGTCGCTTCAGGTCAGCCGAGCCCGTATGCTTCTGTTGCCGACACCTGGCCGGGTGGTCGAAACTTTGGCCGAACACCGGGCCATCTTCGATGCAATCGCCAATCGGGACGAACGCGCCGCACAAGACGCGATGCATATCCATTTGGGGCAGTTGATGCCACGCCTAGAAGAACTCGAACGGCAAAAGCCCCATTTGTTCAACCTCACACAAAAGTCGAATTGCGAGACCGAATGACCGTTTCCCAGACAGAACTACTGAACAACCGCACAGCACGCCCTGTCCCTTTAACCCGCATGGGCTTTGGCGGTGCGCCGCTGGGGAATCTATACCGCAAGGTTTCGGATGCTGACGCGCAAGCGGCTCTGCAGGCGGCTTATGATTCAGGCATCCGCTTTTTTGATACCGCACCGCAATATGGCCTTGGTCGATCCGAGCAACGTTTTGGCGAAGCAATCGCCCGCTTTGGGCGCGAGAACATCCAGCTGTCGACCAAGATCGGGCGGCTTCTGCTGGATTGCGAACCCCACGAAGTGACACCCGAAGCCTTTGTCGACGTACCACAGAAACGGATCGTGTTCGACTACACCTATGACGGTGTTATGCGGTCATACGAGGCCAGCCGTGAACGGATTGGTGTGGCAAATGCCGATATCCTTCTGGTCCATGACGTCTGCGTTTTCAGTCAGGGCAACCAAGAGATGTCCGACGCCAAAGTGCGTGAGCTGTTTGACGGTGGCGGGTACAAGGCGCTGGTCGAACTGCGTGAAGCGGGTGAGATCGCGGCTATCGGCGCAGGCGTGAACGAATGGCAGGTTTGTGAAAAACTGTTAGGCCTTGGCGATTTCGACGGGTTCCTGCTGGCCGGTCGCTACACTTTGCTGGAGCAAGAGGCTTTGGACAGTTTCCTGCCGCTTTGCGAAAAACGCGATGTCGGGATCATTCTGGGCGGCCCCTACAATTCGGGCATTCTGGCCACGGGCGCGGTTCCGGGTGCTAAATACAACTACGCCGACGCGTCCGAAGACATTCTGGACCGCGTGCGCAAGATCGAGGCAGTCTGCGCCGCGCATAACACACCGCTGATCGCTGCAGCACTTCAATTCGTCCTGGGCCATCCCTGCGTCAAGACTGTCGTCCCCGGCGCGGTCAGTGCCAAGGAAGTTCAGGCAAATGTTGCGTTGTTGGATCGCGAAATTCCAGCCGGTCTCTGGTCGGATCTGCGCGGTGAAGGCTTGATCCGGCCCGATGCACCCCTGCCAGCGGAGCTTGCCGATGCTACGTAATATTGATCCAATCCTATCCCCGGACTTGCTGCACACTTTGCGGGCAATGGGCCACGGCGACGAGATCGTTATCGCCGACGCAAATTTCCCAGGCACAAGCACCGGACCAGACTGTATCCGCGCCGACGGGTCATCCGCCAGCGATGTCCTGCGCGCTGTCCTGTCGGTTATGCCGCTGGACAATTTCGTCTCCTACCCCGCTTTGACCATGCAGGTAGTTGGCAATCCGGATGCGGTGCCTGATGCCGTGGCGGATTTTCAGCGCATCATCAACGAAACCGCTGACAACCCGGCTGATGTACAGGGGCTAGAGCGATTTGCATTCTATGACCGCGCAGCAACGGCCTATGCCATCGTACAAACGGGTGAGCGCAGGCTCTATGGCAATATCATCCTTAAAAAAGGGGTGATCGGTTGAAAATCGACGCGCATCAGCATTTCTGGTCAGTCGCGCGCAACGACTATGGCTGGCTGACCCCCGATCTGGCAGCGATCTATAGGGATTTTCTGCCGCATGATCTGTCCCCCATGTTGGAGCAGGCAGGCATCGGTGGCACGGTGCTGGTACAAGCAGCTCCGACTGTAGCTGAGACAGAATATATGTTGTCGCTGGCTGATCAGGCTGCCTTTATCAAGGGCGTCGTAGGTTGGGTTGACTTCGAAGCGTCGGCTTCACCAGCACAGATCGCTGCTCTGGCACAACACCCCGCTTTGGTCGGTTTGCGCCCGATGATCCAAGACATTGAAGATCCCGACTGGATGCTGGGCGACGCACTGACACCTGCCTTCGCAGCACTGCAATCCCATGATCTGACATTCGATGCGCTGACCTTGCCGCAGCATCTTGGACCTTTGCGGCAGTTGCTGGCTCGGCATAAGAACATGCGTGTGGTGATCGACCACGGCTCCAAACCCTTAATCCGCGACGGTGTGATCGAGGGTTGGGCCGAGGATATGGCAGCGCTGTCCCGCGACACCGATGCGTTCTGCAAGCTATCCGGACTGGTGACCGAAGCAGCATCGGGTTGGCAGATCGACGATTTGCGCCCTTATGTTCAGCACCTTCTGGATACGTTTGGCCCATCGCGCCTGATTTGGGGCAGCGACTGGCCAGTCTGCACGTTGGCCAGCTCTTATGAACGCTGGCTGGAAACCACCGACGCGCTTCTCAGCGCGCTGACTCAATCCGAACGCGATGCGATCCTCGGTGGGAACGCCGCGCGCGCTTACAATCTCAGGACCTGACATGACAACACTCAATCTGGATTCTGCCGGGCTTTGGCTTGGCCGTGTGGAACGACCGGGTATCGGCCCGTGCGTGGTAACATTGCGTGAGGGTCAGGTGGTGGATATCACCGCCAAGAAAGCTCCTACCGTTCGCGACATTCTGGAACGCGACGACGCCGCGGATTACGTACGATCGGCCCCCGGCGAGGCGATCGGCCCGGTCGAAAGCGAGCATGAATGGCTGGCCCCCTGCGATCTGCAATCGGTCAAGGCCTGCGGTGTCACCTTTGCAGGTTCCATGGTCGAACGCGTGATCGAAGAACAGGCCGCTGGCGATCCGGCCAAGGCCGAAGCCATCCGCGCCCGCATCGGCGCGCGTATCGGCGACAGCCTTTCCAACATCACCCCCGGCTCCGACGAAGCCGCACAAGTCAAGCAGGCGCTAATCGACGAAGGCCTCTGGAGCCCGTATCTTGAGGTCGGTATTGGACCGGATGCTGAGGTGTTCTCGAAAGCGCAGGTGTTGTCATCCGTGGGCTTCGGTGCCGAGATAGGCCTGCACCCGATCTCAACCTGGAACAACCCTGAACCCGAGGTGGTCCTGGCGGTGAATTCGCAAGGTCAGATCAAGGGCGCGACACTGGGCAATGACGTCAACTTGCGCGATGTCGAAGGCCGCTCGGCCCTGCTGCTCAGCAAGGCCAAGGACAACAACGCATCCTGTTCGATCGGACCAATGATCCGCCTGTTTGATGACAGCTATACACTGGACGATGTGCGGCAGGCCGAACTGACCCTGACCGTAAACGGGCCGGATGCGTTTGTCCTGAACGGCGCGTCTTCGATGTCTCAGATCAGCCGCGACCCGGCGGATCTGGTGAAACAGACTATCGGGCGGCACCACCAGTATCCCGACGGGTTTATGCTGTTTCTGGGAACGCTCTTTGCACCCACACAGGACCGGGACACACCCGGCGGTGGTTTCACCCACAAGCTGGGTGATGTCGTCACAATTGCCAATGACCAACTCGGCGCATTAACCAATACGGTGCGCCTGTCGACCGAATGTCCCGAATGGCGGTTTGGGGCGTCTCATCTGATGCGAAACCTGGCCGAACGCGGCCTGTTGTAGGAATTTAGAAACATGTTGATCGGAAAACACCTGATTGCCGGCGAATGGCTTGGATCAGACGCCACCTTTAGCTCGGAGCCTGCTCACGGCCCAAGCCATGATTTCCCGGTTGGAACGCCCGCTCTGGTAGACGCTGCGGTTGAAGCCGCGGAGGAGGCCTTCGCCAGTTTCGGCTGGTCCACCCGCTCCGAACGTGCCGCCCTGCTGCGCAAAATTGCCGATGAGATCGACGCGCGCGGCGACGCCATCACCGAAATCGGCTCACAGGAAACCGGCCTGCCCGAAGCCCGTCTGCAGGGCGAGCGTGGCCGCACCGTGGGACAGCTGCGCCTGTTCGCTGATCATATCGAAAAGGGTGACTATCTGGACATGCGCCACGATCAGGCTATGCCGGACCGCGCGCCCCTACCCCGCCCCGACCTGCGGATGATCCAACGCCCGCTTGGCCCCGTGGCCGTGTTCGGCGCGTCAAACTTCCCACTGGCTTTCTCGGTCGCGGGCGGCGATACAGCCGCGGCCTTGGCCGCAGGGTGCCCGGTTGTGGTTAAAGGCCACTCGGCCCATCCCGGCACTGGTGAGATTGTGGCTCAGGCCATCGACGCCGCGATCAAGGCTACTGGGGTGCACCCCGGTGTCTTTTCGCTGGTGCAGGGGGGCAAGCGTGACGTGGGCACTCGTCTGGTGCAGCATCCGCTGATCCGGGCCGTGGGCTTTACCGGCAGTCTGGGTGGCGGTCGCGCCCTGTTCGATCTATGCGCTCAACGCGATGAACCCATCCCGTTCTTTGGAGAGCTGGGCTCGGTCAATCCGATGTTCATCCTGCCTCAGGCCGCTGCCGCACGCGGGGCTGGGATCGGGACCGGCTGGGCCGGATCGCTGACCATGGGCGCGGGGCAGTTCTGCACCAATCCCGGCATCGCCGTTGTGGTCGACGGGCCCGAGGCCGACGCCTTCCAAGCCGCTGCCGAGGCAGGGCTGAACGCAACCGCCAACCAGACCATGCTGACCGATGGCATCGCCGACGCGTATCGCGATGGCGTGGCACGGGTGGCCGCTGGCACCGGTGTGACGCAGGTCATGGGCACAAGCTGCGCCGCCCGCGACGCGGCCCCATATCTGTTCGCTGTGTCAGGCGACGACTGGCTATCTGATCACAAACTGCAAGAAGAGGTGTTTGGCCCGCTCGGTATAGTGGTTCGCGTTCGCGACACCGCTCAGATGCTGCAGGTCGCACGCGCAATAGAGGGTCAGTTGACCTGTACCTTGCATCTTGACGACAGCGACACTGCTGACGCAAAGGCCCTGCTGCCGCTGCTGGAACGCAAAGCGGGCCGATTGCTGGCCAACAGCTTCCCTACCGGGGTTGAGGTCTGCGACAGCATGGTCCATGGCGGCCCCTACCCCGCCTCGACCAATTTCGGTGCCACGTCGGTTGGCACCCTGTCGATCCGTCGCTTTCTGCGCCCGGTCTGTTACCAGGACATCCCAACCGGCCTTTTGCCCGAAGACGTGTGAGAGTAAAGACTGGGATGCATAACCCCTCGGACCGATTGGCAGGTAAAACGGCCCTGATCACAGCGGCGGGTCAGGGCATCGGCCGCGCTACGGCCGAGCTGTTCGCGGCAGAGGGCGCGCAAGTCATTGCCAGCGACATCAATGATGTGTCGCTGGCTGAACTGGCCGAAGTTGCAGGGATCACGACCCTGAAGCTGGATGTCACGGATGCCGCTGCGGTCAAGGCGGCCGTAGCAGACCTGCCTGCATTGGATGTGTTGTTCAACTGTGCCGGATATGTTGCCGGCGGAACCATCCTTGATTGCAATGAGAGTAACTGGGACTTCAGTTTCGATCTGAATGTCAAAGCCATGTATCGACTTATTCGTGTGACCTTGCCCGGAATGCTAGGCAAGGACGGCGGATCGATCATCAACATGTCTTCGGTTGCATCGTCAATAAAAGGCGTGCCAAACCGATTTGCATATTGCGCCTCGAAGGCTGCGGTGATCGGATTGACTAAGGCCGTTGCCGCGGATTTTGTCCAGCAAGGCATCCGGTGCAACGCAATCTGCCCCGGTACCGTGGACAGCCCCAGCCTGCACGACCGTTTGCGGGCGACCGGTGACTATGAAACGGCAATGTCCGGCTTTATAGCCCGCCAACATAGCCCGCCAACCGATGGGGCGCATCGGCTCGGCGGACGAAATCGCAGAGCTCGCGCTTTATCTCGCAAGCGACGCCAGCAAATACACCACCGGCCAGCCATTCGCCATCGATGGCGGCTGGACGATCTGAAGATAGTGAGGATTTTACGATGAAGTTGCTACGCCACGGCCCTGCCGGACAGGAAAAGCCCGGTATTCTGGATCAGGACGGTACGATCCGCGACCTATCTGGGGTGGTTGATGATATCGCAGGCGCAACGCTTGACGATGAAAGCCTGGCGCGCCTAAACGCGCTGGATCTTGCCAGCCTGCCCGCCGTCGATGCCAATACCCGCATTGGGGCCTGTGTGGGCCAGGTGGGTAAGTTCATCTGCATCGGCCTGAACTATGCCGACCACGCCGCCGAAAGCGGCATGG
>NZ_WQGP01000015.1:0-36611 GCF_013034745.1 Ruegeria lacuscaerulensis | reverse complement strand
CTCTGTCCTCCGTTCACTATACATAACGGTGGACCTAGTCAGATGAGGCATTCCAGCTCTTCGTTACCCAACCTTAGCAAACCTTAGCAAACCTTAACATGTCAGATGTCTTTGAAGACATTTTGGTGTGACCGCAAGACAAACCGATTTTGGGTCATAGCCGACATCCGACAAAAACCGTCGGATAACTGCACCGAGCCCTAATTGACAGATTCTGCAGCTTGTAGCGATGTCCGCTTCCACTGTAGGGCTCGCGGTCGGCTCTTAAAATTCGTGTTGCCTATTCCGCTGGAACAATGTCCGGAACACGGTAGGCTCGAAACTCTTCGACATCCGGGCGATATGCCCGAAGCAGCAGGTTCCAACCATCTTCAGGCGTGAAGGCGAAGTTGGGTGCAAGCGCGCGACAGTCCTCGCCACCGAATGCGACGTCAAACGAGCCATCGTCGTTGCTGACAACGCGCTGGTTGGAGCTGACGATGTTATCCGTATCCGACATCAGGTACTTCTGCGGGCCATACACTGTGATTGAAAAGAATGCATCGACCGGAACTTCAGGGAACGTCGCCGTATAGCAAGAGCCTCCCACGGCGTTTTCAGGACCACCAATGGCGTACATTGCGTTTTCGTCTGCCGACAAACCCCAGGCGCCTGCCGTGACATAGGTGAAGTACTCCCAGTCCTCGACATCGGCGACCCGCTTCTGCATCGCACCGAACGATGAAGGTAGTTTGGAATACTCCGCCAGCAGGGCTGCGCGCACCTTTTCAAGTACCTCCGCGTCAAAGCTCGGCAGATCATCCTCTGGCGCGGCACCTGAAATCGCATACTGTGGTTGGAGTTCTTCGGTCACCACACGCACATCGTCAGGCATGGCATCTGTTCCGGTCCGAATGCCAACAGCAACGAAATCGGTCTCGAAATCCTCGGACGAGAAAGTGTATTGACCGTCCCTGTACAGGTAGAACGGCGTCATGTGGTCTTCCGTAATTATCTGGATCGATAGGAACCTGTCGCCCACATCTGGCACATCCAGCGTGAACCCCTGTCTCGCATTGACGATAGCAATCGAATAGATCGTATCGTTATTGGGCGAAACGACCCAGCGGTCGTCGGCCGTAGACAGATTGGTGAAGTGAAAGAACTGGTTGACGCCAGAGCGGCCCATGAAGTTTGCAAAGAACGCCCGGCTGTCGGCGTTGATATACTCGGCGGCGCTCATCCCGTAATCGTTCGGATCTGTTGACCAGCCGGAACTGTCTATGTCCGGGATATCCGCGAGCGCCGCTGGTGCGATCAGAGTGCTGCACAATAGGGCAGCTGCAATTTTGTTGAACTTGCTGGATGCGTTTTTCATTTTGTTTGAACCTCGACTGTCAAGTCAGCGCCGGGAACCGGAACATAGGCGCGAAGGACGCCGTAAAACGGCGTTCCGGTTGGGATGCCGTTCTGCCCCTCGCCGGACGGGCTGAGGGTCACGGTAAAGGTGCCGTCTTCATTCGGCTCCGCTGTATAGCTGGTTTGATCGTAGATGCCCTTGTCGTTCGGGATCAGCAACTTGTTGGCGGACGCATAGACCGTTACGGAGAAATAACCGCCTTCTTCGACGATGTTTGCAGGCACGGTCAAAACGTATGTGTCATCACCATTAAATGGTTGGCCGTTTTCATCAAACGCCAGTAGGCCGTACCTCACCACGTTGGACGGCGTGCCAAGCTGTCCCTGAAACACTCCTACAGCAGCGTGAATTTCTCCCACATCACCTGAAACCGACCCGAAAATCTTGTCGGTATCAACCAGTGGCACGGCGGTCTCGATCAGCGTCAGTGCCGCCGCCTCGGTCTCGGGCGAAAATCGCTGCACGTCGCGGTCCATGTCGCCCTCGCCGCCTTCCATCACAATCTCACCGCTCAGCGCCATGACCTCGTCAAGATTGTCGACCACGACCATTCGGGTGAAGGCAAGCCCTTGGTCGGTTTCAAGGGCCAGTTTGTGAAAGTCGCCCTCAGGCAGGGTTTGCCCTGGCCGGTATAGCAGGATCGGCAAATCCGGGTTCACGAGGACGCCCGGTATGTTGTGCTTCATGTCGAAAATCGACACCGAGAAATAGCGGTCATATTGCGGCGTGCGGATGATCGCCGGGCCCTCGGACAGGCTGAACCAGTTGTAGCCATAATTCACCGTCGCCTGCGGCGTGATTACCGTGTCATCGGTAGGATCGACGAGTCCCGTGAACTGAAAAGCGCCCGGCTCGTTGGTTTCGAGCCAACGCTGCATCATGCGCACCTGTTCCTGATTAGGATACTCGCGGATGTAGTTTTCGATGGTGTCCTGAGCAAGTGTAGGAACAGCAAAGACTGGCAGAAACAAGATCAGGGTGCATAGCTTGCGTAGAAACATTTCGGTCAACGCCTTATTGGAAACATAGGTTTTGGAAGTATGTTTATTATACTATGCTTGTACTCGTCTCGAGCAAGCTCCAACGGATAGTGCGCTCGCATGACGCACAATTTGGGCCGTAAATGGCCAATGTTGGCAAACGAGTGAGTTCCAAGGGTCCAAAACCCTTTAAGAACGAGCAATTGACCCCCCAAGATTCGGTTTTGTTGTTGATCGTAAAACCCCGCCTTCGACGGGTAACCCCAAAGCGGTCATCCGCGAACTTACGGCGAACGGCAGGAATGTCCGCATTGCAGACATTGGGCGTTATTAACTGAATGTCCGCATCGAGCCCTTTGCGGTCATTCGGCTTGACCTGACGCAAGCATTCAAGACAAGCGGCAAAGCAAGGGCCGATCACAGGAAAATTCAGGCCGGGATACCTGCCTTTGCAAGCCCTGCAAGGTAAAGTTCCATTTGATCGTCCCGCTTCAGATAGAACAGCTTATTTTTTGCGAATGACCGCGAGAATTTCGGCTCTTCCACCATTAGGTTATGCACCATCTTCGCCAGATCTTTGTCCCGCCCGAGATTGGCAAGCGCCACGACTGCATGCGCGGTGGCCCAGTATTGGCAATTTGGCACATCGCGAGCCCGCTCTGCCCAGTCCAGAGCTTTCTCGAACTGGTGATCGAAAAGCAGAGTCAGCGCGCCATAGCTCAGAAAGGCCCAAAGCTGTGGATGGTTAGGGCTCATCTCCACGGCTTTCTCGAAATTGGCAATCGCCTCTTCGTATCGTCCCTCATAGGAAAGTGAGTCTCCCAATCCGCAATATGCTGGAGCCAGCGTCGGGTTCAATTTGATTGCAGTTTCATTCTCAGCCAGCGCGCTGCGGTATTCCCGGCGGGCCAGTTGGACTCTGCCCATCAGCATGTAGAGCAGCGCATTCTGGTTATCCATTGAAACGGCGGTGCGTGCGGCAGCCAGCGCTTCGTCCATAAGGGCAGAATCCGGTTCCGTGTCCCAATACACCATCCCGAGAATCGTGGCATAGGCCCACCAGGCGTGTGCCTCGGGAAAACTGGGGTCCAGTTCGCGGCTTTGGAGAAACAACCTCTGAGCTTCACGGTTGCTTACGGCAGTAAACTTGTAAAAGTGCGCCAGCCCAAGATGATAGCAGTCCCAGGCATGGGGGTTTCGGCGCGGCGTATCTTCTAACTTGCGCCGGATCGCATTTCCGACCTCGGGCTCCAGTCTGCCAACAATTGTTTCCGTGATCTCGTCCTGAACATCGAAGATGTCTTCCAACTGACGGTCATATTTTTCCGCCCACACGTGGTTGCCAGTCGATGCGTCAATCAGCTGAACCGTGACTCGAATGCGCGCACCCGCTTTTCTGACCGAGCCTTCGACAACGTAGTCGGCGTCCAAGTCATCGGCGAGCTGCCGAACATTCGGGGATTTTCCCTTGTAGGCAAAGGTCGTGTTGCGCGCGACGACCTCGAGCCAGTGGTGTTTCGACAGAGCCGTAATTATGTCTTCGGACAACCCGTCCGAAAAATATTCCTGTTCAGGGTCGCCTGAAATGTTGTCAAATGGTAATACGGCGATCGCAGTTCCGTCAGGGGACCCGGGCGGTTCAGAATCAAAAAGCGGATCTACAGACTCGGCGTCCCCCCACCACCAGACTGGCACCGGTCGATCAATGTTTTTAAGCTCACGGTATTCTCCGCCTTGGAACGCGCAAGCCGTTTTGCTGTCCAGGCATTCATAGGCGGAGCCGGAGATGAGAACCTGCCCGGCTTCGGCAAGCGCTTCCAAACGAGCGGCGACGTTAACGCCGTTACCAAATACATCATCCTCCTCGAAAACGACTTCACCTGTGTGTATCCCAATTCTCAACTTCAGTGTATTCTGGCTGGCCAAAGAGTTCTGAATGGCGACAGCACAGGTCACAGCGTCAGAGACTGATGGAAACTCGACTATCCAACCATCCCCCATGCATTTCACTAAATTGCCGCGATGCGCGACTACAGAAGGGTCAAAAAGCCCAGATCGAAACTCTCGCAACGCGCTGAGCGTTCCGCTTTGATCCGAGTTCATAAGGCGGGAATACCCAACCAGATCGGCTGCTAGTATGGCGGTCAGCCTGCGTTTCAGAGGTCATCCTCCTCCGAGCAAAGTGTAATTATCAAAGATTATCATGCGCAGGCTTGGAAAGAAACCGAAGGGCGACTTCGCCCGCAAGACGGCCGCCGGATGAGTAAAGTTGCAGCGAAGGCATGAGCAAGGCCATTGGATGTCACAGTCGTGCCGAAGCGCATTAGCAGCGCAACAGCAGCGCTACTGGCCCACGCGTAACAAGCTGAATTGGAAGGACTGAGAGCTTCCCCAAGGAGTATGGTGTGTGTGCTTCCGATGCGTGACCAGGGAAATACGATCGCCTAATACCTCGCATAGCCCCTCTGGATCATAGCGAACGATTGGCAAACCGCTGCACTTCTTCGGACCATCGAGTGCAAACGTTGCGATAATCGCATGGCTACCTGGGAGAAGGCAGCGGTACAACTGGTCCCGGTAGGCGGAACGGTCGTCCTCATCGACAAGGAAATGAAATACGGCGCGATCGTGCCATAGATCATAGCTTCTCTCCGGGCTCCAGGTTGTGACATCGGCTGCGATCCATTCAATCTGCTCGCCTACGGCGCCAAGTTGTCCACGAGATCGATCAAGCGCAGCTTTGGATACATCGAGCACAGAAACGTCGCTCAGTCCTCTTTCGATCAGGCGTTCTGCGAAGCGTGAAGTGCCTCCGCCTATGTCTATCACAGAAGAGGCATTATCGACGCCGACCACGTCGCAGAGCTCCAACGAGATCGAGGGATCATCCTGATGCCAACTCAGCTGGGTATCGTCTTTCTCGCGGTAGACCTCCTCCCAGTGGCTCACTCTCTCGTCTGCCATGGTGTCTCCACTTGATCCCGTCAGGTGGTGATCATGTAACTTTAGGTCAATGACTGCAATGTCCGCACAGCGGTCATTGATGCGCTACGCTGCGAAAGACAGCTTTGAGCCCAACGTGACCGATGCTTCATGGCAAACAATTTTCGGAGTGGGTGAAATGCAGACGTTCGCAGCATTTTGTCATCTCCCAGCAAAGCGGGACAAACTGGTCGCCATCCGAATTCAGCTCAGTCTCTCAATCTTTCAATGTTGCTAGATATGCAATGATATCCACGCGATCTTTTTCATTTTCAATTCCGAGCATCACTTTGGTCGTCCCGGGTACAAACTGATATGGGCTAGCGAGATAGCTATTCAGTGTATCTGCATCCCACACCAAACCTAATTCGCGCAAATAACTTGAATAAGAAAACTCGGGATCGGACGCAGTGGGTCGTTCGAATACTCCCCAAAAGTTGGGCCCATTATCACCTGTTATTCTCGTCGACGAAGGTTTGCCGTGGCAGACTTCGCACCCCTTGGCTAGAAACTCACCATTTGAAACATTGGCACCTTGCAACTTATCGGCAATCGGTTGGCTCTCTACTCGCTGAGGCGCTCCCGCTTCAATGAGCACCTCGGCGATTTCTATGTGCCCCGCTCTCAGCGCCTGATGCAAAGGAGTTGAGATATATGGTTCATAGCTGGCTGGATCCGCCCCAGCCTCAATGAGCACTTTTACTACTTCGACGTGACCATACCCGGCCGCATGGTGGAGAGCGGTTCCAACCGTAAAAATATCATTTCCCTGATAGAAAAAAATTGTGGGATCGGCACCTCGTTCAAGAAGAAGTTCAACCAACTCAGTATGGCCGAATTTTGCCGCAACAAAAAGCGGTGTAACGCCCGGTGCACTTGTCATGTTCGTACTGCGAAGTTCGAGCGGCACACCCTTGTCTAGCTCCGCGAGAACGCCCTCAATATTTCCACGTTTGGCGTGAAGATGGATGATTTCCGCCAATGCCTTCTCAAACGGAAAGATAAACAGCGACAGAGTAACTACAATTAGTCGAAACATATGCGCCTCCGAATTCAACGGCTTAAGCCAATCATAAGCAGATTGAGTCGTTGTACCAAATTCTACGGAAGAAATGGGTTCCTGTGCGACGTTCGCGCCAGTTCGTCAGCTTTTTGGTCGCTCGCAAAAGAAGTATTACCGCCATCGCAACGCATGATGGCCAAGCGGGCTGCACCCGCAGCAATTGAACCAATTTATGGATGTCGGCTCGGAGTCAAATTCGTGGGCCTGCTGCTTCGCACGGAACGACAGCTTTGTCCGCCAACCGGACGTTCAGCCGAGTTCAGAAAGTTGCAGGGTAGTACAACAAAGCCGACGGCGTGAGTAAATTGCGAACTATCACGCCAATCGGAGAGCTTTTGGAATTGACGGCTGAAGGGGTTGTTTTCGGAGGAAAGAAAGGAAGAGCTATTTTGGTTTGGGAGCGCCTGAAAAAGTAGGCGGCAGCGGCAATCGGCGAGCGGTCACTTCGTTTGCAACTTGGGAAGTACAAATTCTAAGTGCGAATGTCGGTTTAGAGTTGACATCGCCCAACGAGTTTCTTCATTCGGCATTCGCCATCTCTTTGCTTACTCGGGCAATCCAGCGCGCCTTAGGCCTTCCAGCCAATGTTCCCAGTCTTCCGGATCTCTAACAGGTACCATCTTGCGCACCCGCTCAATCGTCAGTCCCGGCATCGTTTCAAGCAATCGCTTAATGGAAAGTTGTGCTTCTTCTCTGCGCCCCAACATACCCAACGCAGCTGCCTCTTGCCGCATTAGCGATGCGTAACCCGGGTGCTCTTTCAGGCCTTCGATCGCGTTTTCAAGGCAGAGACCGTACTGTCGCGTTACATAAGCACCGATCCCAAGCCCTCCACGCCAAAATGCTTTCAATGGATCGCGCGGACTTAAGGCCATTGCATGTTTGGCCGATTGCTCTGCCTTGTCGGACTCGCCCGACACGCCATACAAGGCTGCAATGTTACCATACCCGATAGCCAGGTTCGGATTTAGGTCAATGGCACGCAGCAAATGGACTAAAGACTCATCGAATTTGCGAGCAAAGCACAGAGCCATACCCAACACAGCATGAGCGTTAGCATTTTGATCATCTAGTTGCACTGCAAGGCCGGCCTCAAACTCTCCTGTCTGAATGGCTTCCTTGGAATCCATGCGCCACAAGTGAAGCATGCCCATAATGTGACTGAGCGCCAAAGCCGCATGTGTTTCGCTGTCGTCCGAGTCACTTTCCAACGACCGCTTTAATAGATCATGGGCGATCTGATTATTTTCCTTAGTGAATTTTCCGAGGTGCCATCTGGCCTGAAGCACTTTGTCCCAGGCGCTGAGGTTGTCTGACCGTTTCGAGCGTGCACGTCGGGTTTCAGCGCCGATCGTCTCGGGTGCGACAGCCGAGACAATGGATTGGGTAATTTCGTCTTGAACGGCAAAAACGTCCGTCAATTCACGATCGTATTTGGCGGCCCAAATATGAGCGCCACTCTCACCGTCAATTAATTGCGCAGTCACTCTTACTCGATCGCCAGCTTTTCGCACACTTCCTTCCACCAAGTATCGCACGCCCAGGTCTTGGCACACCTGATCGACACGAATGGCCTTTCCCTTATAGGTAAAGCTCGTATTGCGGGCGATGACGAAAAAGTCGCGGAAATGCGACAACGCAGTAATGATATCTTCTGCTATTCCATCGGAAAAATATTCCTGCTCTGGATCAGAAGACATGTTGTCGAAAGCCAGTACGGCAATCGAAGCTTTTCCAGCATCTAAATTCGGAGACGGCGTATGCGAGGTAGAAATGTCACCCGCAGCCCAGCGAAAAACTCGGACCGGTGTTTCAATGTTCTTGAGTATCTGTTCTCCGTCGTCTCGAAATCTGGCGTTGATTTTACCCCCTAGGCTGTCGTGCACGATTCCGGAAATGCATACACCACCTGGTTCAGCCAGAGGTTCCAGCCTCGCAGCGATGTTGACCCCGTCACCATAGATGTCTTCGCCAGTGGTAATCACGTCGCCCAGATTAATGCCAATTCTAAGTTGAATCCGGTCTGCGCTTTGAGCTTTGGTGTTGTTTTGGATGGCAATCGCGCAAGCGACCGCATCCAGAACGCTCGCAAACTCGACCAATGCACCATCGCCCATAAGTTTAACAATTCTGCCGTTGTGCTGGGCAATCTGCGGATCGAAGCAGCTTCGGCGAAAAGCAATCAGCTGTTCCAAAGTGCCTTGTTCGTCACGTGACATCAGTGCGGAAAATCCAACAACATCAGCGGCTAAAATGGCGGCTAGTCGACGCAAACAAGGACACCTTGTCTCAGGGGCAGTTAACAATGATAATCTTCTCATTCCACCAAACTATTGGGCATTTGGCTATCACAAACTTTACTATTTTTCGGTCCGCCCTAGAGGGTAGGCCACCAAAGGTGATTTAGTGTCGGTATTGTGCGCGGGCTTTCAGACTGTCGATATCAGCAGCGGGATCCATTCGGGGTCAGAAGCCTATCCTACTTGCTGATCTCGCAAAGTCATTGGACAGATAATCTGACTTAACCAACAATCGGTTCTTAGAGTTGATAGCAACCTCGACCGGATTGTCTTGGGTTGTCGTATTACGTGAGGTTCGGATCAACGATTTCCTGATTGTGCAAGTGTGAGATAATGACGGGCCAAAACGTAGTGCTTGAAAACACATTGACTTGCTCAAAGTGTCGACATGGCGAAACCGAAGAAATGTCAATTGACGCCTGCCAATGGTTCTACGAGTGCAAGCCGTGCAAAACGGTTCTTACGCCGTTGGAAGGTGACTGTTGCGGATAATGCTCCTATGCCACTGTTCCATGCCCACCTATCCAGTTGGGCGATAATCGTTGCGGGTGAAGCGAAGGCTGGCTTTTGGCCGCGCTTGAGATCTTGGCCACTATCGAATTTGAGCAGGTGCGGCGAACGGCTGCTTTGATGGCTGCGACCACGGCATCATGGAACCACTGTGAAGGTCTCCTATGGGCCGTTTGTTGACGTTGAAGCTTGCGACCCGCCTGTCTAGTTGGTCCGCAACTCTGCAGTTCAGCAGATTTCTGCGAACGTCGGCTGTCGTTCAATGCAGACCTTCAGGCGATATTCCTCGGAATGACCACCAACAATGACCGCTTTCCGATCCTAAGCCGTCATCTGACTAAAAGACTCAGATGACCGACTTGAGCCCAAAGCAGACCTTCTCGACCAGTAGATCTCGCCGCTGCAGCATTACTTCTCGTTAACCGGAGCGTCGCGGCGCAGATTAAAGACCGGACATTCATGCTGGCTGCGGCGAAATTCGGAGGCACTACGCTCCGTCGCGGACAAAACACTCGTTGTCTCTGGGGCCGCTGCATGGACTAAACCCACTCGATCGAAACCGTCTTCAACACCGCAGCGAATAAGCCGTCGTTGCGCGCAACAGCGGCTCATTGTAGACTTCAAACAGGGGAGGTAGATCCATGCGTTGGATTATTGCCATCTTTACAACGGCATTCTTTATACTTGGGCCCGCTCAAGCAGGTCAGTTATTCGATGCTGCAAAGCAGGGTGATACAGCGACCGTTAAGGCTCTGTTGGAAAGCGGTGCCTCGGTTGATGAGCGGGGGCCGAACAAGGCTACGCCCTTGATTGCTGCTGCGTTGGCTGGAAACATCGAAACCGCTGCGGCTCTGATCGAAGCAGGGGCTGACGTGATGGCGCGTAACCACAGCGGTTTCACTCCACTTCACGCGGCTGCCTTCGGTGGTAAGATTGAAACAGCGCAGCTGCTTCTCGCCAAAGGCGCAGACGTGAATGGACGCATCAACAGGGCCGAAAAGTCACCAATCTTCATGGCGGCCGATGAGGGTCATATCGAGATGATCGAGCTACTGCTCGACAACGGTGCGGATATTGTGACACTCGATAACGATGGCTTTTCGGTTCTAATCCGAACGATGTTCCGTAAACACTATGATATCGTTGGGCTGCTGAAGCAGCACGGAGCCACTTGCCCCCCGCCAGATGCCTTCGGCCCGGAATTTCACCGCCTGTGTTTGGAGGCAGGCACATAAGGTAGGGTCAAAAAAATGAACTTTCAACTTCTCATGAGCGGGCTGTTTATTGCAGGCATGACCACGAGTGCGCTGGCGGATGAGCCCATCAACACTGGGCCTTTCGGCGATGTTGCAATCAAGGGTTATGATACTGTTGCCTATTTCACCGAAAGCCGTGCGGTAAAGGGATCAAGTGAGTTCGCATATGATTGGCTTGGCACGCCATGGCACTTCAACAGCGCAGAGAACCGCGAACTGTTTAAGTCTGACCCAACCAAATACGCTCCGCAATACGGCGGGTATTGCACATTGGGTGTCGGCCTTGGGGCCAACGCGTCCGAAAACATCGACCCAGTAAATTCCTGGCGGATCATCGATGGGAAGCTTTACTTTATATCGGACCCGACCGGAGCAGAAATGCTTGACCACCCAGAAGGGGAAGCGGTGATCGCCAAGGCGGATGCGAATTGGGAGAAGACCAAGCCGCTGGCAGCCAAGGATTACTCCAATTGACGCGCACCTCGGATGATGGTCATCCGCCAGGGCTAAAGTGAAACAGAATATGCGGGTTGATGTAGCTGTAAGGCTCGCTCGCCCCGACGTCTTCTTCGGCATTTTTGTAGACCATGCCACAAGCCGGGCGACCAAGCGAAAGACCGGGTTGTTGTAAGCACAATGTGTCGTCTTTCACAAATGCCGATCCAGTGACAAACAATGTGGATGCGCGCAAGGCCATACTTCCGTTCTCTGAAATCTGCATCAAGCCGGGTCCGCGGCCTTCGAAGTTTCCCTGCCATACGTTGCCGTCGATCAGAGCGGTAACCGCGTCGGCAGATAGCTTTTCGCGAGCGCCAGGTTGAAAGTTGAAGGGCCATTCCTGCACGCCCGCAGTCAACATTGCATCAATGATCCGATCGAGTTCTTCCTGCTTCCGAAAATGCGCAAACAAGACCTTGTAGAGTTGCGCCGAAGTATGCGGAGCAAATTCGGCCACCTCGTCTGCAGTTGCTTGCGCCTTTTGCGTTTGGCCAGCCTCTCCATAGGTGGCCGCGAGGATGTTAAAGTAGTCCTCAATACCTTGAGAATTGCCTTTTATCTCCTCAAGGATTTCGACGGCACGTTGGGGACGCCCTGTCAGAATATAGGACAAGCTTGCGATCTGACGTGCATAGCCCGGCAATAGTGGGTTGAGACGCAGAGCCGTTTCGAAATTCTCGATCGCCTCTTCATGTCGGCCGTAGAAAGTTTGCGCAAAGCTCAGCGCAAGATAAGCAGATGCTTCACCGGGGGCCTTCTCGACAGAAAGCTGCGCCGAGCGCATCGCTTCCTCATACCTTCGATCCACAGTCTGCAACTCGCTTAATACGGCAAAAGGCATCGCCGCATCGGGATCAATTTCTAAGGCACGACCGGCATGTTCGTAGGCACGTTTCCGGGCGACCGGAAAGGGCAGCACATCGTCATAGTTACGGCGCATGATCAATGCCTCGGTGCGGGCCTGTGCCGCGAATGCCCTGGCAAAAGTCGGGTCGATTGCGGTTGCGTCCGAATAGAGGCTCAGCGCTTCGCGCAGCCCGGGCCGAAAGCCGCTGCGAGCGGCTTCTTCGGCTCTGAGAAAGAAGTCATATGCTTCCAGATCCGTTGTAGGTAGGCGTTCGATCCGCTCCTTTTCGGACACACTCACATCCACACCAAGTTGATCAATGATCTCGTTTATCAGGCCAGCTTCCATGGAGAAAATATCAGCTTCGTCTCGCTCCAACCGCTCGGCCCATACTGTCTGCCCGCTGCTCACATCTGTCAGCCGCGCGTTGACCAAAAGCCGAGTTCCCGCTCTGCGCACGCTGCCTTCGAGAACATAGCCCACCCCCAACTCGCGACCGATGGCCCTGCTGTCGATTGTCCTGTCCCGATAGGAAAACGCAGTGTTGCTGCCGATCACCATCAGCCCGGCGACTTTCGAGAAATCTGTAATCAGATCGTCCGTGAGCCCATCTGCGATGTAGCGTTCCGCGTCTGGCAGCCCGAGGTTTTCAAAGGGCAACACAATGAGAGAAGGCAGCCCGTCCTCTGCCGCGATGATTTCACTTTCAGCGCCGCCGAAAAGGGCAACTATACCATCACGCAATATAAAAGCGGCACCTGAAAGAATCGCTATTACGGCCACCGCCGCGACAGCGCGTCGAACTTTGAAGCGAAACAGTGAATTGTATTTCGAGCCATTCGGGTCCGCCATCCGAAATACCGTGAGAGGCTCAGGTATGTTTTTGACCCGGTGGACACCCGCAGATTCAAATGGCTTACTGACTTTGCCGCGCGTGTGTTCGTAAACCTCGCGCGAGATGCAGATGCCTCCGGGCGTAGCTAGGGGTTCCAGGCGCGCCGCAATGTTAACACCGTCTCCGTAAATGTCGTCGCCATCGATGATCAGATCTCCTAGGTTGATACCGATCCGCAATTCGATACGCTGGTGGGGATCAATGGTGTCGTTTTTGTCCTTAACCGCCTCCTGTATCTGGATCGCAGCCTCCACGGCATCAACAACGCTTGCAAATTCGGCCAGCAGTCCGTCGCCGATAAGCTTGACGATCCGCCCGTTCTTTTCATCTATCAAACGGGTGAGGATGTCTTGGCGCACCGTGGTCAAACGTTCGAAGGTGCCCACCTCATCCTCGGCCATCATACGGCTGAAACCGACTACGTCTGCGGCGAATATGGCGGCAAGCCTGCGTTCCAAGGTTTGCCCCTCTCCTCCAAATATGGGCAGTACTGCGAAGGTAACACTGAAAAAACGTGACGGAAACTGCGCTCGCTCAAAATATTTGGTTGGGCGGGTGCTTGTCGTTCAAAGGTACGGTGGCGCAACAAGCCAATTTTCTCCGCAGCAGCATAAGGCAGCTTGCTCCGCATTTGAGACATTATATCCGAGCGAAGCGAACGGCCTGATTAAGTTTTGGCCTATATGCATGATTTGAACGTCCGGTATCGAGAAATCGTGCTGCGCTGTCGCGGGCGATACCGTGACACTGTCGAGCAATCGATTTGATTTTCGCTGCGCCAGCATCGGGCGGCTTTGTCCGCAGAGCGGTCTTTCGATCAAAGCGCAGCGAATGGCCGCTCACGTTTCCGCGACGAAAAGATGCGCTTCTTGTGGAACGTGCAATACGCCGGATCTGTCGTACTGGGCCAGCTTAGCGGCCACTTCTGCCACAACCGCTTCAGCAATCCTGTCTCCCGCCTTTCTAAGGTCCACCTCAATCGGCAGAGCCATGATTTGTGCCCGCAGGTCTTCAAAACGGCGTTCAAGCACCAAGGCGTCTTGACGGCTGATTTGGAAGCCTGCGTCCGTCAGAAGGTTCGAAATTAAGTCTCCATCGCGGAACGAAAACGGCGCCTTCGCCTTGGTCGCTGCGTCGGGGCCAACATGTCTTTCGAGGGCGTCTGCAAGCGCTCCATTAAATGGTGACACAGCGCGCCAACACGTCAGAAAGAGCTGCCCTTGATCACGCAGTATGCGGTGAACTTCTGTCAAGGCTGCCGGTTTGTCGGGGAAGAACTGCAGGCCCTGTTGAATGAAAGCATAGTCAAACGAGCCGTCTTTATAGGGTATGTTGCATACATCCGCGGCATGCCATTCAAAAGTATGATCAGATTCTGGTTGGTTAGCCCGCGCAACCTCTATCATCGTTTCGTTTAGGTCCACGCCGACAATGCGTCCTTTGCCTGACAAAGTCTTGGCGATCTCACGTGTCAAAGCGCCAGTGCCGCAGGCTATATCTACGATGTGCGCGCCATTGCGGAGGTTAACCTTCTCCATAGTCGCTTGCGCCAGTGGTCCAAACATGGCGGGTACACAATGGCTGTCGTATTTGAGAGCAGCTTCTTTGGTCAGTCGGAAATTGTCTGCAGCCATCACCCTACCTTTCTGGTATTCGCCGATCGTATAGAGTGGTTTGTTACTCTGGTAGGCAAGCGTGGAGTTCAATCGGAGCAATCAATCCGCCGGCGATGTTCCGAACCATGTGTTGAACCTTAAGCGCCGTATCATCGCCCATGATAAGATGAAGGCCCAGTGGTGGAGGGCCATCTGCACTGCTTTGCGCGGCAGCCAGATCGGCGAAGAACTGTTTGGCAAATTCAGTTCGGTCGATCCGGTCACTCACTTCGAAACCAACGGAATTCAAAGCAGCCTCATACGTCTCCGGTGGTGCAAGTGCGCTTTGATCTGAGGAAGAAGCCCAAGGCGCCGGATAGTCCATTTGTCCCTCTCCGACTTGCATCACATCGTAAATTGCAAAGATTCCTCCTGGCTTGAGGACCCGTTTCGCCTCGCGCGCTATGCCTACTTTGTCCGTGATGTTCATTCCAACGTGGATCATATAAGCGGCGTCCATGGAACCAGCTTCTAGCGGCAAATCGAGCACGCTGCCTTCGATAAGTTGAACCCGATCCGATAACCCGGTCCATTCTGTGAGTGTCCTTCCGGTTTCCACAAACTCAGCGGTCAAATCAACGCCAGTTACGTGCGCTCCGGTAGCTGCCGCGACATAGCGTGCCGGACCGCCGAGACCGCATCCAAAATCGACAACCCGGCTTTCGGGGGTAAGGCCAAGAGCCTTCACAAACGGTTCGGTTGCGAGGCGCCCACCAATGTGAAACTCGTCAACTGGAGCCAAGGCGTCTTGAGAAAATGGTGGGGCTAGGTTCAGCGCTGCGCAACCATCAGAAATCTGCTGGAGCAGGTGACCGGAATGGTAATGGTGCGCGACTTCATTGGGATTAGTCATTACGCAGCCTCTCTAATCGATGCAGCTAGGGTACACGCAGTTATCCGAAATGTCAGCTTCGTCCGCATTGCAGCCGTTCAATGAATTAGGCTGAAAGACCGCATTGAGCCCGAAGCAGACATCACATTTGGTGATGGTCTATGATCATAGACATCGCTTGAATGCTAAAGATTTGGTGCCAATCAGCTCGGCATGCTAGCATTCATAAGAGATCGAGGTTTGAGGTGAGCCAGACACGGGGGCACCATGTCTAAGACGCTATATGAACGTCTGGGAGGAACGGATGGTATTCGGCGGATAGTCGACGTTCTGGTGGACAATCACTCCAAAAACCCAGTTGTCGCTGCACGATTTGCGGGAACCGATATGGAGCACCTCAAACAAATGGCAGGAGACTTCTTCATAACTGGTTCTGGTGGGCCTGAGATGTATAGAGGCAAGGATATGGTTGCAGCGCATCAGTACATGAACATCAGCGGAGATGAGTTTGTCGCTGTTCTGGACGACGCCATGAACGCCCTGAAGGCCAACGACGTCGGTCAACGGGAACAAGAAGAGGTCTTATACATTCTATATAGCCTCAAGGACCAAGTTGTAGGTATCTGACTTTCGCCACAACCGAGTAGAGTCGGCAATATTCAAATCATTAAATCAAAGCTTGCTTGTCCGACTTGCAGACTCTTGAAGTCAAATATCTTACTATGGGTCAATCGTGCATTTGGGCTAAAAATTTATGCGCAAAAGGAACCTCCAATATGAATAGGAGATTGTCTACGATCTTGGCCGCTGATGTTGTCGGTTATTCCACTCGGATGCGTGAAGATGAAATCGACACGATAAATCGTGTTACACTGTTGAACGAGTTAATCGGAACTGTTGCGTCCACGCACAATGGGCGGGTCTTTAACCGCGCGGGTGATGGTTTTCTTTTGGAGTTTTCTAGCCCAGTGGCGGCAGTTCGCTGTGCTTACAACTTACAACTTCAACTCGCTGCACCAGTAAGCAAGCGAGAGATAGGACTAGAAATCAGGGTTGGGGTCCATCTTGCCGATGTCGTAGTAGATGGCGACGATTTGCTTGGCGATGGGGTGAATGTAGCAAGTCGTATTGAGTCTGAAGCTGAGCCAGGTATGGTCCTTGTAAGTAATGCGGTGTTCGAACACGCCAAGCGGTCGGCCCAGCTCAAGTTTGAGAACAAGGGCACCCGAAAGCTCAAGAATATTTCCGAACCAATTACGGTCTACGCTGTTGCAGGCGAGCTTGGAACGCACAGCTGCGGAACTGCGCTTATCGAGGACAGTAGCCTTCCCTACGTGGCGGAACTGCAAAAGTCCAATAACTCAATTGTTGTGCTTCCCTTCAAGAACATGAGCGATGATCCCGAGCAGGAGTATTTTTCCGATGGCCTGACGGAAGACATCATCACAGAGCTGTCCCGGTTCCCTGACATTCTCACGATATCTAGGAATACTAGTTTTGGCTTAAAAGGGGTTGCGGCGGACGCTCGTGAACTTGGACAGAAACTCGGCGTGCATTTCTGTCTTGAAGGCGGGGTTCGCAAGCTGGGAAATCGCATACGGATCAACGCGTATCTGACGGATGCAGTGTCAGGCGAACAGCTTTGGACAGAGCGGGCGGATTGCAATCTGGAAGATCTTTTCGATTTCCAGGATGACCTTGTTGCCAAAATCGTCGCGAGTGTGGCTGGCCAGATCGAACGGCAACTGGAAGCCACGGCACAGCGAAAACGTCCAGGTGACCTGGAAGCCTATGAATGTTTAATCCGCGGTTTGTATTTTCACCGGATTGGTGGAGTCACAAAGGAGAATGCAGAGGAAGCGGTTCATTGGTTTGACGAAGCGCTGAAACGAGATCCAGGATATGGTCGAGTTCATGCGTGGAGGGCATGCGCTGTCGCTACAGTAGCAGAATGGACCGGTGAAGATGTATGGGATGAGTTGGTCGAAGCAGGGAACCTAGCTGTCGAGCTGGATGAAACGGACGCTGAAAGCCATCGGATTGCCGGCTCCTTGGCGCTCTATGTTCGTGACTTTGAACGGGCTAAGTTCCACTTCAATCGCGCTCTGGAGTTAAACCCCAATCATGCTTTCATTGTCGGGCGAACCGGTGAACTCCATAACTTTCTCGGAGATGGGAAGACTGCTCTTGAGTACCAAAAGCGTGCAAAGATGCTTGATCCCTTTTTGCCCGAATATTGCCGCGAACTAGAGGCAATTGCCTACTATGTCATGCATGATTTTGAGGCTTGTTTTAACACCGTGGATGAATTTGCAAGGCTTACCCGGCGGGCGGCAGCATATCGGACTGCGGCCGCAACTCACCTGAATAATGACCACAAGCTTGAACGAGCAGTTCGCGGTTTGTTGCTTCACGATCCGGACTTTAGACCTTCTTCATTCATTCAAACTGAATACTTCAAAGATCGCGAGATATCTAAGAGATTGAAAGCCGAATTGAGGAGCGCTATGGCGGCAACCTCACTTCGCCTGGCTGGTTGAGTAAACAATTTGCAAACTTAAAAATTGAGGATTGATGCTTATTCTCTTTGTAAGAAAAGGCCATGGATCGCCGGAGTCTAACGACCGCTTTGTCCTCAAAGTAGACGTTCAATCAAGTTGCAGCGAAGGTCTGCTTCGAGCCCTTTTCAGACTTTGGGTCAGGCGCAGCATTCGTTTCGAAGGGGGTAGCAGCTATTCGCTTCATCTGAATAAGCAATACTTTTACCGGCTTTCACTTCGCTAAAAGAAAGTAATCAGCTTCACTGATACGCCATCATACGCTTGCTAAAATCCTACGCGGAGAATGTTGATTCATGAGAAGTGCGCGGTTTTTTTTGCGCATGGTGAAGGATTTGAAACATGGAGCTTCTGGCGTTGAAACCACTGGCCTTGGCCGTCTTGGCGGCCGGGGGGTATGGCGTTGCAACCATCGGAATGAAACTGGCCTCAGCCGAATGGACGGCGGTTGCGCTCGCTCTGATCATTCTGGGTTTTCTTGCCGCCACCCAGTCCGAGGTGGTGCTGATGCGCACAGTTCCACTTTCCGAGCTGTATCTAATAATAATTGCGCTCGAGACGCTGATCGTACTGACCTACGCCTACAGTATCGGCGAAGGGCTAGAGCCGCGCGATTGGACAGGCGGCGCGCTCATATTCGCGGGGCTCGCGATCGTCTCGCATTGACCGGACTGGGGGTGGCCGGAGCGATACGCTACGCTCGGGCCAACGATGACTTGTTTGCCCAATGGGGTCGGGAGCAGTCTCTAAGTGTTCTGACGGCAACGGCGACTTTGTCCGCATGGCAGTCGTTCGGGTCATGTTCGCTATGTGCCTGCTTTTGCCCAAATCGGTCGATGCTGCTGCAAAAAACTACAAAGCACCGACCAAGTGTGTTGTTGCCACTTATTGAAGTGCCGCGAGGCTTCTTGCTCTGTTTGGAGAAAGATCCAGCGTCGCCTGATAAGCGACCGCAGCTTCATTGGGTTTTCCAAGCTCCATCAGCATGTCCCCAAGAAGTTCTCGTGCCGGAAGGACGTGGCCGGGTGTGACCGGGCTTTTGCCAATCTTATCCTCGAGATCAGCCGCGGCTTCCTGCTTAGCAAATGCGGTCTCAGAGCCCCCACCCGCCAGTTCAATCCAGGCTTCCACCGACATGATCTGTGCTTCGGTCAACTGCGCCCAATAGCCCTGCTCACGCTCTTTCATCACAGCGTGCAAAGACTTGAGCTCGGCAAGCGCGCTCTGCGCTGTATCGACATCACCGCTACGGGCCGCTCCGATACCGATCGCGAACCACCGCATGGCAACAGTTTGTGGAAATTTCTCCCATGGAATGACCGGATGCATCTCAGGCGACAGTGCCGCCGCGACGTCCCATTGTCCCTGCTCAAGAGGCAGCCGAACGGGTGCAGCCGCTAACGCATAAGCGCTTCCGAAACTGGCCTGATGATTTTGAATAGCGAGCATTTCGTCGACCAGCCCTGCAGCTTCGTCTGTATTCCCAAGTTGTAGGTGGCCGTAAACCATGTAGTCGATCGCATGCGCATAGTGGCTTTGTATAACGTCTTTTGATTGCTCAAGAGCTGCTTCAGCGGACCGGCTGTTCAGATCAATTGATTTTTCCCATTCTCCTGTTCGTGTAAAGATATGAGCGGGCATATGCAGCGCATGTGGAGCGCTTGGAGCCGTTTTATCGTAAATCTCGGCGTACGGCCTGCCTCGCTCCTTGAGTGGCGGATTGTCATAGGCGTGGATCGCGTAGTGAATGACGCCAGGATGTTCTGGTGCCTTTTGATGAAGCGCGTCGAGCGTATCTCCCACCTGCGACTTTACTTTGATTCCGTCGGCCCCTCGCGGCGCCGTTGCAAGGCGCGCCAGCGCCGCAAACGCCGCGGCGTCCAAGTCGTCTGCATGTTGGTCCGCAGCTGCCACCTGCTTCTCCGCCCACGATTTAAGCTGAGCGCGGTAGCCTTCCTGGCTTGAGGCGTAGAATGCCACGGCGGCGTCGATCAATGCTTGTTCAACGGCGCTTTCGGAGGACATTGACGCGAGTTTTTCCGCTGCAGCAGAGCCTCTCTCTGTTTCGGCTTCACTGGGAGTGCCCGGCCAAAGAGGATGAAAGTTCGACATCGCGATGCCCCACTGTGCCATGGCACAAGTTGGATCCGCGGACGCTGCTTTGTTGAACGCTTCTTCGGCTTGAATGTACATCATGTTGTGAATGAGATTCAGACCTTCGTTGAAAGCCTGGTCCGCTTTTGGGTTGCATGTCGTCTGGAAATTAGCCTCCGCTGAGACTGCGGGCACGAAAACAAAAAACGAGCTAATACAGGCGACAAAAGTATTGCGGGCTTTGGTATGCAAATGCTGCATCTATCGTCTCCACATTAAATATTGTCCGAAATTGTTTGAGCGTATGGCTCGGCGGCATCATACACAAAATTGTGCGATATGTCCGAACTGTCATCTGAGCGGCGATGCGCTCTGTTCGATCGAATATTTTCTTCCGCGGCGTGTCCGCGTTAACCGCTGAGCAGTCGTTCAAGCAAAGCAAACGTGCCGTAGCGCAGCTAAGGGCAGCTTAGTCCGCAACGCGGTCAGTCGTCCAATTTCGATAAACGTCCGTTGTTCATGAGAGCTGCCGTCGGAGCCTAGCATCGTCAAAAGGTATAAAACCTGGGTTGGTTTGCCCGTTTAAGTTGGGACATTTTCACAGCCCTAACTCTAAAAAATACCAACATTTACTATCATCAATCTTATTAGAAGAATGCGTATCAAGGGAATCGATGGCGAGAAAATCTGGGCTCATATCCATCAACAGAAAAACAGGGGATAAATCAGGGGATACATAAGATCCCGCTCTGAAAATCATTATATTACAGCATCTTATCATGTAAAGTGGTGCCCCCACACGGACTCGAACCGCGGACCTACTGATTACAAATCAGTTGCACCGACCAAACACCCCCGAACAATCCAAAACTGCCCGATCGCATTTTTTGTATATTTTTATGGTTCTACCTTGCAATGTTAGGTTCCGTTACTAACTTCGAGTAACGAAGAAAATCACCGGAATCCGTTACCCCAGCGTTACCCCAGAGGACCAACTGATTATGGCAAGGGCGTTCACAACCAAGTCGGTCGAAGCCGTTAAACCGGAGCAAAATCGCCGTGAATTGCCAGATCCGGCACTAGCAGGCCTATATCTCGTGGTGCAGCCGAGCGGCGCAAAGTCTTGGGCGCTGAGATACCGCTTCGCGGGCAGGCCCAAGAAGCTGACATTGGGCAAGTGGCCGATCATGGGTGTTGCTGATGCACGTGCTGCGGCATCCGAAGCGATTGAGACGCTAGAACACGGTAACGATCCGAGTGCGGCGAAGAAATTGGCGAAGGCCGCGCGGATCGAGGCACAACTATCGGAGCGCGACAAGGTAAAGACCTTTCTTGAACAATACACTAAGAGGCACCTATCCAAGTTACGCTCTGGTGGCGAGGTCAAACGGCGCTTGGAGACCGAGTTTCTACCCTACTACGGCGACCACGACATTCACGATGTTACGAAACGCGACATTCTCGAATTGCTGGAGAAGATCGCGGACTCGGGCAGGACCACCACGGCTAACCGGATGCGTCTGTATCTGTCCGGGTTCTTCAACTGGTGCCTTGAGCGTGATTCAATCACCATTTCCCCGGTCCAGGGCGTGAAGCCGGTTGCCAAGGAAAAGAGCCGCGACCGGGTATTGAATGATGATGAGATCCGGTGGTTTTGGAAAGCCTGCAAGCGGGCGGAATACCCGTGGCGGCAGGCAGGCCAAACCTTGCTTTTGACAGGCCAGCGCCTGAACGAAGTGCTGGGCATGACCGACGATGAACTGCATGGAGATGCTTGGCACCTATCCGCCCAGAGGACCAAGAATGGGCGGGAACATATGGTGCCGTTGTCTCAGGCCGCACGAGACGTTCTAAGCAACGTCGAGCGGATCGATAGCCCTTCGCGGTTGCTGTTCACCACTACCGGCAGAACACCCGTCAGCGGGCATTTCAAGGCGCGGAACAGGCTATCTCGGTTCATGGCTGAGATTGCCGAAGAAGAAACAGGTGAGGCGGTAGAGATTTCGCACTGGACCTTTCACGACCTGCGGCGCACCGCCGCTACCAGCATGGCGCGGCTGGGTATTCCCGTTCGAGTGACCGAGGCCGTCTTGAACCACGCCAGCGGCACTGGTGGTGGCATCGTCGCGGTCTATCAGCGCCATGACTTTGCCGACGAAAAGCGGCAGGCCTTGGAGGCATGGGCGGGGTTCGTGTTGGCGCTGGTGGAAAGTGGCGCGGACAACATGGTTCAAATTGGGCGGGAACAGTTATGAGTGAGTGGGGAATTCCGAATTGGTGCGACCCGTCAGCATATGGGGACACTTCCACTTGGAGCGAAAACCGTTGGCGATGGGAGTTTCTCCGACGCCGAACTGATTTGAGAGATGAGTTTGATCGGAAAGCGTCGGTTGAGTATGCGCACAAGCTAGAGCTGGAAAAAAGCGCACCTGATCTGTTTCCGAATGGTGTTCTCTGCCCTGACGACCCTGGGTTCTGTGTTTCGACAAGATCAATAGGCGGCGAACTGATGCAACCGCTGCCAAACCCCCGAATTGGAGATCAGCCCCAGTACGCCATTGCCTTTACGTACAGGAAACCTGCGCTGCGTATAGAACATGAGGGCGAGAGCGTGAAAGGAATTCCCAAGCAAATCACACTTACCTTTGACCTGACACAACCAATCCCCGGTCAAATAGATCTTGCCAAAAGGTACCTGCAAGAAGAGCAACTCGCGCAAATCGGTCAAAAAGTCCAATGGCGTTCACATAAAACTAAGTGGCTGACCTACCTGCGCGTACTGGACGCAAGGGAGGATGGAGCATCTTGGTCAGAAATCGCAGCATTGCTGATAGCGACCGCCGGAAATGAACAAACTGCGCGTGACACGCATAACCAGGCCACAGCCTTGTGTTTTAATTTTTGATTTTGTTACGCAATCCCACACTGAATAACGAGTGACTACTCATAGGACCACCGCATTTCAACGGAGGCCTGGCAATGAGCATTCAAACCGAAACCTGCAATCCCCACCGTCGCATTCCCGCATCTGAGGTGTGTCAGATATGCGGCGGGATCAGCTACATGACGCTTCATCGCTGGTCCAATTCCCGCGACCTGGACTTTCCACGCCCTCAGTATATCGGTCGCCGCCGTTACTGGCGTGAGGCCGAAGTTGTCGCTTGGCTCGACGCTCGTGAAAGCGCAGCAGCATAAAAACCCCACCTGCGACGGTCGCGGGCGGGGTTTGTATTCCAGATGTTTTCTGAGGGCTTCTGGCTACGAAATTACCACTCTGCGCTGTCAAAGACAAACCTTTGAGGCAAGAGCAATGCAGAAACTTCAAGTCAAACTTTTGATGCGTCTTCACGGGCTTACAGAGGCTCAGGCCAGCGCGTTGGCTCTCTTGGTATGGGGAGGCTGAGATATGGCCTCTTCATCAGGTGTCTTTGCTCAACACGCGGAGGCCTATGCCGCAGCCGGGCTGTCTGCGTTTCCGGTGGATACACGAAACAAACGGCCAGCCATCACGGGTTGGCAAAACGCCACACCGAGACGCACACGGGTTTGGGCTTCAGTCGAAAAGCTGGGAGCGGCTAACGGCCTCGGGATTCTAGTGGGCAAATCCTCGGGTGTAACTGAGATCGACGTTGACGGCGTGGGCGAAGCTTGGCTTGCCCTAGCCGTGAAACAGTTCGGTGAAACTCCTGTGGTTATCCGAACAGCAAGCGGCAAAGCGAAGCTCTGGTATCGTCACAACGGCGAAGGGCGTCACATTCGACCTATCCAGGGCCAACCCATAGACGTGCTTGGGAAGGGGTTCACGATTGCCCCGCCTTCATGGCGCGAAGATCTGGCGGCGTCTTATGAATTTTGCTCCGGCAGCATTGATGACGTTGCCAACTTGCCAACAATCCCCGCAACGGCCTTAGAAATGGTCTGTGGGGGTGTTTCCGGGTCTGTAGCGGCTGGTGAGCGGAACGACAGGCTTTTGCGCTACTGCATGTCCCAAGCCCGCCACTGTGACGATGTCGCGGGCCTATTCGACGTTGCCCAAACTTGGGCCAGTGCTTTCCCAACGCCTTTGAGTACCAGCGAGATCTACCGCTGCGCAAAATCGGCATGGGGCTACGAGACCAAGGGCCGGAACTTCTTGGGACTGCGCAAACCTCAAGTAACCGAAGGAGATAGGATCATGGACGAACTGATTGACCGGCCCGAAGCCCTCGCCCTTTTTCAGGTAATCCTGCGCTTTCATAGCAATCGAACGTCATTCGCTATAGCGCCAAGAGCTATGAGCAAAGCCAAGAACCCACCTTGGGATTGGCGTCGAATAGCCAACGCCAGAGACATCCTAATTGAGCGCGGCTTCATTGAGGAACTTTCTGCTCCGGAACGTGGACGTAGGAAATCAGGTCAGTATCGCCTTTCCGACAAATTGCACGGATCCGTGCACAATCACTATACACCCTCCCCCCTTTAATTGGGACAGACAGGGGGGGTGACCTGATGTTCGCAATATTCAGCTTTCGATACCCACACCCCAGCTTCATTTTCACAGAAATCTCCCTCGCGATTGGGGGTGGGTGTTAATTTCATCCATGACGAGAAGGATCTCAATCATGCAAGCTGTACAAACAAAACCCATCGAACCAGGATCGGCAGAATGAGGTGAGAAATTGGCACAAGCCCCGCGTCATAGAAATGGCGCAGGGCAAGCGAAGCCGACACTCATGCACCGTGCAGAATTTAGCATTTATGGCTCGAAGCAGCTATTCGCTGCACTCGGCTTGAACGACTGCATTGCGGACAATACTGTCACTCGCCTGTTGAGGGTGGATGACCACAGGCAGCCCGAAGCGGACCTTCAAAATCCGACTTTGCAATTCTCGTGTTGCGGACAAGTTAGGCCGCGTACTGCCAAGGTCTCAGCGTCGCTA
This sequence comes from Ruegeria lacuscaerulensis, assembly GCF_013034745.1. NCBI lineage: Bacteria > Pseudomonadati > Pseudomonadota > Alphaproteobacteria > Rhodobacterales > Roseobacteraceae > Ruegeria > Ruegeria lacuscaerulensis. Next base: position 11,823 of record NZ_WQGP01000015.1, on the reverse strand, counting down.
GCCACTGAACTCTGACAGTGGCTACACAACTACAATTGCTTAACACAAACTTTGCGCCAAAGACTGTTGCCAAGCTCTGTTTCAGTTCATTTTGCCGGACAACGTTTGTGTCGGCAGTTGTCCAAAGAGTGCTCTGTAGTCTCGCGCGAACTGACCCATGTGCCAAAATCCGTAAGCGTTTGCGATGTCCGATATACTCTCCTCTGGCGAGCAGGATACCAGTTCATGGCGCACAGCACCGAGACGGGCTCTTAGATAAAACTGCTTGGGGCTCACCCCATATGTTTCCTGAAACGCGCGACGAAGAGTGCATGCGGATACCTGAATATCTGCACATACTTCACCGATTGACACGTTATCCATCAAATGGGCCCGCATGAACTCAACGGCTTGTTGTGCTAAACGGGTTCTATTTTTACTGTTTCGCCGATCACTCCATTTTTCGCCTACCACCAGCATTTCCAGAAGCTCTAAGATCATATCACTCTCTTCACTATCAGAGCTTGGTCCGGCCGCTGATCCAATTAGAAAGCGCGCTTTGTTTTTGACTAAGGAATGAAGCTTGCCAGCGTCGCTAACGAAAGATCTTAAAGCGTCATTTCGCGCGGTGCTGATATCAAGACCGCAATCGTCGGCGATCCGTTGAGCCCTTCGGATGTCGATGGCAAAGGTCAGGCCTGTGAGCGTTGAATTGCTCACGCCTTCAAAAGGGTCTCCGCTACCAAAATTCATCAAAGCGGTGTCTGAGGGTGAGCCGTTAAGCCAAGTCCGTACACTCCCTTTGTCTGGTAAGCCAAACGCTAGAATGTCAGAGCGAGAAACACCGGTTTGGTACACAGCCTTATCAAACGACAAATCGATCATTTGAAGGTCAAGACCTGCCCAAACGGATACCGAAGAGTTCATAGTTCCCTCTTCAATTTGGCGTAGCTCGACATCCCATTGGGACAGCTCGCGGAATTGCGAAGGGTCCTGCAAAAAAAGTGTGTTTGGGGCGCAGGTTTTTTTGGGGGCTGATCGTTTTTTGATGTCGTCCATTCCGCCCCGCAGGTAGTTTTCATGAAATGTTATTCGAATATGTAGGCTTGGAAAATTGCAAGACAAAGCAGACAAATCGAGAGGGAAGAGGTTCGGACGCCCATCGTTGCCTGACGATACTGCGCGCACCGAACGCGTCGTAACGCTGCTAACCAAAAGCGAAAAAGAGTTGTTGCGCTCACAGGCTGAAGACAGCGAACTCTCCCTTTCGACCTTTTGCCATCATCTGATCCTTGAAGGTCTGAAAACAAGTAAATCATGAAACAGGGGTATCTCATGAAATCAAAACTGTTCCTCTCCGCGCTGGTCTTTGCCGGCTCCGCTATCACGGCGGCAGCTCAGGACAGCAATATCGTGCATGATGCGGAATACTATGTGCTGAAGCAGCAAAACGAAGCCGTTTGGGTCGAGAACGACGCACAGGTTGACCAACTGCTGGCCGATTTTCGTGAGAAAAACGGAGGGAACCCTCCAAACATTTTCTACATCCTTATTGACGATATGGGTTTTGGCGACATGGGTATGCCCGAGATGAACGCGATACGCGGGTATTCGACGCCCAATATCAACGCGCTCGCAGAGGAAAGCATGCGGTTTGCGCGCATGTATACCGAGCCGTCCTGCACACCGTCGCGGGTCGCCTTCATGACGGGTCGCCAGCCGTATCGCAATGGGATGGGCGATACCGCCGTCGATATTTCAGGTTTTGGCCTTGCCGATGAAGAAGTCACAATTGCCGAAGTTCTGAAATCCGTAGGCTACAACACCTCGCATGTTGGCAAATGGCACTTGGGCGACATTCAGGAATCCTGGCCTACTTATCAGGGCTTTGACTACGCCGCGTTCCCCATCCATCAGCAGGGCCAGTTGGCCATCTTCAACGAAGATGCAGCCAAGGAAGAAATCACCATGGCCATAGGGGAAGACAACTACAACTCCAAATACACGCTGGATGATTGGTTTCGCCCTGATCCGGGACACATGATTACCGGCCTTGAAGCTGTTATTGGCGGGGAGGTCCGCGAAGTCCATATGGAACCGGGTGAGAAATGGACCCAGGACAAATATAATGAAATGAACATCCGCTATCAGGCACAGGCGATGGAACAGTTGCGCCTGCTAGCAGAACAGGATGAACCGTTTTTCCTGCAATACTGGCCGCTTGTCCCTCTGTCGACAACGCGCACGACGAGAGAGGCGTTCACGACACCCAACGGCGGTACATTCGTTGAAAGCATGGAAGAGCTGGATGAATGGATCGGGGTCATTCTAAACGAAGTCGATGTGCTGGGGCTCAGGGACAATACCCTAATCGTTTTGATGGGCGACAACGGTCACTTCACCAAATATGCCCCCGGCAGTGGGTTTTCGCCGCTGGTCTTCCGCGGCGGCAAGGCCGATACGTCTGAAGGAGGCGTTCGGGTGGACGCGTTTGCCCGCCTGCCCGGCTTGATCGAGGGAGACTCGATTGTATCTGACATTATTCATATCTCTGATTTGTTCACGTCAATTGCGCGTATCGGCGGAGCGATGGATGCCATCCCCCGCGACCGGATCATTGACGGTGTCGATCAGACGTCCCTGATGTTTATTGGCGATACGCATGGGCGCAGGGATCATGTACTGATCTACTCGATCAATTCGCTGAAAGAGGTGGTAAAGGAACACATCAAACTCAAAGTTCCGGCCAAAGGTGAAAATGCTATCGTGGCCAAGTTCTACAACCTGTTCCGCGACCCCCGCGAAGAACAGAGCGTATCGACCGAGATCGGAGCATGGGCTGGACATGAGTTTAACCGCATTATTGCCCGCCACCTGAAATTTAAGGAAATGTACCCCGATCAACCGGCCGCGACTGGACGTCCCTATGAAGGTATCGTGAACCTTCGTCCTGAAACCGTCGCAGCGGTGGATGCCTTTGTCGCCAAGCGGGACATTCAGCCCGACTAAAAGGTGAAGCTGATAAGAGTAATGCAAGCCCCGCATCAGATAATGATATGCTTGATGTGGGGCTTGGCATCCACAACAAAAATTCTGGAAACAATATGAAAATCCAAGCGCTTGTCCTTGCATTGGCGACTGGCATTGTTGCGGCCCCAGCAATCGCCGATGAAAACGCTTCAAACCCTTTGGCCGCAGTCAATAACACGGACATCCGGTATCAGTATTTTGATTTGGGCAACGGTGCTGACAAGCAGGACGCCTTTATAGATGGCGCATACATGCTGCGGCCTGATCTGAAACTGAAATATGAGTTGCACTACAACTCAACGGATGTGACTGGAACTCGGTTCACTGACTTTGAGAAATTGAGCCTCAAAGCGATCTATTTCCCTTCTCAGAAACCGCTCAACGAAACGTGGGCCATCAAGTCGGCCATTGGCCTGGAGTGGATACTGGACTTTGGCGACCCGGGAAAAGGGATCGGAACCGGGTCCGATCAAATTGCGCCTTTTGGCGGGTTCGCCTTTTCAAACACAAAATCAGGGCTGACGCTGATCCCACTGCTCCAGCATTTTGCTTCATACAATGGCCCGACGGACATAAACCAAACCGCGATGCGGTTGATTGCGCTACAACCGTTTGGCGATGGGTACTGGGCCAAGGCTGATATCAAAGCACCATATGACTGGGAGAACGATACTTGGCCAGCGACCGCTGAGTTCCAGATTGGCAAGAACCTCAGTCCTGGCATCGCAATTTATGCTGATTTCCTCATCGGTATAGGTTCCGACCGCCCCTACGATAAAGGTGCCGGCTTAGGTTTGCGTTTCAACTACTAGTTCACCCACACCCAACCTCGGCGAAGATCATCTATGTCACAGGCCAGAACTCTGTTCAGCCAATTGTTTTCTGCGTCTATCTTGACCCTTCCTGGAACTGCCTTGAGCCAATCCCTGCCCGCTCCGGGTCGGTAGGAAATAAATTGGCGTCACGCCGCATCATTCTATCTGTTCACTCCGCTCTGAACTCGGGGAAGATCAACAGTCTCTGGGCGATCCGCTGAGATGGATTTGAACCTTGAAACTGAATCCGTCGTTCGCGCTTCTAATCCCCAGCCAGCGATGCTTAGGCCCAGAGTTCTGAGAAAATAGACTTCTATTACGATCTGTACCCAAGACTTTGCAAAGTTCGCTTTCTGCGCATTGCTGTCATTGGAGCTTCGCGCAGCATCAGTCAATTTTGGGCTCTATCCGGACCTTCGCTGCGCAGTGCATCAGTGACCGTTATGCGGACTTTACCGCCATTGGTCCGCTTGCGCCGGAGGGCCGCAGGCAGCCCATAGCGGACGTTTGAGTCTGACGCTCGGGGCGGGAAGCGGACGTGTCGCTGCGACCGCGCCAAAGTCTCCAGTCACTTCAACAAAGCGGACGTTGGAGCGGTCTGCTGTTGCCGCAGTGTTCATGCCGCTATTGAAGAGGAGTTTTGACAGTTTCCCACGAAACTCGGCCAGTTTGTCAAATCAAGGAGCGTCTCATTTAGTTTTAAGTCCCGAAACAAGGCCTTGCTACTCAGCCGTTCAAGGTCTGGTTCAGGTCATCCCGTTTCCATCAAAATGAAAGCCCATTAAAGAATCGATTGCCCTGTAGACTTCCAATCAAAAAGAAACTGTTCAATGCCAGCGTCCGTCAGCGGATGCGTGACTAGTTTGCGGATGACGGACGGGGGTATCGTGGCAATGTCTGATCCGGCCAAAGCAGCCTCAGTTATGTGATTGGGGCTTCTGATGGATGCTGCAATGATTTCAGTTTCAATGTCATAATTGTTGAAGATGCTCCGGATATCTCTAATGAGGTCGACCCCATTCAGATTGATGTCGTCCAATCTGCCAATGAAAGGCGATATATAGGTCGCACCCGCTTTTGCCGCCAAGAGTGCCTGATTGGCTGAGAAACAGAGTGTGACGTTTGTGCTGATCCCTTCCTTTTTGAAATGAGCACAGGCCCTGAGGCCATCCAGTGTCAGCGGCAGTTTGACAACGACGTTGTCGGCGATTGCTGCAAGATTCTCTCCCTCTGCAATCATTCCCGCAGTATCCAGGGCTGCAACTTCTGCCGACACGGGCGTATCTGTCAGGGTGCAAATTTCGGCGATAACTTCTTTGAAATTGCGGTCGGACTTGGCAATCAGGCTTGGATTGGTGGTGATACCATCTACTAATCCAAAGCCTATAAGGTCTTTGATCTCGTCTACTTCTGCTGTGTCCACAAAGAACTTCATGAGGGTTCCTCATCGTGAATGGAGTGATTTTGGTTGCACTTGAACCCGCCTAGAGGTGCTGCTTTAACGGATGGGTGAATCCAATGCGCAAATTCAGAACGCGTAGCGCATCCCGAATTCAGTGTAATTCTGGTTCAGTGTGAGATCCGCTTTCCTGCTATCACGGATGACGTGTTCCGCGTTTGGCAGATCGTTCGTTTTCGCGCGTTGCAGCGCGGCTTGCGGGTCAAAGCCATGCTTGATCCAGCGATGCTGTAACCGGTTTTCGAGTTCCTCCAATGTGGGGCTGACAAAAACCGTTGCGGCGTAAACGTCTACCAACGTCCTCCACGGGTCGCTATTCATCAAAAGGTAGTTCCCTTCTACGACCACAGTCTGAGTTTCCGGGTGAACGGCAATCGCATTCGCAATGGCCAGGTCCATTTGGCGGTCGAATTTAGGATGAAAGGACTCATGCTGCGCGGATTGCAGCCCTCTGATTGCAGTGCAGAACCCAATTGCATCGAAGGTTTCCGGCGCGCCTTTTCGGGCCAGCAAGCCTCGCGTTTCCAGCACGCGATTGTCCAGATGATAACCGTCCATGGACACCAGTGTGGCTAAAGGAATCGCAGAGCTTTGTTGTGCGTTCAGCGATTGCACGACGGTTTCTGCCAAAGTCGACTTTCCGGATGCAGGGGGGCCGGCGATTGCGACAATCGTCCGAACCCCAACCTGCCTCCGGGAGAAGATCAAGTCGCAAACGCGCTGTACATCCTGCTCGATCACGCGGCGTCCTCTTTCGGGGGTTCCTTGGCGCCGGTCATGAAGGCCACCGCGTCGGACATCGTGTAATCCTTGGGGTCGATCGTGCACAGGCGTTTGCCCAACCGATGGACATGGATGCGGTCAGCGACTTCGAATACATGCGGCATGTTGTGGCTGATCAGGATGATCGGAATACCACGCGCCCGCACGTCTTGGATAAGCTCAAGCACTTTGCGGCTTTCCTTGACCCCCAAAGCAGCCGTGGGTTCGTCCATGATGATGAACTTCGTCGCAAAGGCGGCAGCACGCGCAACGGCTACGCCTTGGCGCTGGCCGCCGGACAGCGTCTCAACTGCCTGATTGATCGATTGCACTGTCATCAGCCCAAGCTCGGTCAGTTTATCGCGGGCGAACTTTTCCATGGCAGGCCGATCCAACTGACGCATGTACTTGCCCATGAACCCCTGTTTGCGGATCTCGCGCCCCATGAACATGTTGTCCGCAATCGACAGGGCAGGAGACATGGCAAGCTGCTGATAGACAATCTCGATCCCCATGTTCCGAGCGTCGATCGGCGAGGTGAAATTGACCTTCTTCCCTTCGATCAGAATCTCGCCCTCGTCCGGGATTGTGGCGCCGCAGATCGCCTTGACGATGGACGACTTGCCCGCGCCGTTATCTCCGATCACTGCAAGGATTTCTCCTTGCCGCAGTTCAAAGTCGGAATGGTCGATGGCGGTGACGTGGCCATAGCGCTTCACGATCCCGCGGCCTTGGACGACTGGCGTTGTGTCTGACATTAGCCCGATACCTTTCTGATCCACTGGTCGACTGCGACCGCGGCGATGATGAGAAGCCCGATGAGTAGGAAGGTCCACTGCGCATCTGCGCCCAGCAGCCTCAGCCCTAGAGTAAATACGCCGACGATCAGTGCTCCGAACAACGATCCCAGAATGGAGCCCCGCCCGCCGAACAACGAGATACCCCCGATCACAACAGCGGTAATGCTCTCAATATTGGCCAATTGGCCGGAGGTCGGCGAGACCGATCCGATGCGCCCGATCAAAGCCCAGCCCGCAAAGGCACAGATCAAGCCGGACAGCATGTAGACGGACATCAAAGTTCTGTGGACGTTCACACCGGAAAGCTCGGCAGCCTCGGGATCGTCACCGACCGCATAGACATGCCGTCCCCAGGCCGTGTGTTTGAGCGCATATGCCAATACAAAAATCAGGGTGAGCATGAAAATGACGCCAACAGTTAAGGTCGCTCCACCGATGCTGAACTTGGTTCCGAAGAATTGAAGGAAAGAGGCGTTGGCTTCGATGTCCTGACTACGAATGGTTTCGTTTGCGGAATACAGGAAGTTCGTAGCCAGAACGATCTGCCACATTCCAAGCGTGACGATAAACGGCGGGAGCTTAACGCGGCTGACAAGCCATCCGTTGAGGGCCCCGATCAAAGTTCCGACTGCAAGGCCGCACATGACCGCAATTGGTACCGGAATACCGTACCGAAACGTAAACTGCCCCATGATGACAGAAGAAAAAACCATGATCGCACCGACGCTCAGGTCAATGCCGGCCGTCAGAATAACAAGGCTTTGAGCAGCAGCCACGATGCCGACGATCTGGACCTGTTGAAGGATCAAAGTCATTGCGAACGGAGAGAAGAACTTTGAGCCTAATAGAAGGCCAAATATCAACATCGCACCGACCAGAACGATAAGCGGCACAAAAGATGGATTGACGTGGAGAAGATGCTGCAACCTCCCCAGAACGCCACGCCGATGGTCCTCAAAAGCCGCAACAGTTTCTGTTCTGCTAGCAGCGGTTTCAAATTCCTGGGCGCTTTGGTTTGCTTCGGACATATCTCCCCCTTTTCGCGGGCGGCGTAATGCCCACGAGATGAGTGTACAGGAAGTTTCGGTTTGCTGGTGAAAGGAGTTATGAGGCGCTCCCATGCGCCTCATTCATTAGGTCTATTTTAGCCCCAGCAGAGCTCCAAGCCTTCGGCGACAGAAATCGATTCCACGCCATCAACAGGTTGGTCCGTGATGAGCGCGACTCCGGTATCGTAGAAGTCTTTTCCGGGCGTGTTTTCGGGCTTTACGCCTTCCTCAGCCCACTTTTTAACAGCCTCGACCCCAAGCGAAGCCATCAAAAGCGGATACTGCTGGCTTGTAGCTCCAATAACTCCGGCCTGCACATTCTGTACACCGGGGCAGCCACCGTCGACCGAAACGATCAGCACATCGTTTTCACGCCCAATGGATTTCAGAGCCTCATAGGCACCTGCCGCTGCCGGTTCATTGATCGTGTGAACAACGTTGATCGTCGAGTCCTTGGCCAGAAGGTTCTCCATGGCGCGGCGCCCACCTTCTTCGTTGCCGTCGGTCACGTCACTGCCGACCAATCGAGCATCAGATTCATCGCCGATGACATTGGGGTCTGCCAGGTCCACACCGAAGCCGTCGAGGAAGCCCTGATTGCGAAGAACGTCCACGGTTGGCTGACTGACGTTCAGATCAAGCGTCGCAATTTTGGCGTCAGCCGCTGCGTCGCCCATCTTTGCCTTCGCCCATTGTCCGATCAACAGGCCAGCTTTGTAGTTGTCTGTCGCAAAGGTTGCGTCAGCGGAATCAATCGGGCTTAACGGCGTGTCCAGAGCAATAACCAGGAGGCCAGCGTCACGCGCCTGCTGAACAGCGGGGACAATCGAGCTTGTGTCCGAGGCCGTCAGGAGAATTCCCTTTGCGCCGTCGAGAATACAAGTTTCAATGGCCTGAACTTGAGTTTCATGGTCGCCGTCGATTTTACCGGCAAAGGCCTTCAAGGTCATGCCAAGCTCTTCGGCCTTGGCCGTTGCGCCTTCCTTCATCTTTACAAAGAATGGATTGGTATCTGTCTTGGTGATCAGACAAACGGTTTCTCCGGCTGCGTGAGCAGATGCAGCAGCCACCGTAAGCGCGGTAGCAGATGCGGCAATCTTGAATAGATTTTTCATGTAGTCCTCCCAGAAAATTGTTGATGCCCCGCATGGCAGGCCAACGAGACTCGCCCTCATCCTCCAATGAAGGTCTATTTCAAGAAACTGTGATTCTAGCCTTTCTGTCAATAAATAAATAAAGTTTATTTATTAATTTACCGGAGTACCTTTTCATAAGAAAACAAGGTGTTTATGTTCAGGCTTATGGAGAGAGAAGCGCTCAACACACTGACCGGTGGGGTAAGTCAAAGCGGGGTTCGCGATCACAACGAGCGTCTGATTTTGACAGTTTTACAACGGCATGGGCCCGCCGCAGGCGCCGACGTCGCGCGATTAACAGGCCTGTCTCCTCAGACTGTATCAATCATTCTGCGCAAGCTTGAAAAGGACGCGATTCTCAAGCGTGGTACTCCACTGCGCGGGAAGGTTGGAAAGCCCTCAACCCCTATGGAGTTAAACCCGGAAGGCATCTTGTCGGTTGGGATGAAGATCGGGCGGCGTAGCGCCGATCTGCTCTTGATCGACTTTACTGGCACGCCGCGCCGCCAACTTTCCACGACTTATGACTATCCGCTACCAGAGGTCATTTTCGGTTTTTTGGAGTCTGGTTTGGAAACGCTTTTGTCCCACGAGCCTCAGAGGCTTCGTGATCGTGTTTGTGGGATCGGGATCGGGACTCCATTTGAACTTTGGAAATGGCACGATCTGTCTGGGCTTGCTGCAAAAAAATTTCGGTCTTGGAGAAACGTGAATTTCTTTTCCGAGGTCGCCAAGTTCAGCGATTTGCCGGTTTTTGTGGTCAACGACGCGACAGCCGCCTGTCACGCAGAGCATCTCTATGGGCGTGGGGCAGAATACCGTGACTACTTCTACTTTTTTATTGGCTCAATGATCGGCGGCGGTGTTGCATTGAACGGCACCGTGTTCGAAGGCAACCAAGGCAATGCCGGTGCATTGGGCGCCATGCGCACGACCGGTCCTTTGGGTGAAAGCCAACAACTGATCGACACGGCGTCGCTGTTTTTGCTCGAGGACCGACTGATCGAAGCGGGTGTCGACCCGGGGATTCTGTGGGAGAAGCCGCAGGATTGGAGCAGCATTTCTCGCTATGTCGAGCCGTGGATTGGCACCACAGCGCAAGAATTAGCTAAGGCCGCTCTTTCAATCTGTGCTGTCATCGACTTTGAGGCCATTTTCATCGATGGCGCGTTCCCGCCTGAGGTTCGGGAAGAACTGGTGTCTCGGGTTCGCCGTTACTTAGTCAACCAAGACAAACGCGGCTTGATTCCTCCGGTCGTTGAGGCCGCTGCGGTTGGGGAAAACGCTCGCGGCATTGGGGCGGCTAGCAGCCCAATTTTCCGCCAGTTTCTATTGAATACCAATGCTGGGCTTTCTGGAATGTAGCCGAAGTTCATCGCAGTCAGATTTTCAAAGCAGGAAGTAACCGCTGGTCATGCTTTAGGTGGCGGCCTTTGAACGCCGCTTTGGCACGCGCGAGCTCAGCTTGGATCGGACCGCATGCCAGCCGTGAACGACCGCTTTGAAATACTGTGTCGCAAGCTTATCACCTGCCGTCGAAAGTGGGTAATAGGCCGATTGCACATATTACACCACCGTGGCCAACGTGAGTTTGCAACGTCCGCTTCCTGCGCATTGCTGCAATTGGGGCATCGCGCAGCATCGGTTAAAGTGGGCTCGAAGTAGACATTCGCTACGCGGTGGATAAATGACCGCTATGCGGACGAAACAGACATCGCTACAGCCGAATAAGCGTTGTCCGCCCAATTACTGTAGACTACGTGTGCGCTATATATGGTGGAAATCTGATGCTCGAGAACTTCGGTCTTTGGCGAGGCTGACTGGCATAAATCTTTGAAACTGTGAAGCGGTGTGACAACGTTTAACTATCCTGCAAATCTTTGTGCTACTTTGCAGACTTCAACCATGAATCTCGTTAGGAGAAGATATGCTAATTAAACTTCTTGCTTCTGCATTTTTCTTGATTTTGCCCGCTCTCAGTTTTGCTCAAACAGCTGAGCGCAGCGTGACCATCGAAGCCGATGCGACAGTTAAGTCGGTTGACCCGGACACTCGGCTTATCGTGCTGCAAAACTCAGAGACGGGCGAAGAAGAGACCATTGTTGCAGGAGCGGAAGTCGTAAACTTCGACCAAATTGAAGAAGGTGACAAAGTCAAAGCGGTTTACACACTAGGTGTAGCTGCAAACATGGCATTCCCCGGCGAGGTCGACAGTATGGTTGAACTGGAAGGCCGGGCGGCAGAGGGATCAACACCGGGCGTAGCCGCCGGAACGATGGTCACTTTAATTCTGACTTTTGTTTCCTTCGACGCCGCGAGCTCAATCGCTACTGTGACGGACAGCAGCGGCACAGAACAAATGATCGAGGTCGAAACAGAAGTTGGCCGTGAGTTTGTTGAACAACTTAGCCCGGGAGACAGAGTAGCTCTGAGCTTCACGGAAGGTCTTGCTGTGGGAATTGTCGAAGAATAGGTGTCCGCAGCGCAGCCTCAGCAGGCGTACGTCTTGTTTCTTATGTCGCCACCGTTGGAACAACTTGTCCAACCGCTTCCAGCGCCCCAACGGAAGCCCACAGTCTTACCGTTGTGGCCGTCGTTGTGGGGGCACGTTTGGGACAGCCGTTCCATGCGGAAATATGCAAAACAAGAATTCGTGTGGACCACAAATAACTTCGCCGCATTGCCGAAATTGACCTATTAACCAATTACGCCGCCTCTGTGGCGATTTCGACTGGTAGCTGTGTCTTCGCGACCCGTTTTGTCAGTGTGTACATGTGGCGCAACTGCTCAATA
>NZ_WQGP01000014.1:0-76179 GCF_013034745.1 Ruegeria lacuscaerulensis | reverse complement strand
GTTCGGGTGTAGTCGCACCGGTGAAAACGCAGGCTCGGAGAGCGGCGCGTTCACACCACCCCCGCGGGAAGAGCTTTTCAAGCCTGGCTTGCATCTCCGGGGGTGCGAATGCCCCCTGCGATTGTCTCTTAAAACCCATTCAGTTTACGCGCCGCTTTGTCCCGCTCGGACTGTAGACGGGTCCGGGCTACCTCCGCTGTGCCTGCTTCCGCGTTGGCGGCTTCGCTGAAGGACTTGATAAAAGCTGCCACTGCGTCGGGCTGCATCAGACTCTGACGAAGCAAATCCAGAACGGCGTCTTCCAGGGCATTGCAGCGAATAGATTGCCTATGCGAACAAGTGCCGAGTTTGCGAGCGGCGCCCGGCTGTTAGGGAGATACGCTCATTGATCCTTGTCAAGATATGCGCGGGGAAGACGTGGTACAGTCAATGGTAATCTAGGGGGAGATTCATGGAAGAGTTAATTGAAATCGGAAGATCGTTCGTCCAGTCCATGCGTGAGCGCAGAGGCCTTGGAAGTGTTGATGAAATGTATGCCGAAAACGCTCAATCGATTGAGGCAGTTGTGCCTCCGGTCAGACAGTTCCGCGTTTCTAAGGGGCGAGAAGCCATCAAGGGGAAGAGAGAAGATTGGTTGGCCTCGCACGAAATCCAGGAACTCGACGTGGATGGCCCTTATGTCCACCCGCCCAACCGTTTTGGATTGCGCTTCAGAGCTGAAGTGATTCAGAAGGCTACCGGAGAGCGTATGACCCTGCGCGAGATCGCTGTGTATTCAGTGGCAGAAGGCAAGATTGTGCTGGAAGAGTTCTTCATGCTGCCGAAGTAAGAAGCGCGACCGACAACATTGTCTCTTTGTTGACCTAGTCAGTGCGCACGAGTCTTGGACGAAGTGAAATCCCGGACGGAGGTCGGGAATGCAACACAGAACAGTGGTATATTATGTAGGAGTCGATGCTGACGATGCGTCGATATTGGAATGCGCGGAAACTGCCCGTACCCAGAACGGCCACTTGAATTGCGTAGTGATCGCAGCTTTACCTAAACTGCCTTACCTAAAGTATGGATCAAACAGGTTCGTTGAGGCGGGTCTTCCTTCAAACTGGTTGGATGTCCTTAACGCAAGAAATGCTGCCTTGAAGTCCCGCGCCACCGAAGTTGAAGCGCTTCTGGCCGCGCGGGGTGTATCGGCAAATGTAAACGCCTTTATTGGATCTGGAACAGAGTTACAGCATCTTGTGGCAGGCCAAGCCAAATGCTGTGATATCGCCTTTCTTGACGCTGAGTTGCGAAAAGATCCCGATTTGTTTCATAAGGTCGCGTACGGAGTATTGTTCCATTCACCGGTCGCCCTGATGATCAATGGAGACCCGTTTGCCCAACGTGAACGCATTGTTTTGGCATGGAATGATAGCCTGCCTGCGTCCAGGGCTGCGCATTTAGCTTTACCCTTTTTTCTGGCGGCCAAGGAAGTTGTGGTTGGGTGTTTTGATTTGCGGTCGTCTGATGACGTCGAAGGCGAAGAGCCCGGAACTGAGGTTGCTGGATGGCTCCGTCATCACGGTTGCAAAGTGACCGTGTCGCAGTTTCCATGTGGTGGGGACTCGATCGAACACTGCATTCAGGATCGCGCAACAGAATTGGGGGCCGATCTCGTTGTTATGGGCGCTTATGGGCATTCCCATCTGCGTGAGTCACTCTTTGGTGGAACGACGCAAGCAATGTTGGAGCAGACAGGGTTGCCAGTGCTTTTCGGACACTGATGAAGTGAACCGGCGACTGTGATTTTCTGGTAAGTACGAGAGTAGCCAGCTGTTACTAGGATATCGCTTGAGATTGATGCTGATTGGCCCGGCCGTTTCCACCAAGGAAATCTATCACAATAGACGTTAATTCGTCCCAATCAGTAAACTCCCGCGCTCCATCTCGTGGATCGATTTTTCGACCCAGCAAGACGACGTGTTTTAGGATTTCCCTCTCAAAATATCCGTAGCTTTCGGGCCTCACCGCGCCTGCGATCAATGCCGTCGCATTTGGTTCCATTCCTGTTCGCATAAGCATTTCTTTGAGATAGTCGCGCGCTTCCTCTCGACCTGAAGCAAAAGCTGCCTTTAGACCGACGGAAAGCACGAGAGATTTTCGTTTCATTAAGGCATCTCTATTTGACGCGACATAAGCCTCAAAGGACTCGGGGTGCCTACGCTCGTGGACCGGAGCCAAGAGAATGACCTTGGCCACATCGTCAAGCGACACGTGGTCGTGCATTTCGTCAGTATTGATCAGCCGTGTGTTGAAGCCGGCTTCCTTCACGATATCGCCGATGAAACGCGCAATCTTTGCCGTCTGACCTTCGACTGTAGCGAAGGCGATGAGTACGGTCATTCCGATCCTCCCATAAATCGGTCTGAATAGATTTCCAATTATGAATAAGTGGTGTGTGTTGCCCTTGATCTCCATCAAAGGCGTTACTTGGGAGAGTTGTGGTGCGTCCTGTCTGTCCAAGCAAAGCTTGTTTTTAAGGAAATTCGTAACGGCATGCATCTGCAAGAAAATCTGCCTTTTTTCGGCTGGCAATTACAAGGCTAGCCAAGGCCCAATGGTCCGTATGGCTACCTTAAGGAAAAGGCCAAGACAGCGACAAAGATTGCAAAGTTGATAAACCACACTGCGAATTTCACCTGTTGGCGTGCGGGCAGGTTTCTAAGCAATCTAATCATAGTCGAACCTTTCAGACAAAATCCGATGGGGCGCGGTGCCCCGCGTGATCAGATGATCTTCCACGGCGTCCATCATGGCAGGCGGGCCGCAGAGAACAAAAAGCCAGCTTTCAAATTGTTCAGAAGACAAATTGCGGTCCAACAGGGGACCGTCGATTAAACCTGTTTCTCCTGACCAATCCTTTGGCGGTTCGGATAGAACAAATACAGTTTCTTCCTTGGACAACTCCTGAGGATAAACAATCTGCTCCTCCACGCGGTTGCCATAGATAAGCTTGAGATCCCGCTGTGTATCACTCAACCGAACCTGTCGCGTGATGCTCAACATCGGCGCGATACCCACACCACCTGCGATCAGAACGATGCCTTTCTCAGGACGGTGGCTGATCGACAAATTTCCGTGTGGGGCATCCAGATAGACCGGGGTGCACGGAGCAATTTGTCCGAGACCGCATGTGAAATCCCCAAGTTCCTTAATCACAAAGGACACTTCGGGGCCTTCAGCTGGTGCTGAACTAATCGAGAATGGGTTTTCGTGCAGCGAGAAAGCACTGTGGCCGACATTTAGCCAAGCAAACTGCCCTGCTTCGAAAGTTAGTCCGGTGTGACCATCGGGCTTGAGGCGCAACTCCCATTGCCTCGGTGTTAGTCGAGACACAGAAGTAACGCGCCACGGCCTTTTCCTCTGACGCAAAGGGTGAACGAGATAGACATACAGCAAGGTCCCTACAGCAATAGTGGTCAGGGCAAGCCAGAGAAACGTCATTAGCGGATGTCCACCGTAGCGCCCAGCATAGACCGTGTGGTGCAACAGCAGGCAGGCAATCACCAAGGCTCCCAGCCCGTGCAAGAGGCGCCATGTCTCGTACTTGTAATCAAGGGATTTACGGGCAATTGCCGAGGCGACCAGAATGAACAGTAAAAAATATGCGCCGATGCCCGACGCCAGGGCAGAAAAGTCGGTCGAAATAGTAAGTTGACTTGTTTCATCCCACGGGCGGCGTCCGCCAGATGGCGTACCCTGGTACAGCAGCGGGTGTATTAGCGCGAAGCCAAGCGCTGTACGCGCCATCATCTGATGCACCCGCATGGTCACATCCATACCCAGACCGGAAGAGATGAATCTGAACCGCCCAGACAGCAAGAACTCAACTAGTATTATTGAAAAAGCAAGCATTCCAAGCCCGGACGCGAGCTCTTGATGAAATGATCGCGGTTGCCATCCCAGAGACCAGGAAAACCCCAAGGGGGTCAAGATCAGCAAAACGTAGATCAGCGCCAGATAAGGCCATTTCATACGGCTTTGCTCCAAATTTCTAAAGGTAAGCAACCCGGGCTCATTCAGAATAAACGCTAAGCTGACATGGGGCTCCGATCAAGACTGCTGAGATTGGTCTGAATTGTAGCATGACAGGGCAAGAGTGTTTGCCGACGGTTCCCATTTCTGTTCGTCCGGTCGGTACGTGCGATCTGGCTGAGGCTGCATGCTTGCGCAAGATCAAGGTCATTGACCGCGTTTCCTGTCATAATGTTGCGCGCGCAAAATCCGACCAAAGGAGGAGGCTCAAAAAATGCTAGAAGACAAAAAGTCCCCGCAACTTTTCACTGGAACGCATCCGCTCTCCGACAATTTTCGACGTGAAATGGAAACCCTGATGTCGCGGTTTTTTGGGGGAGGATCACCTTTCCTACCTATGGAAACGGCTGCGCAACGCACGGGTTTTCCGTCTCTTGATATGACAGGCGCGATTTCTCCGGCAATCGATGTCCAAGAGACGGATTCTGCGATAGTCCTTACGGCTGAATTGCCGGGGCTCGAAGAGGATGATGTAGAAATTGAAATCAAGGATCGCAGGCTAATCCTGCGCGGTCAGAAGAAGATTGCGCATGACGAAACGGGCGATCTGCGTGTCAGCGAAAGAAGCTACGGCAGCTTTTCCAGAGCCATGTCGCTGCCAGATACTGTGGAAGTCGACAAGGTTTCAGCAACATTCGACAAGGGTGTTCTGCGTATTCAAATGCCGAAGAGTGAGCCTCAGGATCCAAGCCGTAAGATCAAGGTATCGTCGAAATAGACAGACTGTTGGCGCGATACGGTGCTTGAAAATGCCAAAGCAGAGGGCCGATCATGGATCGGCCTTCTTGGAACTGTGGTCTGATAGTTGTTTTTGGTTGAATCCGGGCAGACATCGCAGGTGCTTGTTTAAATGAGCTTTTTTCTACATTCGCGTCAAACCATGGGCTTGGTGTTGCGGCGTGGTAGAATGCCCTCACGCGTTTGGATAGGGGGCCACAATGCGCAAACCAAAAGTGAGCGACATGATACCCTCAGTGAATGGTGGTGAAGGCGAGGTGCGGGCCTTTCTGGAGAGCCTTACAGGTCCATCGCGCGGAAACGTGAACTGGCTTGTCGACAATGCCCTGACTGTCTCTGTTAGTGAAGGCAGGGTGCTAAGCCTGCGTCTTAAAGAGGACCTGCCTCCTCATGACAACGATATAGCTACCCTTCAGTGGGCTGACGATCGTTACACGATAACCGCTACAGCGGGACGCAATCTGTGGGTGAACGGGCAAAAAACTTCTTCGACGTCTCTTAATCATGGTGACATGATTGAGTTCGGAGAAAAGGGCCCCATGTCTCGGTACAGGTTGTGCGATCACTCATTTCCCGCGCACCATACAGTCGAGGATATCCTCAGCGACGCATATGCTTATACCCGAACGAGCCGTCGACCCTTCGCCAAAAAGATGTCTGGTGCCCTGCGCGACGGTGGGTGGCGGCTTGCGTCTCAAACCACGGTACTGTTCAGGATCACGGTTCTTGCAACGCTTCTTGTGATCGCGGGGTTTGGGTACCTGCTTTACCAAAACGACCGGCGCTTGGCGGAGAGTATCGAACAGGAATCCCGCAAGATCGAAGCGGTCGCGGTTATGCTCGCTCAGACGCGGGAAGATGCGCTGACACCTGATGACTTGTCTTCGTTGCGTGACGCTTTCAAGAACCAGCTTGTGACGACCGAACAACGTCTTGGAACCTTGGAACAACAGGCAGGAGCGCCCACGCGGGTGATAGCTGCCTCTACCCGATCTGTCGCTTTCCTTCAGGGGGCTTACGGTCTGCGCCACGTTGAAAGCGGGAAGATTCTACGGCACGTTGTGGGGCCAGACGGCGAAAACCTTAAAACCCCGTTTGGCCAGCCTTGGATCGAACCGGATGGGACCGGCGAACCTGCAGAATTTCAGTTCACCGGAACAGGATTTTTGATTGCTGGGGCACCGTTGATGGCCACCAACCGTCATGTTGCGTTGCCGTGGACATCAGGAGACCGAGAGAAGGCGCTGAGAGACGCGGGTCTTGAGCCAGAGATGTTGAGGCTGCTGGCCTATTTGCCTGATCAAACGGAACCAATAGAGGCGCGGCTGATCCGGTTCAGCGACGCGGCAGACTTGGCGATTTTGGAAGTTGAGCCAAGCCGCGTTCAGGAACTTGGAATTTCGTTGGCGGATACCAAGTCGCGCGTAGGTGAAGAGCTTTATCTGTTGGGATACCCAACGGGTTTGAAAGCACTGATCGCGCAGGCTGGTCCGGGCTTTCTAGAGGGATTGGAGGCAGACGGGACGTTGAACTTTTGGTCGATCGCGTCCCGGCTTTCCACACAAAGCAAGATTCATCCGCTAGCAAGCCGTGGGATCGTTGCGCGGACAAGTGAGAGCGCCATCGTTTATGACGCTGAGACCACGACCGGCGGGAGCGGAGGACCGGTATTGAATCGGCGTGGTAAGGTCGTTGCCATCAATGCTGCGATCCTGCCCGAGTTCGGTGGTTCCAACATCGGCGTCCCGGTCTCACACCTCAGAGCTCTGCTGGAAGAGGTGGAAAGTCAGTGATCATTCGCTCGTTCGAAAACGCGAGATTTGAACAAAAAACACTGTAGCGAGTGGAACGATCATTGAGATCAGTGCCACGCAGATCAGCAGGTATCCAAGTTGACTGTAGTCCGCGGTTGATGTGATCTCACCGGTCTCAGGGTTGGTGACAGCGCGTGTGACGACAAATGTCTGGTTGAGGTACTTGGTGCTGAGGCTGCTGGCCGACAATGCCATGTTGGTAAACGATGCCATCACTGCAAAAAAGGTGGCTTTCAACTGAACGGGTGCATTGCGGGCGATCCAGGCCAACATCGGGACCATAGCAATCTGCCCAAGCGGCGATTCAACAGCTGTATCAAGAATGGCAATGAACCTCGCGTCGACAACTCCGCCGGTACGCGCTGCCGTCCATTCATGCACTCCGTAATATAAGGCGAGGTTGGGCAGGGCGAGAACGCCCGCGGCGATCGTTAACAATACCACCACATGTGCAATAGAGCGATTGGCCATAAATGGCCGGAGAACGATCAACCCCAATAATGCCAGCAGCGAAGTTAATAGTGCCAGGATTGCCAGGAACTGTTCATCGAACCCAAGTTCATCGATTTCAAACCAAGTCAGGCCTTGTCCTGGTAGCGGCATGGCACGGAAAACAAAAATGATTGTTGCCGTCCCAATCAGGGCCTTGGCTTGGGCTGGTTCCAGCTCCTTCAGTAGACGCGACATCAGGTACAGAATTACCGTCAAAGAAACTGCAAAAACAGTCTCTTGCGCAAATTCGAAATCTGCGGTCCCCAGCACGATGCTAAGCAAAACGAATGCAAAGCCACCCAGCAAAATGGACCATTGGACTTCTGTGACTTCATCCGGTGTGTGGGGCGGATGACCCCGCCTGGCAAGTTGACGCTGGATCAAGCTGTGAAGAACGACCCCACTGACCGACAACACCGGGATGGCCAGAGCTATCAGGTACACTTGGCCATAAAGCGCAAGGCGCTCGGATTTTTGCAGACCTTCAGTTCCAGAGAAAATCCAGATGTTCACAGCCGCAACCGCCGCAAACCCGGAAATGATCGAAACTCTGCCCAAGGTTTGCATTGTCGTGTGCTGTGCACGGGTTTCTTCAGGCGTAAACGGGAGGCCGTGCTGGTTAACCTTGGGGACCGCTTCGACCGTCATGGCATCCGCAACTACGTCTTGAATGGCATAGCCTGAAGGCGCCAGCAGCAGGGCTAGGACATACCAGTCTTCCAGAGGCATGAAATTGGACATCACGGCAGGCGCGGTCACGAGACCGTACATTGTGAGCAAAGACAACGTGATCAGGGATGCGCCAAACAGGATCAGCAGGGACTTCCAGCGCCAAAACAGGTCCACGACATGACCAAGCGGCATTTTAAGGATCCAAGGGATGCCGGCCCAAAATGCCAGTCCTGCAACGAAAGAGGCGGATAAATCGAGATAGTCTTTTAGGAAAAAAGCGCCGACGACCGAGGTCAGGCCGGACACGCCGGCCGCGAAATAGACCATTAATGGCGGCAAATAGGACCATTGCAGCTGCTGAACCAGATCCACAAAGGTTCTATGCCACCAGCCCGAGAGTTTTGATCTTATGGAAGTTTGGTCGGTCGTCATATGCCGTGGTAGCTCTTGGAAGCCTTTGGGTCGATGTATTTAGTTAGAGAAATCCAGATCCGAAAAGCAATGCACTGGTGATCACTCCAAGTATCGGTACCACAAGAGGAACGCGGAAGTGCTTGACAGCCTCGTCCGGCCGCATCTTCAGCAGGATCAGAGAAATGTTGACGAGCACAAAGACGCCCAGAACGATCTGGGATGTGCGCTCTGCCAGAGTACCAATCGGCATAGTTTGGGTCAGCAGTACGATGATCGCGACGACCAGCAAAGTAGCGACAACTGGTGTCTGCGTTGCTTTCGGGACAATCGCCAGAACCTTCGGCAGATGGTCACGGTCAGCGAGTCCGTAGATCACCCGCGAGGCCATAATCATCTGGATCAGTACGCCATTGACCGTCGCTACAATCGCGACCGCGGAAAAGCCCTGTTTAATCATCTCAGGGGCGTTTGAGAACACAAGCGCGAGAGGTGCTGCGGACGTCGAAAGAACATCAATCGGAACAACAAGTAGGACCGTCATTGAAGTTCCCAGATACAACACGGTTGCCAGAACGAGCGTTAGCAAAATCGCTTTTGGGATGGTGTGCACTGGGTCTTTCACCTCTTCCGCGACATTGGCCATGTCCTCGAAGCCAACAAAAGCAAAGAAGGCGAGAAGCGATGCCGCGAAAATACCTCTCCACGCGTCGAGTTCCAGCGGGGGAAGCATCGAACTTACCCCGTATCCCTGCGGATCCTGAATCGACATGCCCCAGCCGATCACAAAGAGAAGACCTGCGATCTCGATGATCGTGATGACAGCCGCAACAAAGACTGACTCGGTGATCCCCCAAAGCGCGATTAGACCCATGACCAAAACGACGCTGACGGTCAAAACAGGGATCGTAAAACCGGTCAAAGCATGAAGGTATGATGCTGCGCCAATTGCAACGGCAGAGGCGGAGATAACGCCCGAGGCTGCCACCGCAAGCCCAACGAATACTGCCATCCATCTTTTCTGAAATCCCGCTTCAACATAGGCCGCTTCACCTGCGCTCACAGGAAATCGAGTTGCGAGTTCTGCATAGGAAAGCGCGGTGAGTGATACGACGAGCGCGGCTACGACGAACGACAAGGCCGCAAACGGTCCGGCAATGTCTGCTGTTGCACCGACTAAAACGTAAATGCCCGCTCCGACTGTTACCCCAAGGCCATAAAGCGTGAGCAACGGGGTAGTAAGAGCCCGTTTGAGTTTCTGTTCGTTTGGATCAACAGAGTTCATAAGTGTTTCCAACAACTGCCGATTCAGAACATCGCCAGTGGCGTCCTTCTCGTTTTCGTCCGCGATTAGCGGAACGGATTAATCCGATGGTCAATGCTGCATCGAAGGCCTTGTGTTTCAATGTCTGGGCGCGTTGGGCACCGATCGATTAACTGGGGGCTCGCCACCACTCCTGCCGAGCCCCCTTGGGTGGAGCTTCTGCTCCGACAAAATTCCGTTCACCTTTGTGTTTGCTTGGGGACAGGTCGGTGAACGTAGACACGTTAAAACATTCGTATTTCACTATGTGATTCATTTTGGTGCTTTGATCTATGTCAACCAACTCGGGGGGGCGGGTCTGCGAGGCTGAGTGCAAACCACCTGTCGTTTGCCGTCGGACTTAAAGGCAAAGCAAACACGTTAGGCGGTTTGAGATTTAGGGTGGAAAGCAATTCGTGATGTTCTGGAACCTGTTACCGGCCTTAGGCGGCATCGGCCTGTTCCTTGTCGGCATGCTGTTGATGACCGACGGTTTGAAGACTTTGGCAGGGGCGAAATTGCGAGATATTCTGGGCCGGTTCACGTCGACACCGTTTACCGGGGCTGTAACAGGTGCAGTCACGACAGCTGCAATCCAGTCTTCCAGTGCGACCACCGTTGCGGCCGTTGGATTTGTCGCGTCTGGTCTGCTCACGTTTCCCCAAGCGCTTGGGATCATCTTTGGGGCCAATATCGGAACGACCATGACAGGTTGGCTCGTCGCGCTCTTGGGGTTCAAGCTGGACCTGGGGCAAGTGATGTTGCCCGTTGTTTTTTTTGGGGCTTTGCTGGCGCTTTCAGGAAGAAAAGCGGTTTCCGGCCTTGGGTTGGCATTGGCCGGGTTCAGTCTGATTTTCATTGGGATCGAACAACTCAAATCCGGGTTGGACGCATTTCAGGGCGTAGTTACTCCTGCCGATTTTCCACCAGACACACTGCTGGGCAGGTTGAAGCTTGTACTGATCGGCGTCCTCATCACGATGGTGACGCAGTCTTCGAGTGCTGGCGTTGCAACGGCGTTAGCTGCGTTGAGCGCCGGTGCTGTGAACTTCCCCCAAGCGGCGGCTCTGGTCATTGGAATGGACGTGGGGACAACTTTCACCGCTGTTTTGGCAACCTTTGGCGGTGGGACGATGGCGCGCCGCACTGGTTTTGCTCATGTGATCTACAATGTGATGACAGGGGCACTGGCATTTTTCCTGCTGGGGCCGTTTACTGCAGTCTTTGTAAGCGGGTCGGGGGCCGGAAGCTCTCTGACTGCGCTTGTCGCTTTCCATAGCTTCTTCAACGCCATAGGCGTGGCGCTGATCCTGCCGTTCGCGAAACCCTTCGCCAGATTTGTCGAGGCCCTCGTACCCAACAAAGGGGCTGAGTTGACGAGATCTTTGGATCCTCTCGTCCTCGGGATGCCAGAAATAGCTGTGGGCGCAGCAAAAGTTGCAGTCGAACAAATTGTAAGGGCCGAAGTGGCGCACCTTCGGTCATGTATCGGGGCATCTCAGCCAAGCGGACCCGATTATGGACGGGACAGCATTCAGACTGCTGTATCGGAAGCGCGCTCGTACCTAGACAAGATTGAACTGCCCAGCAGGTCCGACGCAGAGATATCCAGCATCAAGGGTATGTACCATGTCCTCGACCATCTTGACCGACTGCTTTACCGGTGTAGCCAAGATGATCGGATAAGCGAGTTACCAAAAGACCAGCGTTTGAAGCGGCTTGCTTCGGTGTTGATTGCAGCAACTGGTAGCTATTTGGAGATCGACAATCCAGTGCAGTGCGAAAACACGCTGAACCGCGTTCGCCGTTTTTTGCGACGACAGAGGAAACTTCGCAGAGACCTGCTCATCTCTGACGCTGCAACTGACAGTCTACCGGACGATGTGGTGTGGGCTCGGCTGGATGCTCTCAGATGGTTGCATCGTGTGTCTTATCACCTCTGGCGAATTCGCTGGCACATGAACGCACTGGAAGGAGTGCCGTCAGGGCGCGATAGTGGTGAGCTCAACGAAGAAATGGCGTAGATGGCGGCTGGCCTGGATTAGACTCGGCGCGTGCAACATGAGCAAGGTCAAAGACGTTCCGTAACTGTGCTGTCTAATAGGATCATCATTTGTGGCAGCGATTTGGAGGAGAATATGCGGTCGTATCGAGGGATTTTACTGGCACTGTTCGCCACGGGGCCTGCACAAGCGCAGGAGGTCAGCGTCAGCGAAGGAAGTGAATTGTACCGGACGTATTGCTGGCAATGTCACGGTTTCGAAGCAACCGGAGACGGGCCAATGGCCGAAATGCTGGCTATTCGAACACCTGACCTTACCAAATTGGCTGGTGAGAACGGCGGTGTGTTTCCGATAGATCGCATAGCTGAACAGATTGATGGGCGTTCACAATTGCTCGCTCATGGCGGCGAAATGCCAATCTTTGGTGCGGTGTTTGAGACAGACCAACAAATTGCGGTGGCTTTGCCTAGTGGGCAACCAATGATGGTAGGCTTGCCGTTGGCGAATTTGCTCGCCTTTCTTGAATCGATCCAGTCTGAATAGTCACGGACCAATCGGCTCATCCGTGTCAGCCGTTCGTCTGATTGACATAAGTGTCAAAGGCGGCCCCAACACCTCGAAGGCAACTGTACTGGCCAGGGTAAAGGCCATGATCGACGCGGCCCAATTCGGAAATTGCTCTCCGGCGACAAGGGCCATTCCGACCGCGACACCGGCCTGTGGTAACAAAGCGGGGCCGAACCAACAGGTCTGACGGCGAGGCAGGCCGCCTAGTCTCGCTCCGCAGTAACCTCCGACAAGGCGGGCCACGGCGCGCAAGATCAGGAAAAGTGCACCAGCCCAGCCCATTAAGCCAAAGGCTTCAATATCCAACGTGGCACCCGCCAACAGAAAGAACAGGATCATGAATGGCCACTGAATGTGCTCGATCTCGTGAAAAGCACGGTCGTGATGGCGGGCAAGATTCCCGATCACTGCGCCCGCAACCATTCCTGCTACCAAGAATGAGACCTCCAGCCAAAGCGCGAGGCCCGCTGTCAGAAAGACTATGCCCACTGCTTCTGCCTGCATTGGCTCTCCCGGTTTCAAGCGGCCGGTCAGGAAAGCGGATGGCACGCCTAGTGCGAAACCCAACAGTATCGCCCCTCCGAAATCCCACATCGCGGTGGTCGCGACGGTGGCCCAACCATCCGAATGACCGGCCAGAACCAAGGCGATGCTGAAAACGAGCAGACCCCAAGCGTCATCAATTGCGACGACGCCCTTTAATGTCTCGGTAAAGCTGTTGGATACCCTAGATTGTTTGATCACGTCTGTCATGGCGGCCGGAGCTGTAGCCGTAGCAATTGCCGCCAACACCAATGCCAGCCCGAAGGGTACGCCGATTGCGGTCAATCCAGCAGACACAATAACAAGGGTTGCAACCACGATTGAAATCGAAATCGTCAGAATGGCTCGGCCATGCCGGACCAGGTTCTCGCGGGTCAAAGAACCTCCAAGAAGAAACGCGACCATCGTCAAGGCCACAATAGAAATCTCGTCGAACCACATTGCAACGTCGAGTGGGATCAAACCCATTCCGGCGTTCCCGGCGACCAGACCGAGGAAAAGTAAGGTTGTAACACGAGGAAGATGCGTGGCCCGGCCAAGTTGGTCAGCCGCCAATCCGGCAAGGAAGAGGATGCCAAGGGTAATCAAAAAGCCGGCAATATGCATAGAAAACCAAGCGTTAAGTTCTTGTCTAGACTACTCTAACTCCAACACGGCCTGCTAGGAACCGGTGTCGGAGAGAATGCGAATGTCCCGTCGCAGCCTAAGCTGAAGATCCTAAAAATAGGGATATTGATCTGTATTAAGGCGAAAGCGCGCAGCAGGTGGCACGATAGCTCATTCAGGAAACGAGGAGGAATTTTCGATGCCGTCAAAGAAATCTAGCACAAATAGCCCGACCTCACTTGTGGATGTTTTCAAGCAAATGCAGCCGCCCATGTCTGGCAATCCGGCCTTCGGCGCCCAGATCGAACAATTTTGGGACGCGCAAGAAAAATTGCTCGAAGAAACAGAGGCCTTTGCGCAGCATTGGTTCGAACGGCGTCACGAGGCGGTTCGGACGGCTCTACAAGCTGCACGCAAAGTGTCTTCCGCGAACCCGTCCGATCCAACGAAAGCGCTTCAGAGTATGACGGAATGGCAGCGCCATTCGGCTGAGCGGTTGGTTGCTGACGCGCAGGAATGGTTCGAAACCGTGTCCCGCTGTGCATCTTATGTCACTGAAACCGAAGTTGCAGCTGTTGAGAAAACAGTTGATGACGTTGCAGCCGCTACAAAGAGCGCCGGGAAATCTTCAAAGTCCGAACCTGTTTAGGGCTCGTGCTGCCGAAAAACCAAACTGAAATCATCGGAGCAGTAGATAGGAGGTCAAATGTACAAGAACATCCTGATCCCGGTTGCTCTGGACCAAGAACACGACACACAAGCGTCCTTTGCAGCCGCGCGCCAATTGGCCGATACAGACGCCGTTTTTACCGTGGTACACGTTCAAGAGCCAATTCCCCCTTATGTGGGATCTCAGATTCCCAGCGAAGTACTCGAAAATACACGGCATGAAATCTTGGAAAACCTGCATCAGACTGCCTCTGAAATTCCAGGCGCGAAGGCTCGGCTCATCTCTGGGCACGCGGGTAGGGCCATTGTCGACTTTGCAAACGAGTGCGATGCAGATTGCATCGTCTTGGCATCGCACAAGCCTGGTTTTGAGGACATATTCTTGGGTTCCACTGCGAACAGAGTCGTGCATCACGCAAGGTGTTCGGTTCATGTAATTCGTTGATCCAAAGTCAGCGGCGTGACGTCCTTATTGGCTGGCCCAATACTTAGTGAGCCAAATCAGATCGAAAGAATTGGCAGCTGAGCCAAAGAACCCTCGGACTGCAGCGACACGTTTTTTGCAATTTACGTGCGGTTTCGAATTTGTTGGAGCGCTGGATTACTTTATTGCGAAGAGCAGTTGCCGATCGGTCGTTAGGAGACTTTCGACACTTGGGTTGTCTCAGCGCCAAAGACTTCGCCTTTCTTGACGCAAAGCTGTTTGATGAAGGCCAAATCCTGCACCCACTACCAATACTCCAGTTCGAATATCTAACGTTTAGCCTCGTACAGCGCCGGGGCCTTTTACGTTTGCGCCAACACCACCAGAAGAACCGTGGGTCGTGGTTGACGCTAGTGAAGACTGGGCGGTTTACATTCAGTTGCTGACTCGGTCTTTCAAAAAAGACGATATCTACACTGATCTTCTGCAAGTGCAGTTTTTTTACTAAGCTTTCAGGCCTTATGCATTGGTCAAGAAGAACGCTTCCACCTCTAGTGTTCGGGTTTGCGGTTTGGGCAAGGCCCATCCGGGATTCGACATAGTCAATATCTCGACCAGAAAAACGCCCAGCGATCAGAAAACACTAAACCATGCCCCTTCGCCACCGTGCAAAATTTTGCTACACCCAATTTGAGTGTTGAAATTTGCACAATAGGCAAGATGCAATGGAAAACTGGGACGAAGTGAAAACCGCCTATCAGGTGGCGCGAATGGGTACGGTTAGCGGTGCGGCGGACGTGCTGGGCGTGCATCATGCGACGGTGATCCGTCATATTGATGCGATCGAAGCGCGGTTGGGGGTTAAGTTGTTTCAGCGTCACGCGCGGGGCTACACGCCGACCGAAGCGGGTGAGGATCTTTTGCGGGTTGCGCAGGCGACCGAAGATCAGTTCAATCAGTTGGTGGGGCGGATGAAGGGGCGTGGTGACGACGTTTCGGGCGAGTTGGTGGTTACGTCACTGTCTTCGCTGGCGCCGTTGATCGTCCCGGTGCTGAGCGCATTCCAGAGACTGCATCCCGATCTGATTGTCCGCTACCTGACCGGGGATCGCTTGTTCCGACTGGAATATGGCGAGGCGCATGTGGCTATCCGCGCAGGCTCGGCCCCGGATCAACCGGACAACGTGGTGCAGCCCTTCATGCGGCAGGAGGTCGGACTGTACGCGAGCACCTCCTATCTTGAGCAACATGGAAGGCCCGCCGGGATTGAGGATTTCCCTAACCACTATTTCGTCAGCACGGATGATGAAAACAGCCGGGCGCCTTTTTCAAAATGGTTGCGTGAAACCGTGCCCGTCGAACGGATCACATTTCGCTGCACGAATAATTTCTGCATACGCGAGGCAGTTCTGTCCGGTGCCGGGATCGGCTTTATGGCCAGGTGGGAGGCTGCGCGTGATCCAAACCTTGTCGAGGTGATTGAACCGTTGCCCGAGTGGTTCGGCAATCTGTGGCTGGTAACGCATGTGGATTTGCACCGCACCACCAAGGTTCAGGCATTTCTGTCCTACCTGAAAGAGCAGTCCAAGGATTGGCAAACATGAGCCCACAGGCACGGGGCCATCTGGCCATGCTGACATTCTCGGCACTGGTCGCTGGCAGTTTTTCCCTTGGGGCAATGATCGCAAACCAAATCTCGCCTGTCGCGGTTACAGCGGCGCGGTTTGCAATTGCAGCGCTGGTGATTGGTGCCGCTGCGTTGGCCACGACCGGGGTGCCCCGATCTGCTGCGCGGGCCCCGTGGCGGTACCTTGTTTTGGGCGGGTTGTTCGGCACCTATTTCGTATTGATGTTCGTCGGTCTGAAAACTGCACCACCGGTTAGCGCTGCGGCGGTCTTTACGCTGACCCCGGTTCTTTCGGCCTTGGCGGGCTGGGTCTTGTTACAGCAGGTGACGACCCCACGTATGGCACTGGCGCTGGTTATCGGAGCAACAGGAGCGTTGTGGGTGATTTTCCGAGCCGACTGGCAGGCCTTTATGGCGTTTCAGGTCGACCGGGGCGAGATCATCTACTTTTGGGGTTGTGTCGCTCACGCAATCTATACGCCGATGGTGCGAAAGCTAAACCGGGGTGAGCCTGCTGTGGTCTTTTCCTTCGGCACTATGGTCGCGGGTTGCCTCTTGCTGTCGCTATACGGCTGGAAGGACATAGCGGCGACGGATTGGGCAAGCCTGTCTTTGTTCATCTGGTTGGTCATTCTGTATCTGTCTGTCTTTGCCACGGCAGCCAGTTTCGTGCTGGTGCAATATTCGGCGCTGCGTCTGCCCTCGGCCAAGGTAATGGCCTACACCTATCTCGTACCAAGTTGGGTCATCTTGTGGGAGATTGCTTTGGGCCAGAAAGCCCCCGCCTTGCTGGTCGGGGTAGGGGCCGTGCTGACCGTTGTCGCGCTGGTTCTGTTGCTGAAATCCGAAGAAACGCAGGAGGCTGCGCTCGTTACCAAATGACTGTTGTGCTTTGAACAAGATATGAGACTGTAGAGCGGATACAGGTCAGATCAGAGGCACCTTGATGAAAGCGTTTTTCCCGTTCGCTGCAATGGCGATACTGACTGCGTGCACGCCGCTGCAGCCCCCCAGCGGCGTCATCAGCGAAGCCGACCTGCAAGCTAGTTGCGAGGCGCTGGTCGCGGCGGAATCCGGCATACGAGCAAGCGGTATTTCCGCGCGTCCCACTCAGTTTGAGGCAACAGGCTCGATCACCTTGGTAGATGTTCAGGGGGTATCTGCGCCTTGGCTGTGCCTTGCGGATGTGACGGGTGTGGTGACAGGTGTTGAGCCGGGCGCCTAGGCCTGCCGGTGCCCTTTGAGGCAGATCAAAGTTGTTACATTCGAATTTCCCTATGCTTTGAGCAGAGGAGGAATTCACTATGTATGACCACATCATGTTCCCAGTTGATCTGCACCTGCCGCCCACGGTTCAGAAAGCTGCCGAGGTCGCCGCAGCGGTCGCCAAGTGGCAAAGCGCCAAGATTACTGTTGTCAGCGTCACCGGAATTCAACCCGGTGACCCCGTGCAGCCTAACGCGATGGTCAACGAAGATCTGCGCAACTTTGCCGATCAACTCGCTGAAAAAAGCGGGGCCGAAGTTGACTTTCGCAACATCCACTCGGTCGATGTAGGTGCTGAATTGGATGGCGACCTGACGCGCGCAGCGGATGAGATTGGTGCGGACCTAATCGTGGTAGGTACGCATGCGCCACGGATCATGGACTACATCTTTTCCAGCCATGCCGGCTATCTGGCAACGCACGCCTCCATTTCGGTCTTTGTTGTCCGTTAGGCGGTTCAATCCTCGCCCGAGGGAAGTTCAACTTCCAGAAACCGTTCGAACGCGTCCAGATTGACGGGTTCGAACTGCCCAAAACCTTGCATCCAAACCGAAGCCGTCCGCAAGGCATCCGGTTCCAGTTTGCACCATTTCACCCGCCCCCGTTTTTCCTGGCTGATCAATCCCGCCTTGGTCAGGATCACCAGGTGTTTCGAGATCGCCGCAAGCGACATCTCGAACGGTTCGGCCACGTCGGTCACGGCCATATCGTCCTCCAGCAACATTGCAAGGATGGCGCGGCGGGTCGGGTCGGCGAGGGCTGCGAATACTGTGTCGAGATCGTTGGACATGTCTTCGCTGAACCACAGCGTCGGGGTTTGGTCAACCATTTGGTTAAATATGCGGATTCAGGCGTATCCGTGCCGGACCTTTAATCCACTTCCGTTTTGGGTTCGGCGGTGAAAAGATTTTAATAATTAAAATCAAATACTTAAGTGAGCTGTGGGTGCGACCTATACACCGTTGACTCTGTGCCCGCATCGCCTTAGCACCCTACCCAAGACTGTGCGAGGGAAACGCCCGTGACCGATGATGACCAAAAGCAGCGTATGGCGCAGCTGGAGGCCAAGATCGACGCGGCGAAAAAGGCCAAACAGCCCCCCAAACGCGCAGACAGTGACATATCCGGTGGCGAGCTTGCCTGGAGGATGGTCATCGAAATGGTATCCGGTCTGGGGATCGGATTTGGCATCGGATACGGGCTGGACAGCCTGTTCGGGACGATCCCGATCTTTCTGGTGCTGTTCACATTGCTGGGCCTTGTCGCGGGCGTGAAGGTTATGCTCCGCAGCGCGAAAGAGGTCCAAGAGAAACAAACGGCGGCGACGGCTGCTGAGAAGGACGAGAGGGACTGAACGTGGCAACTGAGACCACCGCAGCAGAAGGCAGCAGCCTGGTATTCCACCCGATGGACCAGTTCATCGTCAAACCGTTGTTCGGCGACGGCGCAGTGGGCATGTTCACCATTACCAACGTGACGCTGTGGCTGTTCTTTGCGATCGTTGCGATTGTTCTGCTGCTAATCGTGCCGACCTCGAAGCGCGCAATTGTTCCGACCCGGATGCAGTCGGTGGCCGAACTGGCCTATGGCTTCATCTACAAGATGCTGGAAGACATCTGCGGCAAGGAAGGCGTCAAGTTCTTCCCCTATGTCATGACCCTGTTCATGTTCATCGTGACCGCGAACTTCCTGGGCCTGATCCCGACCTCGTTCACAACCACATCGCATTTCGCCGTGACCATCCCGCTGGCGCTGGCTGTTTTCCTGACCGTCACCATCCTGGGCTTTGTCAAGAACGGCGCGGGCTTCCTGAGCCTGTTCTGGGTCTCCAGCGCTCCGATGGCGCTGCGCCCGATTCTGGCGATCATCGAGCTGATCTCGTACTTTGTGCGTCCGGTCAGCCACTCCATTCGTCTGGCCGGTAACGTCATGGCGGGCCACGCGGTGATCAAGGTGTTCGCAGGTTTTGCCGCGATTGCCGTGATCTCGCCCGTGTCGGTTCTGGCGATTACCGCAATGTACGGTCTCGAGGTCTTGGTGGCCTTTATCCAGGCCTACGTATTCACCATTCTGACCTGTGTTTACCTTAAGGACGCTCTGCATCCGCATCACTGATTGGGTCTTGCACCCAGCACAGGAACGATAACCCAACATCGAAACTTCCAATTCGTAAGGAGATACATCATGGAAGGCGATCTCGCACACATCGGCGCAGGCCTGGCAGCAATCGGTTCCGGCGCAGCCGCAATCGGGGTGGGCAACGTTGCAGGCAACTTCCTGGCCGGCGCCCTGCGCAACCCTTCGGCGGCTGCTTCGCAGACCGCAACCCTGTTCATCGGTATCGCATTCGCAGAAGCCCTGGGGATCTTCGCATTCCTGGTCTCGCTGCTGCTGATGTTCGCCGTCTAATCTGCGGAACCTGATCCTTACGCGCAGGTGGGTCCAAGCCATAGCGGCCCACCTGTTGTAAAGACAACGTTCCGACGGAGGACATCATGGCGACTGAACCCCTAGCCAAAGAAGTAGCAGGCTCCTGTGTTGACTCGTATGGGTCGGCCATCGGGATGCCGCAGCTCTGCTTTGATTGGTTCCCCAACCAGATTTTCTGGCTGGTCATCACGCTGGTCGTCATCTTTCTGGTCCTGTCCCGCGTGGCTCTGCCCCGCATCGCGGCAATCCTGGCCGAGCGTCAGGGGACCATTACAAATGACCTGGCTGCGGCCGAAGATCTGAAGGCCAAGGCGGTCGAGGCTGAAGAGGCCTATAACAAGGCGCTGGCCGATGCCCGTGCCGAAGCGCAGCGTATCGCTGCCGAGGCGCGTGCCGAAATCCAGTCTGGTCTGGATGACGCGATTGCAAAGGCAGATGCTGAAATCGCTGCAAAAGCGGCTGAATCGGAAAAGGCAATTGCCGACATCCGTGCCGGTGCGCTGGAAAGTATTCAAGTGGTTGCCAAGGATACGGCAACTGAACTGGTCACAGCACTGGGCGGCGAGGCGGATGCCAAAGCCATCGACGGTGCCGTTGACGCGCAGATGAAAGGATAAGTGACATGCGGAATACTCTTGCCCTTATCCTGACACTCGGCGCTGCCAGCCCCGCGCTGGCCGCAAGCGGCCCGTTCTTCTCGCTTGGCAACACAGACTTTGTGGTCCTGCTGGGCTTTATCGTCTTCATCGCGGTTCTGTTTTACTTCAAAGTGCCCGGCATGATCGGCGGCGCACTGGACAAGCGGGCCGAGGGCATTCAGTCGGAACTGGACGAAGCTCGCGCCCTGCATGAAGAAGCGCGCAGCCTGCTGGCCTCGTATGAGCGCAAGCAACGCGAAGTTCAGTCTCAGGCGGATGCCATCGTGGCGGCGGCTAAGGATGATGCTGCGCTGGCGGCTGAACAAGCCAAGGTCGATCTGGAGAAGTCCATTGCTCGTCGTTTGGCGGCAGCACAGGACCAGATCGCATCGGCTGAGGCTTCGGCCGTGAAAGAAGTGCGCGATCAAGCCATCACTGTTGCTGTTTCTGCAGCAAACGCGGTTCTGGCCAAGCAGATGACGGCTTCCCAGGCCAACAAGTTGATCGACGCGGCCATCGCGGATGTAGGCGAAAAGCTGCACTGAAATCTGGACAAAGTTTGAACTTTGACCCGAAAGCGAGCTTTCGGGTCAAAGTGTTTTAGAAGACCTCTCGCCTGAATTGCTGGACTTCTTATGAACATTCTCGGCGTCGTTCGAAATGGTGGAGAATCTCTGACTGAAACGCTCTTGCGTATCGAACAACTACGGGCGCAGCTAGACAGCAGTCGCGTGATTATCGCGACCAACGATAATTCAGACAACACCGACGGTATCCTGCAAGACTACGCGGCTATGAGCGCGGGTGTTGATATACTCTTTCTTGATAGTATGGCCGGCCTCTTCGAAGAACGTGTGGAGCGTATTGCTGCAGCCAGAAATACAGTTCTTGAGCACCTTCTAACCAGCAGTCCGATCCATCCACTGACCCTGGTTCTTGATATGGACGGACCCAACACGCAGATGGATCCGAGTCAGGTGTTGAACGCGGCGGTGCGTCAGGTGCCACAGTGGGATGCTGTGTTTGCCAACTCATTGCCCGCCTACTATGACCTATACGCGCTGCGATGCGCAGGCTGGTGCGAACAAGACCCGTGGCGAGAGCTTGCGGCGCTAAAGCGGCCCAGGATGTTTCGCAGTGTCTGGTGGCGACGGATGCAGCGCAAAATCATTTATAGACGCCAATACTCGATGCCGCCTGATACGCCAATGATTGAGGTGGACAGTGCTTTTGGTGGGTTGGGTCTGTACAAGACCGAAGCTTTGCATGGTGCCACGTACCGGCCACGGGATGAGACCGGCCACGTCACCTGCGAGCACACAACCCTGCATCTTTCGCTGCGCAACGCGGGAAAGCGTCTTTTCATTGACCCCGGTCTTACGACTTTGGCACAAACCGAGCATATGGGCCCCGGCAGCGGAAAGCGCATTCCAAAGAAGCTGTTGCAATGATCAACTTGTCAGTGTTGATGCAACCGGACAGAAACTCTGTTGCTGCGTCAACGCAGCTCGGCCTTGGGTAAAAGGATTATGCATGGCGAAAATGCCCAAGATAAGTCTGGTCATTCCAAACCTGAACTGCGCCGATTTTCTCGAGCAGACCATTAAGTCAATTGTCAGCCAATCTTATCCTAATCTTGAGCTGATCTTGTCGGATGGAGGCAGCACAGACGGGTCGCTTGATATTGTCGAAAGATATCGCGGGGCATTCGCACATATCATATCCGAGCCGGATACAGGGCAGGCCAACGCTGTCAACAAAGGGTTTTCACGCGCCACTGGCGAGGTGATGGGGTGGATAAATTCCGATGATGTCCTGATGTCAGGGGGGCTGGGGCTTGTTGGGTCTCTTTTTGCGCTAAAACCAAAGTTGGATTGGGTGACGGGCAAGCTCACGACGATAGATGAAACGGGGCATGTTCTGGCCTCTCGACGCCCAAGGCCGATTTCGTACCAGCGGCTTCTTGCGGGCGACTATCAATGGGTGCAGCAGGAATCGACGTTCTGGCGGCGCAGCTTATGGGATAAAGCCGGTGGACAGCTTGACGAGCGCCTGTCCTTGGCTGTCGATGGTGAGCTTTGGCTGCGGTTTTCGCGCTGCGCCGAACTAATAGCAGTTCACGACAAGATCGGTGCGTTTCGGTTCCGCAAAGGCCAGCGCTCAGAGGCCATGGACGCCTATCATGCAGAAATGCTAGCTGTGATAGCCGCTGAAAAGCAGAAGGCAGACAGCGCGGACGCAGTTACGAAATCCATTGTGGCCGCGCCCACCATACTGCGGAGCCGGTCGGAAGCTGACAGCACCTTTCCCGGACTGATCGACTACGATCCTAAACCGTTGAAGCACTTGAGCCTTTGGAGACACCGGTGTGAACGAGCTATTCGGAAGCTTTGAACCTCGCTGACATTCAGGCGGTCCATCATGTCAGATCAACGCGTTTCATGATCCAGTCGCTGCCGCGCGATTTCTTCGTTCCGTAAAGCCTTTTGGTGATCTTGTGTGCATTGTTGAACGAAGTTCAGGTGTTTCTGAACAGCCTCGCGGGCGCCTTCCGGGTCGCGCGCCTGTAGCGCGGTATTGATTGCACGGTGCTGATCCAAGATGGCTTCTCGGGTTGTGCGTTGATTGAACATCATTTGACGGTTGTAAAAGACGCCTTGGCGCAACAGGTCGAACATCGACCGCATCATATGCAGCATTACGACGTTATGGCTCGCCTCGATAATGGCCATGTGGAATTGCGCGTCCAGATTGGCCTCATCTTTCGGAGCGTTGCGGGCATGGGCGGCCTCCATCTTTTCAAAGATCGTTTGGACCACTTTCAGGTCGCTTTCTGATCCCATTCTCGCTGCGCGCTCAGCCGCCAAGCCCTCCATGTCCCGACGGAATGAGAGATAATCGAAAACTGCTTCTGGATGACTGCCAAAAAGGCGGATCAGGGCGGGTGAAAAGGCAGAGCCCAACACCTCGGCCACATAGATCCCGGATCCGGCCTTGGCGGCCAAAAGACCTTGCTCCTGAAGCTCCGAAATCGCCTCGCGCAAGGACGGGCGCGACACGCCCAACCGCTCGGCGAGTTCACGTTCAGCAGGCAAGCGTTCGCCGGGGCGTAGAATGCCGCGCA
This sequence comes from Ruegeria lacuscaerulensis, assembly GCF_013034745.1. Taxonomy (NCBI): domain Bacteria; kingdom Pseudomonadati; phylum Pseudomonadota; class Alphaproteobacteria; order Rhodobacterales; family Roseobacteraceae; genus Ruegeria; species Ruegeria lacuscaerulensis. Next base: position 52,778 of record NZ_WQGP01000014.1, on the reverse strand, counting down.
GGATCAGCAGCTCGATCTGCCGTACCACTGCGATTGAGAGCTTCTCGGTCTGAACTTTTTGGAAGGGCATAGGGATGTCGTCGCTGAAATTGGTCAATTCATATGACCATGGAATGCAGGCGGGTACAAGAATGTCGCGGCCTTGAGGTGAGAATAGGTCAGAATTATTGACTTTAAAAAATTCCTCGATACGCTGCCCATGTCCGAACAGGGAGGGGGCACATGTCGACACAAGCGCTGTTCGCTACGCGTGCATCGCGAATGAAAGCGTCCGAGATCCGCGAGTTGTTGAAACTTCTCGATCAGCCCGGAATCATTTCCTTCGCTGGCGGTATTCCCGACCCGGCCTTGTTCCCGAAAGAAGAATTTGCGCAGGCGTTCCAGACCGCAATGACCGCAGATCACAGTGACCGCGCGCTGCAATATTCGGTCAGTGAGGGCTATGGTCCTCTGCGTGAATGGCTAGTCGATCATATGCGGGGCAACGGCATTGATTGTGGGGCTGAGAACATCCTGATCACCTCGGGGTCACAACAGGCGTTGGACTATCTTGGCAAGCTCTACCTATCGCCCGGGGATACCGCCTTGGTCGGTTGGCCAACCTATCTGGGGGCGATCAACGCGTTTGACGCCTATGAGCCGCGCTTCGACAGGCTGCACCTGAACGGCAACCAAGGAGCGGCGGAGTACGCCGCGGCAGCGGGCGAAGGGCGGGTGAAATTTGCCTATTTGTCACCGGACTTCGCCAACCCGACAGGTGAGACCGTTGATTTGCGCGCACGAGAGGGCCTGTTGGATCTGGCTGATGCGCTGGATATCGCGGTGATCGAGGATGGGGCCTATCAGGCGTTGCGTTACGAGGGCGATGCGATCCCGCCCATTCTGGCACTGGAGCAAAAGCGTAAGGGCTCGATCGAGGCGTGCCGGACGATCTATTGCGGCAGCTTCTCGAAAACCCTTTCGCCGGGCTTGCGTGTGGGTTGGATCGTGGCCGCGCAGCCAGTGATCCAGCAGCTTGTTCTGATCAAGCAGGCGGCTGATCTGCATTCGCCAACACTCAACCAGATGGCGACCGAGCAGGTGGCGCGCACCTGTTTCGATAGCCACATCCCGATGTTGCGCCGAACCTATGGCGCGCGCCGAAACGCGATGTTGCAGGCGTTGGAGGACCATATGCCCGACGGGGTAGAATGGACCCGGCCCGAAGGCGGGATGTTCATCTGGCTGACCTTGCCCGAAGGGGCCGACGGCGCCGCGTTGTTGGCGCGGTCGCTGGAGACAGTCAAGCTGGCCTTTGTACCCGGTCGGGCGTTTTTCCCCGATGGTAGTGGGGCGAATACCGTGCGACTTAGCTTCTCGAACTCTGATGAGGCGACGATCCGCGAAGGGATCGCACGATTGGGGCAGGTCCTGAAAACCCAGATCGGGTAAGGTTTCATTAACGGTTTGCCCGCAACACTGGGCGTATGATCCGGTATCTGTCTCTCCTGGTGCTGGCCGCATGTTCGGCCGGCACGCCCCATTTTCGCGATGTGCCAGCCACGCGCGTGGCGGTGAATGGCAGTGTCTTTGACGTGCGCGTGCGTGGTGAACTGGCCGAGGCGGTGCGGATCAACATGCAATTCGCGCCGCGGCTTGGTCCAATCCGCGACCGCGCAGCATTGGCAATGGCACAGGTGTCGGGGTGTCCGATTCTGGATGTGCTGGGGGATGCCGCAGTCACCGTTGGTGTACTGGGCTGTGATCGAGAAATGGCCGAGCGCCTTTTGCTGACTGCAATTTCGCGCCCGAACTATGAATGCGTAGATACGGGCGTCTTCGACGATATCGGCGGCGATTACGGCTATCAGGTGTTTGAATGCACGCCCTACTGACCTGCGCGTAATCTTGCGTATTTGAGCAAGATGTTGTGGATAACTCGGGTCGAATTCCCATATCCTGCGCAACTGCGTTGACAGGTCCCCAATCCCTTGCGCAGACTTCAAGCATATAGGAATCACGGGACTCATTGCCTTTGCGCTTTAGCAAACTCAAACTCACCGGCTTCAAAAGCTTTGTCGATCCGACCGATTTGATCATCGCGGATGGGCTGACCGGTGTGGTGGGGCCAAATGGTTGCGGCAAGTCCAACCTGCTTGAAGCGTTGCGCTGGGTGATGGGCGAAAACCGCCCCAAATCCATGCGCGGCGGGGCGATGGAAGATGTGATATTCGCAGGGGCGGCCACGCGTCCCGCGCGCAACTTTGCCGAAGTGGTCCTGACTATGGACAATTCGGAACGGTTAGCGCCTTCGGGGTTCAACGACACGGACCAGTTGGAAATCATCCGCCGCATCACCCGCGACGTCGGCAGCGCCTACAAGACCAACGGCAAGGACGTACGCGCGCGCGATGTGCAGATGCTGTTCGCGGATGCCTCAACCGGGGCGCATTCGCCAGCGCTGGTGGGGCAGAACCGTATTGCCGAGCTGATCAACGCCAAACCCCGTGCCCGGCGGCGTATTCTGGAAGAGGCGGCTGGAATATCGGGCCTCTATCAGCGGCGGCATGAGGCCGAGCTGAAACTCAAGGGCACCGAATCCAACCTGACCCGCGTTGATGACGTGTTGGAACAGTTGGGCACGCAGCTGGCGCAACTTGCGCGTCAGGCCCGTCAGGCCGCGCGCTATCGCGAGATCGGTGAACAATTGCGGCAGGCCGAGGGAATGCTGCTCTACCGTCGTTGGAAAGAGGCCGATATGGCCCGCCAACAGGCCGAGGAGAAGCTGCGCGATCGGATCACAGAAGCCTCGCGTGCTGAGGCAGAGGCCCGTGCCGCCGCCGCAAAGCGCGCCGAGATCGAAGAAACCCTGCCGCCGCTGCGTGAGGAAGAGGCCATCGCCGCCGCCGTGTTGCAGCGCCAGCAGGTGCAGCGTGACCAGCTTTCTGATCAGGAAACCCGCGCCCGTCAGACCATCGAAACGCTCACCAACCGTATTCAGCAGTTGAGCAATGATATCGAGCGTGAAACCGGCCTGAACCGCGATGCGGGCCAGATGATCGAACGGCTGGAATGGGAAGCCCGCGAGCTGACAAAGGCCGCGGAAGGTCATGATGACAAGGTGGCCGAGGCGGCCGAAATCGCGCGCGAGGCGGCGTCGGTCTTGCAGGATCGTGAAGATCACCTGTCACAACAGACCGAGGATATGGCTCGTCTGGTCGCCCGTCACCAATCGGCGCAACGTTTGGTCGAAGACAGCCGCAAAACGCTGGCCCGGTCCGAGAGCGAAGAGGAAAAAGCGCGCGGTGCTGTGAATGAGGCGCACGAGGCACTGACTCGCGCCGCCGAAGCATTCGAAGCCGCGCAAGAAGGCGAGGAAGAAGCACGCGAGGCCGCCGAGGCCGCCGAAGAGGCACTGGCCGCCGCCGATGAGTTGCGCAGCGAAACGCAAGCGCGCGAGGCTGAAGCCCGTGCGCAACGGTCTGAGGCCGAAGGAGAGTTGGGAGCCATAAGGGCCGAGACCTCCGCGCTGGCCAAGCTTGTTGAACGCGACACCGCAGAGGGCGGACAGGTGCTGGATCTGCTGCGTGTTGCTCCGGGCTATGAAAAGGCGCTGGGTGCCGCGCTGGCGGATGATCTGCGCGCGCCTTTGGTCGACGGTGACGGGCCGTCGGGCTGGGTGCAGGTTGCGGGCTATGACGCTGATCAACCCTTGCCTGAGGGTGCTGAACCTTTGGCGTTGCATGTATCGGGGCCGGATCGCCTCAGCCGCCGGATCGCGCAGATCGGGTTGGTTGATGCAGATCAGGGCGCGCGGCTGCAGGCAGCGTTGAAACCCGGTCAGCGGCTGGTGTCGCGCTCGGGCGATCTGTGGCGCTGGGACGGGTTCCGTGCTTGGGCCGAGGACGCGCCCAGTGCAGCGGCGCTGCGGTTGGAACAGCTGAACAAGCTGGAAGCGTTGAAGCAGGAACTGGCCCGAACCGAGGCGCAAGCCGATGGCGCGCGGGCGGCGCATGAGGCGCTGTCACAGCAACTGGCCGACGTGACTGAGGCTGACCGCCGTGCGCGCGACGCCCGACGGGCCGCCGATCAACGTATGGCCGAAACTGCACGCGCGCTCAGTCGGGCCGAGGCGGATCGCAATCTGGCGCAGGGCAAGTTGGAAACCCTGACGCTGGCCGTCGACCGCCATAAGGAGGACGCCATGTCCGCCCGCGCCCAACTGCGCGAGGCCGAGGGCGCACTGACCGGGCTGGGGGACCTCGACAGCGCCCGCGCGCGGGTTGAGGACATCAAACAAACGGTCGAAGCTGCGCGGATCACCATGCTGACCCACCGCTCGACCCATGACGAATTGCGCCGCGAGGGCGAGGCGCGGACCCGCCGCAGCCAAGAAGTGACAAAAGACCTCAGTGGCTGGAAGCACCGATTGGAGACGGCGGAAAAGCGCATCTCGGAATTGGTCGAACGCAAGGAAAGCTCGGAGGAGGAGCTTGCCGATGCCATGGCCGCCCCCGGTGAAATCGCCGAGGCGCGCGAAGAACTGAACGAATTGATTGAAGCCGCCGACGCGCGTCGTGCCGAGGCTGCGGACAAGCTGGCCCAAGCCGAGGCTCAGCAGCGCGAATGGGTGATGGCCGAACGTGATGCGGAACGTCTGGCCTCGGAAGCGCGCGAAAGCCGGGCCGCCGCCGAAGCGCGCTCTGACGCCGCCAAAGAAAGCGTAACCGCCGCTGCGGAACGCATCGCCGAGGATCAGCAGCTGACGCCGAACCAGTTGCTGAACCAGCTGGACGTGAACCCAGACCAGATGCCCGCCGCCGACGCGCTGGAGGCCGAGGTCAACCGCCACAAGCGTCAGCGCGACGCGATGGGTGCGGTGAACCTGCGGGCCGAAGAGGACAGCAAAGAGGTTCAGGAAGAATTCGACACGCTGAATGGTGAAAAGGCCGATCTGGAAGAGGCGATCAAGGCCCTGCGCAGCGGTATTGCCAGCCTCAACCGCGAAGGGCGCGAGCGGTTGCTGACGGCGTTTGAGCAGGTGAATTCGAACTTCGCCATGCTGTTCAAGCATCTGTTTGGTGGTGGAGAGGCCAATCTGGTCATGGTTGAAAGCGACGATCCGTTGGACGCGGGTCTCGAGATCATGTGTCAACCGCCGGGCAAGAAACTCTCGACGCTCAGCCTGCTCTCGGGCGGCGAACAGACCCTGACTGCAACCGCGCTGATCTTTGGTGTGTTCCTTGCCAACCCCGCGCCGATTTGTGTGCTGGATGAGGTCGACGCGCCTCTGGACGACGCCAACGTGACGCGGTTCTGCGACCTGCTCGACGAGATGTGCCGCCAGACCGACACGCGGTTCCTGATCATCACCCACCATGCGGTGACGATGGCGCGGATGGACCGGCTGTTCGGCGTGACCATGCAAGAACAGGGCGTCAGCCAGTTGGTTTCAGTCGACCTGAAGAAAGCCGAACAGATGGTCGCCTAACCTTTCACTGCAACGTTATGCCTGTTGCAGAGCAGTTCGGTTTAGACTGTTCCCATGACGCGACTATTGATCCTCGCCTTGCTGACCGCTGGCCCCGCCCTTGCCGCCGAATGGCCCACGAAACCCGGAGACGTCCCCCTGTCGCCCGAAGAACTGGACGCTTTGGCCGGACGCACGCTGACATTTTTTGACGACGGTCAGGCAAAATTCTCGGCCGGAGGGGCCTATTCCTACACCTACGCCAGCGGAGACGCCGCCTTTGGCACCTATTCCATCGCCGAGGACGGCAGCGTCTGCATCGCCTATCGTAATGGGTTCAGCAGGTGCGATCTGTATGTGCGCAGTGGTGAGCGGTTGGTGCTGATTGACGAAAAAGGGGATCGTTATCCGGTGAGGCCAGAGTAACTGATCCATCAGGAAAGCGCGGTCTCCAAACGTTTTAGCGAACTCGGGGGCCACACTTCATCGAATTTGTAAAACTCCTCAAAAGCGGGAATGTCTTCGCTAAGTGGTACCCAAGCTTGTTTGCTGTTCGTGAAAATCTGCGCATCCGGAGGACACTGATCCGGGTTGTCCAATGTTCCAACACGCACGTACCTTAACTTGCCAAGACGGATCATGTAGCTGCTGAACACGGCGACGCCGCAATTCTTGCAACGCGTGATAATCTGACCTTTGCCGCTTGGGGTGGAAAGTTCATGTTCAGTGGTCGGCCCCTCAAGCTCTACGCGGTCAGCCTCAATAATGGCGTTCAAGACATAAGCCGCTCCGGTTTGTCGCTGGCATTCGCTACAGTGACAGCAATGGACGAACATAGGTGGTGTCGTCATCTGATACGTTACGGCTCCGCAGCCGCATTTCCCCTTGATCATTGCTTCCCCCAAGTTGTCGTTTGAATTCACGCCATCGTCTCTAATCGACCAGCTCATAGTGTTTGATCGAACGCTACTCGACCAATTCGGCCTCCGCGGGGTCGATGTGAGGACTCTGGTAGTCTTCGCCGACAAACGCCTTAAGTGACTCTAATTTTTCCCACACCATGACAAAGCTGAAGTCTCGGGGTGTGTCGGTGCGCGCGGCCCCAGGAAATATTTGAACGATGCCCTTGGTACCTCTCATCAAGGGGATCGCTGTTTCATGGAAGAACTTGCTGAACTCTTCCTCTTTCCCCGGCCGAGTCACGACCTGAAAAATGCGCATGATCATTCTTCCGTCCTCCGTAAAGTTCGGTTCCTGCATGCACAATCGCCTCTGCTCCTAAGAGCATATCATTTTGCAATGACTTTGTCCGCTTTGGACTCAAACCAGACGCTGCTTCACAACCGCCCCAATAACTCCACCGTCGGCCACGCATCCGCAGGCAGCCCCAGCCGCTGCTGCTCAGCCTGAACGGCAGCCCGCGTCCCGGCCCCCAGAATGCCGTCGATCTTGCCCACATCATGGCCGCGTGCCTGAAGTTTGCTCTGTAGCTGCTTCATCTGCGCGCCCGACAAGCCCTGCGCCGGGTTGCCCGCGTCATAGATCTGTGCGCCCTCAAGTCGGGTGCCGAAATAGGCGGCGGTCAGGACGTAGGTAAAGCTCTGATTCCATTCGAAATAGACGTCGAAATTCGGATATGCCAGAAAGGCGGGCCCTTTATGCCCCTGCGGCAGGATCAGCGAGGCGGGCAGGTTGGACAGCGACCCGCTGCGGGCCTGAACGCCCATCGCTTGCCACTCGGACACCGGGCGCGATTTGCCTGGGCCGGACAGGGACCAATCCATTTCGCTGGGCACAGTGACCTCTTGCAGCCAAGGCTGACCCGGTTGCCAGCCCAGACTCGACAGCATCTTGGCCCCCGACATCAGCGCATCCGGAGCCGAGGTTTTCAGCGAGACCTTACCGTCCCCATCCCCGTCCACGCCGTTCTCAAGAATATCGCGGGGCAGCATCTGGACCATGCCGATTTCTCCGGCCCAAGCCCCGGTGGTGCGGACGGGGTCGAAATTGCCCTGCTCGTACAACTCGATAGCAGCGAAGATTTGCGGACGGAACAGCTCGGGCCGACGGCAGTCATGGGCCAGCGTCACGAGCGCATTGCGGGTGTTGAAATCACCTTGAAAGGCACCGTAGTCGGTTTCGAACGCCCAGAAGGCCAGAAGTACGCCGCGTGAGATGCCGTAGTCGCGCGCGATCCGGTCAAACACGGCGTCATATTTGCGCGACATAGCCTGCCCGCGATCAATGCGGTTTTGCGAGATCAGGCGGCGCGAAAACTCGATGAAAGGCTTTTGGAACACGCCCTGCGCACGGTCGGCTTTAAGCACCGCGCCGTCTTGTTGCACGCCTTTGAAGAACGCGTTGACGGTCTCTGTATCGAACCCTTGCTGGACGGCCTCGGATTTCAGTCCTTTGACAAAGGCGTTGAACCCGCCTCCGCATTGGGCAAAGGCGGGTGACACGAAAAGAGCGGCGGCTATAAGGCCAGAGAGCAAACGCATGAAACGGGTCCGTCAGAAAATGAAGCTGACCCCAACCGACACCGACACGAGGCCAAGCGCAAGCCCCCAGACCCGCCAGAGCATGTCGCATGCGCGGAAAACCTCTGACGCGCCAATCTCGCGCGGGGCAACGCCGTTGACCCAAGCCAGATCGCGCAGCTGCCCGTCATAGCTGCGCGGTCCAGCCAGGGCGACGTTCAGGGCGCGGGCCATGGCGGCCTCAGGCCAGCCGGCATTGGGCGAGATATGGCGGCGGGCATCCGCGACCATCTGAGGCCAGCGCGCCCATTGGCCTGACAGAGCCACGATCATCACGCCGGTCAGGCGGGCGGGGATTAGGTTCAGTACATCGTCCAACCGGGCCGAGGCCCAACCGAAGTCGCGGTATTTTTCGCTGCGGTAGCCGATCATGCTGTCGGCGGTGTTTACTGCCTTGTAAATCAGCAGACCGGGCAGGCCACCGACCAGAAACCAGAAAGCGGGCGCGATGACCCCGTCGCTGAGGTTTTCAGCCGCGCTTTCGATCGCTGACCGCGCGACCTGCGCCTGCGTCATGTCGCGTGTATCGCGCGAGACGATCATCGCCACTTTCCCCCGCCCGTCTTCCAGCGAGACGGCCAAACCGGTACCAACATCGCGCACATGGCTGACCAATGACTTCTGAGCCAGCAGAATGGCGCAGGCGATTATTTCGACTACTGGTCCCAGAAGGGTCAGCGCGCGCCCAATAATCAATGCGCCGCACACCAACAAGGCGACAACCGCGACACCTTTCAGACGCCGTTGCGCACCGTGGTTGAGGCGTTTGTCAAGCCAGCCAATAAGGTTGCCGATCACGACGGCGGGGTGTTTCACCCGCGACCACAGCCAGTCGGGCTCGCCCAGGGCCGCATCCAGACAGAGGGCGCAGACCAGAAGGAAGGCGGTGCTCACAATGCCGCCTCAAGCCGGGCCCAACCGTCTGCTGGTGGTAAGCCCAGACGCAAGTAAGTTGTCGAATAGGGGAAGATACGGCTCCAGATAAGGGCGCGGGCCAGACGGTCCTGCCACTCGGCGGCGTCTTCGACGGAGTAAAGGCGAAAGAGCGGTGTTCCCCCGACCAAACTGGCACCCTGACCCGTCACGAGGTGATCCAGCCGGTCCGCGCCTTGCTGAAGATACCGTCGGGTGGCTGCGGCCCAATCGGTGTCTTGCAAAGCCCGCGCGCCAATTCGCAAAGCAGGACCCGAGACCGCCCATGGGCCAGTCAGATCGTTCAGCCGTGCTATCAGCTTTGGGTCGCCGATGGCAAAGCCAAGGCGCAGCCCGGCCAACCCCCAGAACTTGCCAAAGCTTTTCAGCACGATCACGCCGGGCCGCTCGGCCAGATGGATCAGCGAGGCTTCGGGGGCGACATCGCAGAAACTCTCGTCAATGATGGTCAGCGGCGCGTTGGCGTCGGCATCGGTCCAATAGCGACCATCGGGATTGTTGGGGTGAACGATCACACGCGCGTCGGCTGGACCTTCGGGCTGAACGCTCCAGCCTTGCGCGGAAAAGGCGGCGGCGTGCTCGTTATAGGTGGGGGTTGTGATCTGAACCCGCCCCTGCGGCGCCAAGGCCGGAATGCGGGCGATCAAAGCCGAGGCGCCGGGCGCAGGCAAAATCGCGGCGTTATCAGGCACGGACCAGAATTGGCGGGCCGCGTTGGTCAGTTGCTCGAACGCGCCGTGGTCGGGCAGGGCGGTCCAATCCTCGGCACTCAGGTCAGACACCGGGTAGGGCTGCGGGTTGATTCCGGTCGACAGGTCCAGCCAGTCTTGCCGCGATCCGCCATAAGCTTGGATAGCATCATCCAGTCCTCCGCCATGGTCGCGACGGGCGCGCGGGTTCAAGTTTTTGTCAGAGCTTGTCATTAGGTTCTCGCCGGAATCGCGCATTGCGGCCCGTTTCAAGCGGATTTTCGCCATTTGCACAAGCGAATCCGTGCCTCGGCGGCAACCGGAAAACAGCGTTAACCCTTTGTTAAGGAATTGGCGTGATCACAAACTCAGGGGTCGGCACCGTTCACCACTTCATGTGCCGAGGTTGTTACTTATGAATGTTTTGATTGTTGAGAGTAATCCCGACCTAGGTCGGGTCTGGAAGCGGCACCTTGAACGTCAAGGCGCTGAGGTCACGCTTGTCGCCGGGCAAGAGGCAGCGATCCTCGCGCTTTATGGGGTCGCGTTTGACATTATCGTGCTGGATTTGGTGCTGGAGGCAGGCAGCGCGCTGGCCGTGGCTGATTTCGCCAGCTATCGCCGCCCTGAGGCGCGGGTGATCTTCGTCACGAACACCACCTTTTTCTCGGACGGGTCCATCTTTGCCCACAGCCCCAATGCGTGCGCCTATGTGCAAAGCGGAACGCCGCCAGAGGATCTGGCGGCGATGGTCGAACACTACGCGGCGGGTCGCTGACCGCGCCCATGCGGTTCTGCGTAATCCAGCACTGGATTGGTCGGGATGATGCGGTGCGGATTGATGCTTTCATGGCTGTAGTGGTAGTGGCGCACGATGTGCTCCATGTTCACAGTAGGCGCGACGCCCGGCCATTGATACAGCTCGCGCGTATAGGCCCACAGGTTCGGATAGTCGATCAGCCGCCGCCGGTTGCATTTGAAATGCAGGTGATAAACCGGATCGAACCGGATCAGGGTCGTGAACAAGCGCCAATCGGCCTCGGTGATGCGATCCCCCATCAGGTAGCGGTTTTGGGACAGGCGATCTTCGAGCCAATCCAGCGTATCGAATAGCGGCCCAACAGCGCTGTCATAGGCGGCCTGGCTGGTGGCGAAGCCGGATTTGTAGACGCCATTGTTCACGTCGGAATAGATCCGGGCGTTGACCGCTTCGATGTCATCGCGCATCGTCTCGGGCCAGTAATCGTCGTTATTGCCCGTGATGCCATCAAAGGCCGAATTGAACATACGGATGATCTCTGAACTTTCGTTCGAGACGATCGTTTCCTGTTCCTTGTCCCAAAGGATCGGCACTGTGACACGGCCGGAATAGGACGGGTCCGCCTTGGTATAGATTTGATGGGCATAGTCCAGCCCGTACAGATCATCCCCGGTTGCGCCTTTGTCGTCTGGCTGAAAGTTCCAGCCCTTGTCCAGCATATCCGGATGCACGACCGAGACAGAGATCAGATTGCTTAGCCCCTTGAGTTCCCGGAAGATCAGGGTGCGATGTGCCCAGGGGCAGGCGTGGCTGACATAGAGGTGATAGCGTCCAGCTTCCGCCTTAAACCCGCCCTTGCCCGAGGGGCCCGCGCTGCCATCGGCGGTCAGCCAGTTGCGGAACTGCGCAGCGCTGCGTTTGAACGCGCCGCCGGTGGATTTGGTGTCATACCAAGTGTCGTGCCATTTGCCATCGACCAACAGGCCCATCTTTGTCCCTCCGAAATCCGATTTCGGCAAACATAGGGTGTCGCTCGGGTCGGTTCCATGCGAGGGCGCGCGCATCTTGCCTGCGTCATTGCACAGGTCGATCCGGGATTTCCGCGCAACAGATTGAAATCGGTTTGTTTCAGGTTCTCAGCTTCATTGGATTTTTACAAAGAGTTGCTCACAATAGTATGTACTGCGGGGGAAAATTGTTATGACGACCTATGTTTCTAAGGAAATAAGCGCCGAATTGGATGCGGCGCGAATCGCGGGGTTGAAAAAGACCAGCCGCCTTCGTGTCGAAATCGGCGACAATACATATAAAATTCTGAGATTGTGGAAGGACGGCTTCACGGTTGAGGCCGCAACGACGCCGAAATTGCGCGGGTTGGTCGATATCTATGACGGTGCGAACCATCTGTACCAATGCCTGATCATCGCTGACGAAGATGAGGCGGGTGAGATGCGGTATGAGTTCAAGCGTAGCACTGCCGCCTCGGATAAGGCTCCTTTGGATTTCTACCGTGCGCCGGATGCGCCCATCGCGCTGCTAGGCCATAAGGACTAACGGGATGCCCGACGGACAGACCGCCGGGCCTTCCGATCACTGCAAATCTGCAAAAGCACGCTTCAGCCGGGCGCATGCGTCCTCGACACGGCTGCGCTGAGTAGCAAGGTTGAAACGCTCGAAGGTTTCTCCGCCTGCTCCGAAGCCGGGGCCGGGTGAGGTGGCGATTTTGGCATCTTCTCGCAGACGTCGGGTGAACTCGGCATGGTCCATGCCTGTGCCCGAAAAATCGACCCAGGCCAGATAAGTGGATTGCAACGGCATTGACCAAAGGCCGGGGATTTCAGCAATCGTCGCGTCGAACAGTTTGCGGTTTCCGTCCAGATGCGCGACCTGCTGGTCGACCCATGCGGCGCCCTCGGGCGTGTAGGCGGCGGTGATCATCGCCACACCTAGCGCGCTGGGGTCATAGTCCAGCGCCTGAATGCGGTGGCGCATGTCCGCGCGCAGCTTAGTATCGGGAATGATCATATTCCCGGTGCGTTGACCGGCGATGTTGAAGGTCTTGGAAGCCGCCGTCAGGGTCACCGTCCAAGGGCGCGCATCAGGTGCTGCAACATCCATCGGCACAAAGGTGCTGCCGGGATAGACCAGATCATGATGGATCTCATCCGACACCAGGATCAGCCCGTTCCGTTCGGCAAACGCCGCGACCGCGCGCAGCTCGTCCGGTGTCCAGACCCGGCCCGAGGGGTTCTGCGGTGAGCACCACAGCAGCATCTTTTCCGACCCGTCCAGTCGCGATTGCGCATCCTCGAGGTCAACGGCATAGCTTTCACCATCACGCACCAATGGGCATTCGACCACGCGGCGGCCGGATTTGTTCACTTTGTGCGCGAACTCATGGTAAACAGGGGAGAAGATCACAATCCCGTCGCCCGGCTGAGACCAGACATCCAGACACAGGGCGATCGCGTTGCCCAACCCCTGCGACGTCAGGACCCAATCTGTGTCAATCTCCCACCCGTGGCGATTTACCATCCACCACTGGACCGAAGCCAGATAGTCCGGATGCATCCAGGAATAGCCGAACACACCGTGATCGACGGCCTGTTGCACGGCATCAATCACGCAAGGCGCTGTGCGATAATCAGAATCCGCAGTCCACATGGCCAGCCCGTCATCTGGCGAAATGCCATAGAGGCGCTCCATCTTGTCCCATTTTGAACTGTTGGTGCCCCGGCGGTCGGTGAGGTCGTTGAACGTCATGTCATCTCCATCTGTCGCGACGAAAGCTAGTTACAATCGCGGCAGGTGCAAGGGGGGCGTTGCGGCGGATCGCACGATGGCCTAAATCAACTTCATGAAACGCACTATTCTGATCCATCCCGACCCCCGCCTGAAAAAGGTCTGTGCCCCCGTGGCCGATCTGACGGATGAGCTGCGCAAGCTGGCCGACGACATGCTGGAGACGATGTATGACGCGCCCGGCGTCGGGTTGGCCGCGCCGCAGATCGGAGTGCTGGATCGGTTGATCGTGCTGGATTGCGTCAAGGAAGAGGGCGAGGCCCCGCGCCCCTTGATCATGTTCAACCCCGAGATCATCGCGTCGTCCGACGAAACGAATGTGTACGAGGAAGGTTGCCTGTCGATCCCCGAGCAATATGCCGAGGTCACCCGTCCCAAAGTCGTGGATGTGGCCTGGATCGACCGCGACGGCAACGCGCAGCAGGAAACCTTCGACGGCCTTTGGGCCACCTGTGTGCAACATGAGCTCGACCATCTGAACGGTAAGTTGTTCATCGACTATCTCAAACCGCTGAAACGCCAGATGATCACGCGCAAAATGCAAAAGTTGAAACGTGAAATGGCCCGCGCATGACGGTCCGCGCTTGTCTGCCGTGGCCTGACAAACGTCTGCGCACCAAGGCGGAAGACGTGGCAGAGGTCACCGATGAAATTCGCGCCATCTGGAATGACATGATCGACACGATGGAGGCGATGCCCGGCGTCGGCCTCGCCGCGCCTCAGATCGGGGTGATGTTGCGGCTGGCCGTGGTGGATGGCTCGACCGAGCGGGGCAGGGCCGTTCGTCTGGCGAACCCCGAAATCCTGCACAGTTCGATTGAGCTACGTGAACATGATGAGGCCAGCCCGAACCTGCCCGGCGTCTCGGCCAAGGTGAAACGTCCGCGTGCGGTAACGGTGAAGTTCTTGAACGAACAGGGCATGATTGATCGTCGTGACTTTGTGGGGATCGAAGCCACCAGCGTACAACATCAGATCGACCACCTGAACGGTCGGATGTATTTCGACCGGCTCAGTAAAGTCAAACGTGACATGCTGCTGCGCAAAGCCAAGAAACTCGTGTAATCGGGCTTCAGCCCAGCATCCCCAACCTCCGGAGGCCCCTCATGCGTATCATCTTCATGGGAACGCCCGACTTCTCGGTACCGGTGTTGGATGCTCTGGTTGCCGCCGGACATGAGATCGCCGCCGTCTATTGCCAGCCGCCCCGCCCAGCAGGGCGTGGCAAAAAGGACCGTCCCACCCCGGTTCACGCACGGGCCAAGGTATTGGGGTTCGACGTTCGTCATCCGGTCTCGCTGAAATCGCCCGACGAACAAGCGGCGTTTGCGGCTTTGAACGCAGACGTCGCAGTCGTTGTCGCCTATGGCCTGCTGTTGCCGCAGCCCATTTTGGACGCGCCTAAACATGGCTGTTTGAACATTCACGCCAGCCTGTTACCGCGCTGGCGCGGGGCTGCTCCGCTTCAGCGTGCGATCATGGCGGGCGACGCTCAGACGGGTATCTGCATCATGCAGATGGAGGCCGGGCTGGATACCGGCCCGGTCCTGTTGCGTCGGGCTACGGATATTGGGCCGCTGGAAACCACAGCGCAGCTTCATGATCGAATGTCAGAAATGGGCGCTGCTATGGTGGTTGAAGCGTTGGAGGAGCTGCCGAACCTGGCCCCTGAGGTTCAGCCTGAAGATGGCGTGACCTATGCTGCGAAGATCGACAAATCCGAGGCGCGCGTCGACTGGGCGCGTCCTGCCGCCGAGGTTGATCGGCAAATCCGGGGCCTGTCCCCGTTCCCCGGCGCCTGGACCGAGATCGAAGGCGAGCGGGTCAAGCTTTTGTCCTCTCGGCTGGCCGCTGGGCAGGGCGCTCCGGGAGAGGTACTGAATGACACACTCCGCGTGGCCTGTGGCGACGGCGCGGTTGACCTTTTGCGGCTGCAACGGGCAGGGAAAGGGGCGCAGGATGTTAAAACCTTTTTGCGGGGGTGGCCTGTTTCGACCGGAACGCGGCTCAGTTCGGAGTAAACCAGATGTTCATGATATTGATGGGCACCGTCGTGATTGCCGGGATCGTGGGGTATCTGGCTGAAAAAACCGGATTTTCCCACAATGGATACCTGCCCTCGATCATCATTTGCGTGGGCGGCGCGTTCCTGTTCTACTTTGTGCGCATCATGTTTGGCATCAGCTTCGGCCCGCCCGGACTGGACGCGGTCCTGTCATCCATCGGGGCGCTGATCATCGTGCCCACTCATTGGAGGAAATAACGTGCCCGTCATCGCCCTTGTCATCATCGGAGCCGCCGCCGGGTTTCTGGCGACACGACTGATGCGGATCGAGGCCGATATTCCCACAACCATGTTGATCGGCATCGTTGGCGCGCTGGTCGGCGGGTTCCTTCTACGTGCATTGATCGCCGTAGCGGGCTGGCTGTCGGGCTTTGTCGGTGCGGTTTTGGGTGCGTTGTTGGTGATCTGGATCTGGCAGACATACCTGCGCCGTTGACCTCTTGACCTTTCGGAATCAATTCGGCCAGATCGCCGCAGAATTTATCTGAAAGGTGTTCCATGCCACAGGATCTGAACCCAGGTGACGTCGCACTTATGGGGGTGCCTCTGGATCTTCATTCCTCGTTTCTGCAAGGGCCCGCCTTTGCCCCTGGTCGTATTCGCGAGGCTCTGCATTCCGGAGCCGCTAACCTGACCGCAGAGGATGGCACAGATCTCGGCGCGACCGACCGCTTCAAGGATACAGGCGACCTGGATGTGTTCGAGATGATCGGACAGGAACCTATCGACCGGATCGAAGCCGGTGCTGCTGCGCGGATTTCAAGCGGTGCGCGACTGTTATCTCTGGGAGGGGACCATTCGGTTGCCTATCCGCTGATCAAGGCGCATTCGGAACGGTATGAGGGGTTGAACATCCTTCATATCGACTCGCATCCAGACTTGTATGACAGTCAGCAGGTCGGTCCGCTGGGCCATGGCTGCCCTTTCGCGCGGGTAATGGAAACCTGCGCAATCAACCGTCTGGTGCAGGTTGGCATCCGTACCATGAACAAGCACCAGCAGGAACAGGCCGACAAGTTCGGAGTCGAAGTGATCGACATGCAAAGCTGGCGCCCCGATCTTGAAATCAGCTTTGATGGCCCTGTTTACCTCTCGCTGGATCTGGATGCGTTGGACCCTGCCTTTGCGCCTGGCGTGTCGCATCATGAACCCGGTGGGTTAAGCACCCGCGAGGTGATCAACCTGATCCACCGTTTCAAGGGGCAGTTGGTCGGCGCTGACATCGTCGAATTGAATCCTCATCGTGACCCGTATGGGATGACGGCCATGGTGGCTGCGAAATTCGTCAAAGAGATCGGAGCCAGGTTGCTGTCACGCTGAGGTCATCGCGCGTTGCAGGTTGCGGATGATCCAAGTTGCGGCACATTACGGGTCGTGAGGGTGAACCGTTCAACTTCGGTCGCGCTCATCCAGTGCATGTCCTCGGCCGAGGCCGCGTTAAGCGTGTACCAGTAGAAGGCCGGGTCAACACCGATATCGGCATAGTAGTCCAGGTACCGGTCATGCTCTGGGTCGTCTTTGGGGATTTCGGTGGCCACGATGTTCCAGCCGCCCCAACTGTGCACGCCAACGCAGGCGTCAGGTTCCAGAACGCGGCGGTTGCCTGCCAGAAACAGGTCCGTGCCGCCCGACGCCACCATGCCGTCCGACGGAACAATCGTGTCAAACCCCAGTTCCCGCACGACACGCGAGAAGACGACATTTGCGTCATCGTCCACGGAGCCTTCAATATATTGCAGGACAAGGGTTTTAGCCTGCGGATTGCTGCGGATGACCTCCTGAAAGGCATGCAAGGACGTGTGGTCGATAGTGCCCGAGGCGACAATCCGGTCGCTCTGTGCCTCAAACCGCAGGGCGTCGTAGGATGGGGTACACCCGGCCATAAGGGCGAAACTGACTGCAAAGCAGAACTGTGGTTTCATGGCAGGTGTATTCCTTTTGGCGCGCGGTCTAGGCCCTTGCTTTCTTGGGCTTGAACGGGGCCATGCCCGTCCGTGCCAACTCGTCGGCTTTTTCGTTTTCAGGATGGCCCGCGTGACCTTTGACCCATTCCCAGGTCACGTCATGGCGGGTTTGTGCCTCATCCAGCCGCTGCCACAAATCTACATTCTTAACAGGCTTCTTGTTCGAGGTCTTCCAACCGTTCCGCTTCCACCCGAAAATCCACCCCGTGACGCCGTTTTTCACGTAGGCGCTGTCAGTCACAACGGTGATCTTCGAGGCCCGCTCCAATGTTTCTAGCGCGCTGATCGCAGCCAGCAGTTCCATCCGGTTGTTTGTGGTTTCGGCCTCGCCGCCGCTGAGTTCCCTTTCTTTCAGGACATTGTCGCCATCCATCGCGCGCAGCAGAACCCCCCAGCCGCCGGGGCCCGGATTGCCGGAACATGCGCCGTCCGTATAGGCGAACAGCTTAGGCATGGGCCAGCACCAGAATGAAACCGTCATATGAACCCGCAAGGCCGGCACCCACGCCCGTCGTGATCCGGTCGATGGTGAACCCGGACTTTGTCATAGCCTCCTCGATTTCAGTTTGTGAAAAATAGGTGTAGTAGCGATCCAGATCGTCGCGATGTTCACCCGTGCCCAGTTTCAGGCCCAGAAAAAAAACACCCTCGGGTTTCAGCGCTTTGTGGATGGCGGACAGATGCCGCGCAAAATCCGCGCGCGGGGCGTGCAGCAGGGAAAAGCTGGCATAGATGCCGTCATATTCAGCCTCTTCCGTCACGTCGTCAAACGTGCCCAGACGCGCGTCAATCCCGTTCTGCTGCGCATGTTCGACAAAGGCGGGCGTGGCATCAAGGGCACGGACACGCAGCCCTTCGCGTTGTAGAAAGGCGCTGTCCGATCCGGGGCCGGAACCGAGATCCAGCACATAACCGCCTTCCGCAACCGCTTCGGCAAAGGCCATGCGGGCTTCGATCTGTTCGGGGGGCAGGGGGATGCTCAGATATTCGGCCACGCGGGCAGTGTAGGCGTCAATCGTTCTCTTGTCGGTCACAGGTACACTCCAACGGCTAAGCAGGCCAGAACAACGGCCGTCAGCATCATGCGCAGACGCATCCACCAGACCGGCGTCAATCGCCAGTATGAGAACACAGCGTCCAGCAAAAGCAACCCGGCAAAACCCCACATCAGGTTGGTGCCTGCAGCGACCGGCCCGCCGCCCGTTTTCGCAAAGGCCCAAAGTGCGGGCAGAACCGAGAGCAGATAGCAGGTCGCCGCCTTGCTACCAGATGTCTTGGTCGAAAAACCCCACAGCACGCCGGACATAAAGCTGAGGATGACAGAGCCGTAGAACAACTGCACATAAGGCCCCACAAAACGAGCCCCAAGCGCCTGAGTACCCCAAGCGTGCAGATCGTCATTCAGGTAGGTCAGTGCGCCCCAGACAAAGGGGATCAGCCCGGCCAGCCCCAGAAATAACGGGGCTCTTGGTATGCCGCTCATGCTGGTTCGCGCAGCACGCGCGGGACTTTGAATTCAACGTTCTCAACAGCGGTTTCGACCATCTCGACCGTCACGTCGTAATGGTCGCGGAATGCGTCGATCACCTCGTTGACCAGCACTTCTGGGGCCGAAGCCCCGGCGGTGATGGCAACCGAGGAAATCCCTTTCAGCGCCCGCCAGTCGATATCAGTGGACCGTTGCACCAGTTGGGCATAATCGCACCCAGCACGCGCGGCGACCTCAACCAGACGGCGTGAGTTTGACGAGTTCGGCGCGCCTACAACCAACAGGGCGTCGGATCTGGGGGCGACGGCTTTGACGGCCTCTTGTCGGTTGGTGGTGGCGTAGCAAATATCTTCTTTATGCGGGCCGACGATGGCGGGAAACCGTGCCTCAAGCGCGGCGATGATATCCTTGGTGTCATCGACTGACAGGGTGGTCTGAGTGACAAAGGCCAACTTTTTGGGGTTGCGCACCTGAACGGTGGCCACATCCTCGACCGTTTCGACCAGCAGAACTTCGCCCTCGGGCAGTTGCCCCATGGTGCCGACGGTTTCGGGATGGCCCTTGTGGCCGATCATGATCATCTGCAACCCGGCCTCAGCATGGCGCTGCGCCTCGACATGGACCTTGGATACCAGCGGGCAGGTGGCGTCGACATAGATCATTTCGCGCTGTGCGGCTGTGGCCGGGACGGATTTTGGCACGCCATGGGCCGAGAAAATCACCGGGCGATCATCGGGGCATTCGTCCAGTTCCTCGACAAACACCGCGCCTTTTTCGCGTAAACCGTCGACCACGAACTTGTTGTGCACGATCTCGTGGCGCACATAAACCGGCGCGCCCCATTTTTGCAGCGCCATCTCAACGATTTTGATCGCCCGGTCCACGCCGGCGCAAAACCCGCGCGGCGCGGCAAGGTACAAGGTCAGAGGGGGCTTGTTCATGTCACATACTCCTTACGGCCACAGGTAGGTCTTTTCCTCGCCATGGTCCAGACAGGACTGTGTCATTCAACTGACATGAATCAGTGTTAGCAATCAGATGTTTCAGCACCTGTTCCTAGTTTAAGCAACGCGGTCAGGGCATTTGCCCCGACCGCGTCGATTTTTAAGCCGAACTGACGGGGGCGGTGTTACTGCCCACTTGCCGCGACGCTGCGCGGCTCCATCGGGACGTCACGCGGAGGGCGGCCGATTACGTCGCGCAAATCCTCCAGCTCGATGAAGTTGTCGGCTTGGCGGCGGAGCTCGTCCGAGATCATCGGCGGCTGGCTGCGGATGGTCGAGACGACCGAAACGCGCACGCCCTGACGTTGCAGGCTGGCAATCAGCGGGCGGAAATCCCCATCGCCCGAAAACAGCACGATATGATCAACGCGCGGTGCCAGTTCCATGGCATCGACGGTCAGTTCGATATCCATGTTCCCTTTGACTTTCCGACGCCCCATGCTGTCGGTGTATTCCTTGGCGGGTTTCGTCACCATGGTGAAGCCGTTGTAATGCAGCCAGTCCACCAGGGGTCGGATCGGGGAATACTCGTCATTTTCCAGTAGCGCTGTGTAGTAGAAAGCACGAAGCATCTTGCCGCGACGCATGAATTCTTGGCGCAGCAATTTGTAGTCGATGTCAAACCCCAGTGCTTTTGCGGCCGCATAAAGATTCGAGCCGTCGATGAACAGCGCTAGCCGTTCGTCTTTATAAAACATAAATAGGTCCTTCCGGTATCTACCAGAACGCCGGGTGTTACGTGAGTGAGCTTAGGAAATAGGCGGCGCGCTGATACGCCCATAATTAGTGTTTTTAATGTGTATCGCAAGTATGCAATTCACCGAATATAGGGAGTAGAATGCGCAAGATTACGTCAGAATCGGTGATCGCACTGGGCGCAAATCTCAATTTGAGAGGAGATGGGCCCAAGGTGACACTTGAGAAGGCTCTTGACGCACTAAAGCGTCAGGGGGTGGTGATTCGCGCAGTCAGCCGCTTTTTTGAGACACCGTGTTTCCCAGCCGGCGCGGGGCCAGACTATGTTAATGCCGCAGCTTTGATTGAGACAGAAAAGACGCCGTCCGAATTGCTGCATCTGCTGCATGAGGTGGAGAAGGAATTCGGGCGCGAGCGGATTCAGCGCTGGGGGATGCGGACGCTGGATTTGGATCTGGTGTGTTTTGGTGACGGCGTATTGCCCGACCGGACGGAGTACGAACGCTGGAGGACACTGCCGCAAGATGACCAGATGCAACGCGCACCGGACCAGTTGATTCTGCCGCATCCGCGGCTTCAGGATCGCGCATTTGTGCTGGTTCCGATGGCCGATATCGCCCCGGATTGGGAGCATCCAGTCTTGGGTCAGAGCGTTCGGGAAATGCTGGCGCAGCTACCTGCCAATGAAATTGCCTCTGTCACCCCTTTGTGAAGGGTGCATTTGCAGCATTTCTTGCTTGTCAAGGCGGGGATTCGCCCTTAGATAAACCTCTTCCTGACATGGATTCAGAAACGGAGAGCGCCCCATGGCCCGCGTGACGGTAGAAGATTGCGTAGACAAGGTACAAAACCGGTTTGAGCTGGTGATGCTTGCCGCCCATCGTGCGCGTGAGATTTCAGCCGGTGCCGCGATCACCGTGGACCGCGACAACGACAAGAACCCGGTCGTGTCGCTGCGCGAAATCGCCGATGAAACCCAAAGCGCTGATGAGCTGCGCGAGCGCCTGATCGAGGCCAACCAGACCCAGATCGAGGTTGACGAGCCTGAAGAGGATCAGATGGCTCTGCTGATGGGTGCGGAATCCGACAAGCCCGCCGATGACGACATGTCCGAAGAGAAGCTGCTGCGCGCTCTGATGGAGGCTCAAGGCCAGGGGTAATCCCCAAAGACGAAGGTGCGGACCGGATGATTTCTGCTGAAGACCTGATTGCGCTGGTCCGCAACTACAACCCCAAGACAAATGCTGACCGCATAACCCGAGCTTATGAGTTTGGGAAACAGATGCACGAAGGTCAGTTTCGCCATTCGGGCGAGCCCTATTTCACTCATCCCGTTGCCGTTGCCGCCATCCTGACCGAACAGCGTCTGGATGATGCCACGATCATTACCGCGCTGCTGCATGACACGATCGAGGACACAAAAGCCAATTACAGCAAGGTGTCCGAGCTGTTTGGCGATGAAGTGGCCAAGCTGGTCGATGGGGTCACCAAGCTGACCAACCTGCAGCTGTCCAGCCGCGAAACCAAACAGGCCGAGAATTTCCGTAAACTGTTCATGGCCATGTCCAAGGATTTGCGGGTCATTCTGGTCAAGCTGGCCGACCGTCTGCACAATATGCGCACGATCAAGGCGATGCGCCCGGAAAAGCAGATCGTCAAGGCGCGCGAGACAATGGATATCTACGCGCCGCTTGCCGGCCGGATGGGGATGCAATGGATGCGCGAAGAGCTGGAGGACCTGGCCTTCCGCGTGCTGAATCCCGAAGGCCGCCAGTCGATCATCCGGCGGTTCATCACTCTGCAACGTGAAACCGGCGATGTGATCCACCGGATCACGGGCGACATGCGGTTCGAGCTGGAAAAAGCCGGGATCGAAGCCGAGGTCTTTGGCCGCGCAAAGAAACCCTATTCGATCTGGCGCAAGATGCAGGAAAAGGATCAGGGGTTCTCGCGCCTGTCCGACATATACGGGTTCCGCATCATCACCCAGACGGAAGAAGATTGTTACCGGACGTTGGGCGCAATCCACCAACGCTGGCGTGCGGTGCCGGGGCGGTTCAAGGACTATATCAGCCAGCCAAAATCCAACGGCTACCGCTCGATTCACACCACAGTGTCGGGGCGCGACGGTAAGCGCGTCGAGGTGCAAATCCGTACCCGTCAGATGCACGACGTGGCTGAGACGGGTGTGGCGGCGCATTGGTCTTATCGGGATGGGGTGCGGTCGGAAAACCCGTTTGCAGTCGATCCAGCCAAGTGGATCGCGAACCTGACCGAGCAGTTTGATAGTGAGGATGACCACGAGGATTTCCTCGAAGCAGTTAAGCTTGAGATGTATTCGGACCAGGTGTTCTGCTTCACACCCAAGGGCGATGTGGTGAAACTGCCGCGTGGGGCGACACCAATAGATTTCGCTTATGCGATCCACACACGGATCGGTCATGCCTGCGTTGGCGCCAAGGTAGATGGTATCAGGGTTCCGCTATGGACCCGGATCAAGAACGGCCAATCGGTTGATGTCATCACCGCGGACGGTCAGACCCCGCAGGTCACTTGGCTTGAGATTGCTGTCACCGGCAAGGCCCGCACCGCCATCCGGCGCGCTCTGCGAGAGGTGGATCGCGAGCGCTTTATCAAACTGGGCAAAGAACTGGCGCGCTCGGGCTTCGAACATGTGGGGCGCAAGGCCACAGACAAGGCGCTGGAGACGGCCGCTAAACACTTGCGCCTGAAGGATCGAGACGAACTGTTGGCCCGGCTAGGCAGTGCCGAACTGACCGCCCATGATGTGGTCAGCGCCGTTTACCCGGAACTGACGCAGGATGAAGGCGACGCCATCCCGTTGCGCCGTGCCGTAATCGGGCTTGAGCCGGGGCAGAAATTTGACCGCGCGCCGTGCTGTCAGCCTCTACCTGGTGAACGCATCGTCGGCATTACCTATCGCGGCAAAGGCGTGGTGGTTCACGCCATCGACTGTAATCGTCTGACCGAGTTCGAGGGCGAGCCCGAGCGGTGGGTTGACCTGCATTGGCATACCGGAACCCATCCGGCGGTCTACGGTGCAACGCTGGAGTTGACGATCGGGAATGATGCGGGCGTACTGGGGCGTATTTGCACATTGATTGGCGAGAAAAAGGCCAATATCTCAAACTTGGAATTCGTTGATCGCAAACCGGATTTTTACCGATTGTTGATCAGTGTCGAACTGCGTGATCTCGAACAGCTGCATTCGCTGATGCTGATGCTTGAAGCCGAAAGCGACGTAGCGGCGGTGGAACGGTTCAGGGACAGGTCCAAGACCGCCGTGGCGGCTGGCTGAGAAGGGGTGATCAGGAGTGGTATTCAAGCGCCGAGATCGTCGCTCGCCTGTCCAGATCGCATCTGAATTCGTCTACCCCCGTGGCGGATGGACCCGAGCCTTTCACTATGTCAAACACCGTGTACGCCGGTTGCCCGATTCCCCGGAACGTATCGCACGTGGGATCGGGGCAGGGGTGTTTGCTGCCTTCACGCCCTTTTATAGCCTGCACTTTGTGGTTGCTGCGCTTCTGGCGCGGTTGATCAACGGCAATATTCTGGCTGCGCTGAGTGGGACATTCTTTGGTAATCCGTTGACATATGTCCCGATCGGCGTTGTCAGCCTGCAAACCGGCCACTTCATTCTGGGTACCAAATTCGAAGAAGGCGACACCCACGGTCTGATGGGCAAATTCGCTGGTGCGCTCGGCGATCTGAAGAACAATTTTCTGGCGATCTTCACCGACCGCATGGCCGACTGGTACGGGCTAAGGATCTTTTATGATGAGGTGTTTTTTCCCTATCTGGTTGGGGGGATTCTGCCCGGTCTCGTCGCCGGGGCTGTGTGTCACTACCTGAGCCTGCCGTTGATCCGAACCTATCAGCAGCGCCGCCGGGCCAAGATCAAAGCCAAGTTCGACGAAATCCGGCGGTTGGCTGAATCCAAGCCTGCCGTTTCGGTTCCAAAACCACTAGGCTCGGGCCAGAATTCGGCAAAGGAATCAAACGATGTCTGACAATATCCTGCGTCTGGGCGTGAATATCGACCACGTAGCAACCGTGCGCAACGCGCGCGGTGGGGCGTACCCTGACCCTCTGCGCGCCGCCAAGCTGGCGGAAGAGGCCGGGGCTGATGGCATCACGGCCCATCTGCGCGAAGATCGCCGCCATATCTCGGACGCCGATATCGACGGGCTGATGGAGGTTCTGTCGGTGCCCCTGAACTTTGAAATGGCTGCGACGCCCGAGATGCAGCAGATCGCCCTGCGGCACAAACCGCATGCGGTGTGCATCGTTCCCGAAAAGCGCGAGGAACGGACGACCGAGGGCGGTTTGGAAGTCGCGCGCGAGGAAAACAAGCTGGCCCATTTCATCGCTCCCCTGCGCGACGTGGGCTGCCGTGTGTCCATTTTCATCGCCGCCGACCAGCGCCAGATCGAAGCCGCGCACCGTATCGGTGCTGAGGTGATCGAGCTGCACACCGGTGCTTATTGCGACGCCGTCTCCGAGGGCCACACAGACATAGCCACCCGCGAGCTGGACAGCCTGCGCCAAATGTCCACCTTTGCGCATTCCCTGGGCCTAGAGGTCCATGCGGGCCACGGCCTGACCTATGACACGGTGCAGCCTGTCGCGGCTTTCCCCGAGGTGCGCGAGTTGAACATCGGCCACTTCTTGATCGGCGAGGCTATCTTTCGCGGCCTGACCCCGGCGATTGCCGAGATGCGACGGCTGATGGATGAGGCGCGGGCAGTCGTCTGATCGCAAAGGTAACGCTATGGGTTCGAACAATTTGTGGCGCTACAGCGTCTTGCTTGTCCAAGTCCGGTTTTTAATGCCGATCGCTATTGTCGTTCTGTGGCATGTGACCGGGCTCAATTCAGAAAATGTGGGGATACCCTTTCTGTCCGCGATTGCCGCAGCGATGATAACGGGCTGCGGCGCAGCGCGGTCGTTGGGCCGAATGCCGCACTTGCGCGAGGTGCTGGGTTTTGCGGTTGCGGGGACCGTGATATTCATGATCGTGAACGCTGCGGCCTATCTGATTTTGGCGATCAGCAGTATCGGACCAGTCGATATGTCGCTTCTGATGTATTGGCACAGAGGTGGCTATATGGGCAGCCTTATGCTGTATCTGGCGATTTTTGCTTTCTTCGCCAACAGCGTTCTATTCTATCTGTCGACCAAAATGGAACTCAAGGCGATTGCCAGACGGCGTGGCAAAGAAAGCGCGAAATGATCCTAGGAATCGGTACAGACCTCGCGAATATCGAGCGTATTCAGGGCACGCTCGACCGGTTCGGCGACCGGTTCCGCAACCGCGTTTTCACCGACACCGAGCAGCGCAAGGCCGAACGTCGCCATGACACGGCTGGGACTTATGCCAAGCGCTGGGCGGCGAAAGAGGCATGCTCCAAGGCGCTGGGCACCGGTCTGCGCATGGGCATCGCGTGGAAGGACATGGCCGTCACCAACCTGAACACTGGCCAGCCGGTCATGCATGTCACCGGCTGGGCCGCCGAGCGCCTGCGCGAGATGACCCCCGAAGGCCATGAGGCGATCATCCATGTCACCCTGACCGACGACCATCCTTGGGCGCAGGCTTTCGTAGTGATTGAAGCGCGCGCCATCACGAACGCAGCGGCCAGCCTTGACTAACCTCTCTGCGCCCCGCATGTAGCAACCCAACAAACCAAGGACCGGAGAGCAGTATGGCCGAGGACGTCAAAACCGGAAATCCCGTATGGGAGACGATCAAAACCATCGTCTACGCTTTGCTGATCGCAGGCGTATTCCGCACACTGTTCTTTCAACCTTTCTGGATCCCATCGGGGTCGATGAAACAGACCCTGCTGATCGGGGATTTTCTGTTCGTCAACAAGATGGCGTATGGCTATTCCTACGCCTCCTGTCCCAGCCTGATCATTCCCCGCTTTGGCCTCAACATCGATGCCGAGGATATCTGCGGCTGGCTACCGGGCGATGAAGACACGCGTATCTGGGGCGGTGAACCCGAGCGCGGCGATGTGATTGTGTTCCGTCACCCGGTCAATGGTCGCGACTACATCAAACGTCTGATCGGCTTGCCGGGTGACCGAATTCAGATCCGCGGGGGTCAGATCATTCTAAACGGAACGCCGGTTCCGCAACAACCCGATGGTGTGTTCACCGAACTGGCCGAGCCTCAGGGTTCGCAAGGGTTGCGCCCGCGCTGTGAAAATGGCCCGGTCGGGTTTGGCGGTCGCTGCGAAAAATCGCGGATGATCGAAACTCTGCCCAATGGAGTCTCGTATGACGTGCTGAATATCGGCAACCAAGGGTCGGACAATACCGGAATCTACACTGTGCCTGAAGGCCACTATTTCTTCATGGGCGACAACCGTGACAACTCCAGCGACAGCCGCCTGCCGCAATCCGCGGGCGGAGTGGGATTTGTCCCTTATCAGGACTTGATCGGTCGGGCCGACCGGATCATGTTCTCGTCCGCTGGCCGGTCGATGCTCTTCTTCTGGACCTGGCGCGGGGATCGGTTCTTCAAGGCGGTGAATTGAAACTTTCGGCCGAGATAAAAGCGTTTCAGCAACGTTTGGGGTACCAATTTTCCGACCCTGAATTGCTGCTGCGCGCTTTGACCCATGGCTCGGTGTCCTCGCCGACGCGCCCCGATAACCAGAGGCTCGAATTTCTGGGCGACCGCGTGTTGGGTTTGGTTATGGCAACAGCCCTGCTGGAAGCCGACAAGAAGGCGTCAGAGGGGCAATTAGCCCCCCGTTTCAACGCGCTTGTGCGAAAAGAGGCCTGCGCCGATGTCGCTCGCCAGATCGATTTGGGTGCGGTGCTGAAACTGGGTCGGTCAGAAATGCTGTCTGGTGGCCGCCGCAAACAAGCCCTATTGGGCGACGCGATGGAGGCGGTGATCGCCGCCATATACCGCGATGCCGGGTTCGAGGCCGCCCGCGACGTGATCCTGCGCCTCTGGGGCGACCGGATCCACAAGGTCGAGGCCGACGCGCGCGACGCAAAAACATCACTTCAGGAATGGGCGCAAGCACGCGGCCAAAAGCCGCCCTCTTACGTTGAAATCAAACGCAGCGGCCCCGATCACGCCCCGATCTTCACCATCGCGGCCCGTCTGCAAGACGGCGCCGAAGCGCAGGCAACCGCAGGTTCCAAACGCCAAGCGGAACAAGCAGCGGCCAAGGCCTTGCTGGACAGCCTACCTAAATAGTCCCACTCGTTTCTGCCCGGATCCCCTTCATCTGGCCAAAAATATCCCGGGGGTGAGCCCGGATAAAATCCGGGCGAGGGGGCTGGCCCCCTCCCGGTCGAATTGGCGCAGCCAATTCGAAGCACACAGGCGCGATGATCCACACACGCTCACCCTGACAAAACCCTCTGGCCCGCCGGTGCTTTCTGCTATAGGGGTGCGCACTTGCAAACAGGATCGCAATACACATGACCACACGTGCCGGATTTATCGCCCTGATCGGAGAGCCCAACGCGGGCAAATCCACCCTTCTGAACCGCATGGTCGGGGCCAAGGTCTCGATCGTGACGCATAAGGTACAAACAACCCGCGCCCGCATCCGGGGCGTGGCGATGGAAGGCGACGCACAGTTGGTTTTTGTCGATACGCCTGGCCTGTTCAAACCCCGCCGCCGTCTTGACCGCGCCATGGTCGCCGCAGCCTGGGGCGGGGCAGCTGATGCGGATGTCGTCGTTCTGATGATCGAGGCCCATCGCGGTATCACAGAAGGCGTTGAACGTATCCTCGAAGGGCTCGAGGAAATTGGTCAAAGCCGTACTGTCGCGCTTGCGATCAACAAGATAGACAAAGTGCCTTCGGAAAAACTGCTGGCGCTGACGAGCGACCTGAACGCACGCTATTCTTTTTCCGAGACTTTTATGATTTCCGCAGAAAAAGGTCACGGTGTCGACGACCTGCGCCAATGGCTGGCACGCGAACTGCCCGAAGGCCCATGGCTCTACCCCGAAGACCAGATTGCTGATCTGCCGCTGCGCATGATCGCAGCCGAGATGACGCGTGAAAAGCTAACCCTGCGCCTGCATCAGGAACTGCCATACCAACTGACCGTCGAGACTGAGAATTGGGAAGAGCGCAAAGACGGCTCGGCCAAGATTGATCAGGTCATCTACGTCATGCGCGACGGTCACAAGGGCATAGTGCTGGGCAAGCGGGGCGAGACGATTAAAGCCGTCAGTCAGGCTGCCCGCGCTGAACTGGAAGAGTTTCTCGACCGCAAAATCCATCTGTTTCTGCAAGTGAAAGTCCGGCCTAACTGGCTGGAGGAATCCGAGCGGTATTCGGAAATGGGTCTGGATTTCAAAGACGGCAACGCATGACACGGGCTAAGAATGTTCGACGAAAATTCTCGGCGCTTGTCGATGGATGGCGCACATGGCCCGTCTGACCGCAGAGTTTTGGGTTCACGCCTATCTGGCCCGATTGCGGTTTCAGGAAATACCCGCTTTTGTCGTCGCACATGGCGATGATACCGCAGGGGCCGTCCTGATCAAGCTGAACACGCTGGACGGGCAGGCCACAGCTTTTCACCGCAGCTTCGATCTGTTGAGCGGTGAGCGGAAATGGGTCGAGCTAACCTCGGGGTCCGAAAGGGATGTCGATGCTGCCATCGCGAAACAACGTAGTTTTGATCCTGACCTTTGGGTAATCGAGGTCGAGGATCGGCAAGGGCGTCATCTGCTGGGGGAAGAGGGGTTGCTATAGGCCCACGGAGCCAAGCCGTTTTTGTGTTTGGAAAGCAACAATTTCTTGGTTGATTGGTGCTGACCCCGAATGAGTGATTTCTTCTTCACTCAGGCTCGGCATCCTATTTTCTTAGGTGTGTGCGATGCCGCTGCGATAAAAAAATCTATTGGTATTGACGCAGTTTCTCTAAAAAAAGGAGATCGATTTGAACTTCCTGAAGACCTGCTTTTTGGGTTTAGGCCTTTATTTGATTGTCGCATTGCAATTACCTTCGATAGCGATTGCTCAACAACCCTTGGGGGGCGCAAGTGACAGTAGGCCTCAGAAGCAGTTGAGCGCAAACGACGTGCATCTGATGATATTGCACTTCGGAACGGGTCAAATGCCATTTGCCGGTGGCGTGTTTTGTCCTGTTAAGAAGGGGACTACAAAAAAGTGCAGGGGGGATAACGGCGGTTACGTCATGGGCCCATTTGGCTTCAACATAAATGCAGAGTGGATATCGCGGAAAAAGAAAAGCGGTGTTCCTGGCGCTATGTTGGATAGTGTTCCTGTTCATTCTGGTGGTCAATTCGCGTTGTTTGAAGGTCAAAGAGGAGGTAACTCCAAAGTGCTGCCGAACGGGGGGACATACGCGTTTGTGGCGAAGCGGGGGGTGGTGTATGTCATTCCCGCCAGAACGCAGACAATGGAACAGGCTGTAGATTCAGCCCGAGCTATTTTAGCTTCTCGATACGGTAAGCAGTCAGACAGACTGCGAGTCGAGCCGATTGCAGCGGTGGAGTACAATTGCTCTAGCAAGCGGCGGAACCGTGTCTGTACCGTGGGAAAACAGCTTGATCCAAGATCGTTGGTGGCGCGTCGAAACTAGAATAATGGTGAGTATCTTTAACAAACGTTTTGGATAATAAATGTACGACGGGCTCAGCCTTTTTCGATTTTTCTCAATCTGCGTTGCTGCCCGGTAGCAAAA
Organism: Ruegeria lacuscaerulensis; assembly: GCF_013034745.1. Lineage (NCBI taxonomy): Bacteria > Pseudomonadati > Pseudomonadota > Alphaproteobacteria > Rhodobacterales > Roseobacteraceae > Ruegeria > Ruegeria lacuscaerulensis. The sequence goes on along the minus strand of NZ_WQGP01000014.1, from coordinate 22,665 downwards.
CAGTGGACTGGCGCGATCACGGCATACTCTTGACCACTCGCCGACATGGTGAGACGGCGGCGATCATTGAGGTATTTACCCAAGCCCATGGTCGGCATGCGGGCGTTGTGCGAGGTGGGACCAGTCGCAAGATCGCGCCAATCCTGCAACCAGGCGCGCAATTGGATGTGTTGTGGCGGGCGCGGCTTGAAGAACATATCGGGACGTTTCAGGTCGAGCCGCTCCGATCTCGCGCGGCCGCGGCGTTTTCAGGGCGTCTGGCGCTGGCCGGGTTGAATTCGGTGGTCGCCTTGCTGTCCTTTTGCCTGCCTGAACGTGAGCCGCATCCGGCGATTTACAAACATTCGGAACAGTTGATGGATTTGCTGGGGCAGGATGAGGTCTGGCCTTTGGCTTATCTGCTCTGGGAATTGGCGTTGCTAGAAGAGCTTGGATTTGGGCTGGATTTGTCTAGTTGCGCTGTGACCGGATCGACCGAGGGGCTGGTCTATGTCTCGCCCAAAACCGGGCGCGCGGTCAGTGCCCAAGGTGCAGGCGAATGGGCGGATCGGCTATTGCCGCTTCCACCTTGTTTACGGGGCGAGGGATCCGCGCCGGATGAGGAGATCGCGCAGGGGCTGCTCACGACAGGCTATTTCCTTGAGAACCATTTGGCCCCGGCGCTAGGGCATAAGCCAGTGCCCGAAGCGCGAACCCGGTTTGTCGAGCGCTTCACTCGGCGGCTGTGAACACCATCTCATGCCCGTCTTCGTTGCGCAGGATCAGCACATTGCCGGAGACCTCAGATTGGGTCATCGCCAGCAGAGCGGCAAAATACATCCCTTCAGCTTCCAGTCCCGCGCAAGCCGCACGTGTTGCGCTCAGGTCCTGGATTTCGAACCACGGGTAGGGGGCGTTCAAGGTGCCGCTATAGCTGTTGCAGGGCGCGTGACCGCTGATATTGCCATCCCCATGGAACTGCAACTGCGCGCTCGCGACAAAGGGTTGGCTGTCGATTTCCTTTAAGGTCCAGATTTGATCCGCTGCACCATAGCTGGCGACAGTTTCATCCGTGCCGCATTGAAACAGAGCCAGCAGAGGAAATGTCAGGATCAATCGTACCATGAGAGGTTTCTACCTCGCTGTTGCCGCCGTGGGAAGCTGGGTTCAATAGGGGTTCTCGCCACTGATCAACTCGGCCCTGACCTCGCTGCGGGGGCGCCAGTTGTACCGGGTATCCTCGCGCGTGGGGGCCCAGGTTAGCGCACCGCTATTGCGCCATGGATCAAGGATCAGCCCCTCGTACATGGACGCCCCCTTGGCGCTGATCAGGGCAGAATGGTGGATGATGCGAAACGCAGTTGGAGGAGACGTCGCCCAGTGCAAGTCCAACGTTTCGAAGTTTTCCTGCCGCAGACGAGCTGTCATGGCTTCTGCCCAATCGTTACACAACCCCTTTTCTCGCAGGCCGTTTATGACTTTGGCGTTATGGATGATCGCCGAGTCAGTGACATTCCATTCGCGCGCCAGGTATTGAGAATACGTATAGGAGATGGTTGCAGCTGTTTGAGCTTCGGTTGGGTCCACGGTGGGGCTCAGGCTGCGGATCGCGCTGGCTAGCTCGTCTATTTCGTTCTGGCTGGCGGTCGGAGGCTGCGTTGCGCACGCTGCCAGTGCCACCGCCGCGAAGGTCAGGAAAAGGGCCAGAAAATGTCGGATCATAACGATGAAAACCCTGCTGAGTGTCGTCGTTGATTAACGGCATTCCGGGGGCAGGTACAGGGGGCTATTTTCGGTCGGCGGCCGAGGACCGATGGCAGAAAAAAGACCCGGCGCGTGCGCCGGGTCAAGTTGGGGAAACAGGAATGCCGTTTCAGCTCAGCAGACGTCTTGCAATAACCTGCGCCTGAATTTCGGCAGCTCCTTCAAAAATGTTTAGAATCCGCGCGTCACATAGGACGCGGCTGATCTTGTATTCCAGCGCAAAGCCGTTGCCGCCGTGGATTTGCAGCCCGTTATCCGCAGCAGCCCAAGCGACTCGCGCGCCCAGCAGCTTGGCCATGCCCGCCTCAAGATCACAGCGCTGGCCGTGGTCTTTCTCCCACGCGCTGAAATAGGTCAGCTGGCGCGCGATCATGATCTCAACCGCCATCATCGCAAGCTTGCCAGAGACGCGCGGGAAGTTGATCAGGGATTTGCCGAACTGCTTACGATCTTGTGCGTATTGCATGGCGATATCCAGCGCTGACTGAGCCACGCCAATGGCACGGGCGGCGGTCTGGATACGGGCGGATTCGAAGGTCTCCATCAGCTGTTTAAAGCCTTTGCCTTCTTCGCCACCCAGCAGGTTTTCGCCCTTGACCTTGAAGCCGTCAAAGCCCAGTTCGTATTCCTTCATGCCGCGATAGCCCAGAACCTCGATCTCGCCGCCGGTCATGCCGGGGGTTGGGAAAGGGTCTTCATCTGTTCCGGGCGTTTTCTCGGCCAGGAACATCGACAGACCACGGTGGTCGGTGCTGTCGGGGTTGGTGCGGGCCAGCAGGGTCATAACATGGGTCCGGGCCGCATGGGTGATCCAGGTTTTGTTGCCGGTGATTTCATAATCGCCATCGGCGTTCTTGACCGCGCGGGTGCGCAGGCTGCCAAGGTCGGACCCGGTGTTGGGCTCGGTGAAGACGGCGGTAGGTAGGATTTCAGCGCTGGCCAGTTTCGGCAGCCAGTTGGCTTTCTGCTCATCCGTGCCGCCAGCGATGATCAGCTCGGCCGCGATCTCGGACCGCGTGCCTAGAGAACCCACGCCGATATATCCACGAGACAGTTCCTCGGACACCACGCACATCGAGGCTTTGGACAGGCCGAACCCGCCGAATTCCTCGGGGATGGTCAGCCCAAAGACGCCCATCTCGGCCAATTCCTCGATGATTTCCATCGGGATCAGTTCGTCTTTCAAGTGCCATTCATGGGCGTGCGGCTCGACCTTTTCGACGGCGTAGCGTCGAAACTGGTCGCGGATCATTTCCAGTTCTTCATCCAGGCCTGAGGCGCCAAACATTGTGGCACCAGCCTGATCCTCCATCAATTCGACAAGGCGACTACGAGCGGCTTGCGAGTTTGCCTGCGCCATCAGGCTCTGGACTTCAGGAATTTGGAAACCAGACAGCGCGTCCCATCCCAGACCCATGTCTTGCAGGCGGATAACTTCGCCCTGATTCATGGGGATGCCGCCAGCGACCTGATGTAGGTATTCGCCAAAGGCGATCTGGTGCACCAACTGTTCGATCTCGCCGAACTTGCCGTCGGCCTCCAGCGCTTCGGCCCAGCGTTGCATCTGTTGCAGAGACTGGTTGTAGGTGGCCAGCCATGCAAGGCCATGGGCGGCGGTCTGGTTGGCTTCGATCAACGCTCCGGATACCCGGCCCTCGGCGCTTACCATTTCGCGCACTGATTTGCGCGCGCGGTCAAACACCGCCTCTACAGCCGGAACGGCGGCGCGTGTCAGTGTCAGTAGGTCGGGCAAAATCGCGGATGCTGTCATCTGGGTCATATCCTGTCCGTCATGGGCCATGAATCACGTCCTTTTCTGGGTCGATTGGTCATACCATGCTGCACATGCAGCGCAACAAAAATACGTTCAAAGGCAAAAAAAAGTTCAATAATTACTCAAGAGATTTTGCGATGCAGAAACCGACTGGAGTGATATCACGGGTGGATGACACTGTTTTCGCTTTTATCTCCACAGGATTTTCTGTTCGCGCTGCTCGTGGCTTTTGCAGCGGGATGGATCAAGGGTATGGTCGGTTTTGCCATGCCGATGGTTCTGATGTCGGGGATGAGCATTTTTTTACCACCGCAACTGGCGTTGGCCGGATTGATCCTGCCTGCATTGGTAACAAACGTCGTTCAGGCTCTTCGCGGCGGGCTTTCGGCTGCTGTCGATGCAGTGCGCCAGTTTCGCGTTTTCTTGCTAACCGGACTTCTGTTTCTCCTGGCTGGTGCGATGCTGGTCAGTCTTGTCCCCGAGACCACGTTTCTGTTTTTGATCGGCATTCCGGTGACATTTTTTGCGCTGATTCAGGTTGCTGGGCTGAAGTTGACGCTTTCGGAGCCGTCTCGATGGATTGAAGCCACGATTGGTGCCGTTGCTGGGTTTGTCGGAGGGATTTCGGGGATTTGGGGGCCGCCGACGGTGCTTTACCTGACGGCGATGAACACGCCAAAAGACATTCAAATGCGGGTGCAAGGCGTTATTTATGGGTTGGGCGCCGTGGCGCTGGTCGTGGCGCATCTGGGTTCAGGAATTCTGCGCGCCGAGACGGTGCCTTTTTCAGCGATCTTGGTTGTCCCTGCGCTTGCCGGAATGTGGATTGGGCTGCGGTTGCAAGCCCGTATTGATCAGGCGCGTTTTCGCAAGATTACATTGCTGGTGTTGCTGTTTGGGGGGCTAAATCTGTTGCGGCGTGCCGTCTTTGGCTAGGCACGCCTATCTGCAAACCGAAACGCAAAGTAGAGCCCGAGCATAAGGAAGAACAAACCCGAGATATCGCCGATCAAATAGGCGACGTATTCAACGCGGGCGCTGCCAAAAGCCATATTGGTCAGGCCTGAGACAAGGAAGGACGTGATGACTCCTACACCCATGATACAAGCCCAGCAGGGTTTGCGGTCGCTGCGTGGGAATAGGTCCCAACCGGCCCACTTCAGCAAATAGAACACTGCTGGAACCGTCGTAACGGCAATAGTTATTGCAGCAAGTCGGCTGGGTAAAAATACGTCGGCTCCGCCGATGACGGCGAATACAATGAAAACACCTGGCAGCAGCGCGAAGATGGCTCGCCATCCCAACAACCATGCAGAAAGAACCCGCACGCCATGCGGAAGAAACAGAAGACTGGCCCGGCTTGGATATTCTGGGAAGAACAGGTTTTGCAGCGGCATCAAAACCTCGAACGTGAGGAATGATGCCACGATATAAGCCAACGAGGCGAAGAAGGTTTCAGAGGCCCATTTGCGCACGATGGTCAGCCATCGCCGCGCGCATTGGGGGCATCATCTTGGGGCATGAACGATATATCGGCCCCGATTTGAGTTGCCGCTTTGCGACAGGTATCCCTTTTGTACCAGCGATTTCAGCGCCCGGAAAAACGTTGGGCGAGAGACGCTTTGTACCAGCGTGTGTTCGATCAGACCGAATGTGCGGACTTCTTGATCATTCTTCGACAGTTCTTCCGCTGCGTAGTAGATGTCGCGCTCAACCGGAGAGAGTTGCTCCAGCCCCAATGTGCGCTCCATGCTTTGCATCAGCTTGCGAAGTTCTGTCAGTTTCGAAATCTCAGTCATGTTATCTCCTGTGTCGCCCGCCGAGTTTATGAAGCGGAAGAAACATACCGGTCTCAGAATTTTCCAGCACGTCTCATATTGACACTCATCCCCTTTTTTGGTTCTTTAGTACTTGATTAGGCAGCCAAATTCGCAAATGTGAGTGTGCGATCAGGCAACCCTTAGGTTTTTTGGTTTTGCCCGGCGCGTCAAGCGCCGGGCTTTGTCATGCTAATGACATGGTGAGATACCTCAATCCGACACTTCGGGCAACGGCATTGTAAATACAACGTGCATATTACAACTTATGCGTGATCACGATGCGGTGAGACTCCTCAAACGAAAAGAGGGGCGAAAGTGCCCCTCTGTCTTCTCACCCGATTGCGACGGCTTTGATATCTTCGTCTATGAATGGAAGATATTGTTCAAAGTTCGCGGCAAACATCTGCACCAATTTCTCGGCCTGTTTGTCGAAGGCCGCCTGATCATCCCAAGTACGGCGCGGGTCCAGCAGAACCTCGGCGACGCCGGGCACCGAAACGGGTACGTCAAAGCCGAAATTGGCATCCTTGCGGAACTCGGCATCACGCAGGGACCCGTCCAGAGCGGCCGTGAGCAGTGCGCGGGTTGCGCGGATCGGCATCCGGCTGCCCACACCATAGGCCCCACCGGTCCAGCCGGTGTTGACCAGCCAGCAGGTTGCGCCATGCTGAGCAATCTTGTCCCGCAGCAGGTTGCCATATTCTTCCGGACGACGCGGCATGAAAGGCGCACCGAAGCAGGTCGAGAAGGTGGGTTGCGGTTCGGTAATACCACGCTCGGTCCCAGCCACTTTGGACGTGAAGCCCGACAAGAAGTGATACATGGCCTGCGCAGGCGTTAGCCGCGCGATCGGAGGCAGCACGCCGAACGCATCACAAGTCAGCATGATAATGTTCTTGGGGTGACCACCCAGGGCGCTGCTGGACGCGTTCGAGATGTATTCCAGCGGGTAAGCGCAGCGCATGTTAGCGGTCAGCGAGTCGTCTTCGAAATCCAATTCTTTGGTCTCGGGATCAAACACCATGTTTTCGATCACGGTGCCGAACTTGCTGGTGGTTGCATAGATTTCGGGCTCGGCCTCAGCGTTCAGGTTGATCGTCTTGGCATAGCAACCGCCTTCGAAGTTGAAAGTGCCGCGATCTGACCAGCCGTGCTCGTCATCACCGATCAGGGTGCGGGCCGGGTCAGCGGACAGGGTGGTTTTGCCCGTGCCCGACAGGCCAAAGAACACGGCCGTATCAACCGGGTTGCCAACGGCATGGTTGGCCGAGCAATGCATCGGCATCACGCCCTTTTCCGGCAGCATGTAGTTCAACAAGGTGAAGACGGATTTCTTGTTCTCACCCGCATATTCGGTGCCGCCGATCAGGATCAGCTTTCGGTCAAAGTTCATCGCGATCACGGTCTCGGACCGGCAGCCATGCTTTGCCGGGTCGGCTTGAAAGCTTGGGCAGTTGATGACGGTGAAATCTGAGGTGAACTCATCCAGGTCCTCACGATCCGGACGGCGCAGCAGGTGGCGGATGAACAGGTTGTGCCAAGCCAGTTCAGTGACCATGCGCACGTTAATCGAATAGGTCGGGTCGGCGCCCCCGACGAGATCCTGCACGAAATAGTCACGACCCTTCATATGGGCCAGCATGTCTTCGTAAAGCGCATCAAAGCCTTCGGGGCTCATCTCGGCGTTGTTTTCCCACCAGATGTGGTCAGCGACGCTGTCGGTGCGCACGACGTGTTTGTCTTTGGGCGAGCGGCCGGTGAACTTGCCGGTGGTGACCAGAAAGGCCCCGCCATTGCCCAGAGTACCCTCGCCGCGCTTCAGCGCTTCTTCGATCAGCGCCGGTTCCATGAAGTTGTAATAGACATTGCCCAGACCCTCGATGCCCTGATCTTCGAGGCGGAATTGCGGGTTAACCCGTCCAGATGTCATGTGTGTCTTCTCCGTGTGGCGGCGCAGGGCGATTGGGCCGGATGCGCCATTTGGGCAATTAGCCGGGAAAAACCGGCGGGTGGGCGCGTCTTACCATGGTCATTCAGGACATGAACAGGCGGGTTTGACGCAGTTAGCGCAACCAAGTCCAAGTTTAGCGCCATCACTTTTTTCACGACCGAAATAAGGGCGCTTTTCCGGCAACATTAACGGCTTTTTTGCCGCATCTGTGTGACAACAATCGCACGATTCGCAGATACGGATTGATTCGCGGCCTTAAAAACGCCAGAAATACCTTACTAATAACGATATATTGCATGAGTGAGCAGGAATAGGGGCTAACCCGATGTCGAAGATTGCATTGGTGGACGACGACAGAAACATTCTGACGTCCGTGTCCATGACGCTTGAGGCCGAAGGCTTTGAGGTCGAGACGTACAATGACGGACAGGCCGCGTTGGACGCATTTAACAAGAAACTGCCGGATATGGCAGTTCTGGATATCAAGATGCCGCGCATGGATGGCATGGACCTGTTGCAGCGTCTGCGGCAGAAAACCCAGATGCCGGTGATCTTTCTGACCTCGAAAGACGACGAGATCGACGAGGTTCTGGGCCTGCGGATGGGCGCGGATGACTATGTCAAAAAGCCGTTCTCGCAGCGTCTTCTGGTCGAACGTATCCGCGCGCTGCTGCGCCGGCAGGAGGCGACCTCGGGAGATGCCACCGCTGCAACCACTGGCGATGCTAAAGTCATGGAGCGGGGAGAACTGCGGATGGACCCGCTGCGCCATGCTGTTAGCTGGAAAGGATCGGATGTGTCGCTGACGGTGACCGAGTTCTTGCTGCTTCAAGCGCTTGCGCAACGTCCCGGTTTCGTCAAAAGCCGCGATCAGTTGATGGATGTGGCCTATGATGATCAGGTCTATGTGGATGACCGCACCATCGACAGCCATATCAAGCGTCTGCGCAAAAAGATGCGCGCCGCCGACCCTGAGTTTTCGGCAATCGAGACGCTGTACGGCATCGGTTATCGGTACAACGAAGAATAACTTTGACTGAATAAGCAAAGGTAGTCGGGTCTGGTGCGCGATACGGAACACGCCAATGAGCTTCGCGACGGGGATGTCGTATTGGGGGATGACTGGGTCATTCCGCAGGATGCCGACGCGGCCGAACTGAACGCGACGCGCAGCCGTCGCAACCTGTTTGCCCTGCGCGGCTCGCCGCTGGCACGCAAGATCATCACCTTCAATTTGATCGCTCTAGTTACATTGGTCACCGGATTGCTGTATCTGGATGACTCGCGGGAAGAGCAGGTGGCGCAAACCGCGCAGAACCTGATGGGGGACGCCCAGCTTGTCAGTAACGTGTTCGAAGCGCAGTTGCGACAAAGCGAATTTGGCCTGTCTGAATATGCCGGAGAGCTGGACGTCAAGGATACTCTGGCCGAGTTGAGCCTACCCGAAGGCGGTGAAGTCTTTGTTTACGATGGCTCAGGCACTCTGATCGGCTGGACACGCGGCGGTGAGACACAAATGCCGGGTCTGCTGAGCGTTGATGCGGATATTCAGACAGGCAGTACGTTGATCAGCGACGCGCTCAATGCTGTCTGGACGGGCTTGTCACGGGTTTTCACCAGTGACGATCAAGGGGTCGCTCCGACCCTGGCGCAACGGGTTCAGGCCATTATTCCCGGTGCCCTCGAGGGGCAGACGCAGGTTCAGGCGGTCAAAGATGACGCAGGTGAGACGGTGATCGTCGCGGCCTCGGCAATCCAGCTGGAAGGCGTGCCGGTCGGTGCCGTCGCCATGGCAGGACCTGCGGGCGAGATTGACGCTTTGGCCCGGCGCGAGCAGGAGCGGATCCTGCAAATGTTCGTCGTGGCGCTGTTGGTTTCCATTGGGCTCAGCCTTGTTCTGGCCTCGACCATTGCAAACCCACTTGCCGATCTTGCTGCGGCGGCAGAAACCGGAAAAGACCGCGGAACAGGGGTTAATCCCGGACGTATTCGTATCCCCGACTTGTCGGCGCGACCGGATGAAATCGGACGCCTCAGCCGCGCGCTGCGGGGGATGGTGACGGCGCTTTACAACCGGATTGATGCCAACGAACAGTTCGCAGCCGATGTCTCGCACGAAATCAAAAATCCGCTGGCCAGTCTGCAATCGGCCGTTGGCACCCTGCGTATGATCAAGCGCGAGGATCAGCGCGACAAGCTACTGGATGTGATCGAACACGATGTGCGCCGACTCGACCGATTGGTCAGCGATATCTCGAACGCGTCGCGCCTTGATGCTGAACTGGTCAAGGAAGAGGAGCAGCCCTTCGATCTGCTCAAGCTGCTTGGCAATATCGGGCAATATCTGGGTGAGGATGCGCGCTCGAAAGGGATTGACTATATCACCGATCTGCCCAGCCAACCCATTGTCATCAACGGGCTTGAGGCGCGTCTGGCGCAAGTTTTCGTCAACCTGATCACCAACGCGATTTCGTTCTGTGAAGAAAACGATGCAATCCGCGTTTGGGTGCGGCGGCGCGAAAACCGCGTGTTGATCGTGGTCGAAGATACCGGCCCTGGCATTCCCGAACAGGCGCTGACCAAGGTCTTCAAACGCTTCTATTCGCAACGCCCGGCCGAGCATTTCGGCAACAATTCAGGCCTTGGTCTGGCGATTTCGAAACAGATCATCGAGGCGCATGGCGGTGTGATTTGGGCTGAAAATATTCGCCCGACCGAAGCCGACATCACGTCGGACCCGCTGGGTGCGCGATTTGTGGTTGGGCTGCCGGTTTAACCCATGAGTGGCTCGCCCCTCTCTGATACTGAAAATCAGGACAAGGCCATCATCCACGCCAGTTGCGTTGCCGTAGATGGCCTGGGCGTTGTGATCATCGGCGCATCGGGGTCCGGCAAATCCGACCTTGCATTGCAAATGATGGCTTTGGGCGCCGGGCTGGTGGGCGACGACCGTGTAGTGTTGCGCATGGACGGCCAGAACATTGTCGCAGAGGCCGCTCCCAATATCAGCGGATTGATCGAGGCGCGAGGCGTAGGCCTGCTGTGCGCCACAAACGTTGGGCCTGTTCCCGTCGCCTGTATCGTGGATATGGATCAAACAGAACAGGCCCGACTACCCGATCCGCTAGAAATTCGAGCCCTGAGGCAAACTGTTCCCTTGCTACGGGGCGGCGGCGTGCCCAATTTGGCCGCAGCACTCTTTCAGATGTTGAAAATGGGACGGGTGAACCCGGAATGGCCCAACACATGACACCGCAACGGCGCATCGTTCTGGTGACCGGTCCTTCGGGGGCCGGGCGTTCGACCGCGATTCGTGTGCTTGAAGATCTGGGATTCGAAGCCATCGACAACCTGCCGATGGGTTTACTTCTGCGCTTGCTGGATGGCTCGCAAGACGACCGGCCGATGGCGCTGGGAATTGATGCACGCAATCGTGATTTCTCGACCATTGGCTTTATCGAACTGGCCGCGAAATTGCGCCGGATGGAGCAGGTAGATCTGACCACGCTCTATCTGGATTGTACGGATGATATCCTTTTGCGGCGCTTTTCGGAAACTCGCCGCCGCCACCCTGTCGCTGCAAACGCCAGCCCTGAAACCGGAGTTGTGCAGGAAAAGGAACTGCTTGCCCCCATCCGCGAGATTGCTGACACCCTGATCGACACCAGCCCCTTGAACGTACACCAGTTGCGTGAAGAGGTTGAACGTTGGTTTGCCCCTCAAGGCGGGAGGCATCTGGCGGTTTCAATAGAGTCCTTTTCCTATAAACGCGGCCTTCCGCGCGGGCTGGATATGGTGTTTGACTGCCGGTTTTTGGCCAACCCATATTGGCGGCCGGAATTGCGGGCAGAGGATGGTCGAAACCCGGATGTGGCGCACTATGTTCAGTCAGACGCGAACTATGCACCGTTCTTCGAACGCGTGGTCGATTTGCTCAAACTGCTGCTTCCGGCCTATCGCGCCGAAGGAAAGGCCCATCTGTCGGTTGCCTTTGGTTGTACCGGGGGCCAACACAGATCGGTCGCCACCGCCGAGGCGGTTGCAAAAGCCCTTGCGGAGGAGGGGCAGCAAGTGGCAATTAGGCACCGCGAAATGGAACGTCGCTTGTTGAATGTGAGGCCGGATTGATCGGGATCGTACTTGTTGCACATGGTGGATTGGCCCAGGAATACTTGGCGGCTATGCAGCATGTCGTTGGACAACAACCCGGCCTGGTCGCAATCTCGATCGAGGCCGATCATGACCGGAACGCAAAGCAGGCCGAAATTTGCGCCGCTGCCGACAGCGTGGATGCTGGCGACGGCGTCGTTGTCGTGACCGACCTGTTCGGCGGCAGCCCATCGAATCTCAGCCTGCGGGCCTGTGCGCCACAGGATCGGCGCATCCTGTATGGCGCAAATCTTCCTATGCTGATCAAACTGGCCAAATCTCGCCATTTGCCGATTGGCGACGCCGTGCGATTGGCGATGGAGGCTGGACGAAAATATATCAATGCGCAAAATGTGACATTGGACGAAGACCGGATTGACCATACATGACCACCCGAAGCTTGAAGATCGTTAACGAAAAGGGCCTTCACGCCCGTGCCTCGGCCAAACTGGTTGAGGTGGTGGAAGGGTTTGATGCTCAGGCAGAAGTGTCGAAAGATGGGCTTTCGGCCTCTGGTGACAGCATTATGGGCCTTTTGATGTTGGCAGCGTCGCGTGGAACGACTATTGACGTCGAGACGTCCGGACCGGATGCTGAGGCGTTGGCCGATGCGTTGGAAACTCTGGTGAACGACAAGTTCGGCGAGGGGTTCTAACGGCACCTGCCGCAGGACCAAGAACGGGAAGACCAGGAATTGGCGGAAACAACGCACGAGACCAAGACAGGCCCGGTTGTAAACGGGGTCGAGGATCAGGGGGAAATCTACGACCGTAGAACTCTGACCTATGCAAATTCCTTTGACGATGCGTGGACGTCGACAGCCATCCGCGCGATCGAATGGTGCACCGGCAAACTGACCATTTTGCGCATGGTCAACAAGTTCGAAAAGAAGAACGAGTATTATCGAGGGCAACGGTTCTGGGGCGGTGCGCTCGAGGTTATGGGAATTGATCTGACCACCCCGCCGGAGCAAATCGCAAATATTCCAAAGGAAGGGCCGGTCGTTGTGGTTGCCAACCATCCGCACGGCATGGTCGATGGGATGATCTTCGCCGAACTGATCGGGCGTGTGCGCAGCGACTACCGCATCTTGACTCGCTCGGTTCTAACCGGGCTTGACGAGGCGGCGACGTCGTTCATGATCCCGGTGCCCTTCCCGCATGACCCCGAAGCACAAGCCAAAATGCTGGAAATGCGCGGCAAAGCCATGGAGCATCTCAAAAACGGTGGCGTCGTCGCACTGTTTCCCTCTGGCGTAGTGATGTCCTCCGATGACTGGTTCGGTCCCGCGATTGAGCGGGAATGGAATGTCTTCACTGCCAAAATGATCCGCCGCTCCGGCGCTCAGGTCGTGCCAATCTTCTTCCCAGGCAGCAATTCGCGCGCCTACCAGATCGCCAACAAACTATCAGCGATCCTGCGTCAGGGTCTGTTACTGCATGAAATCGTTCGCTCCTGCAACAAACCGCAGTCCCCCGTTATCGGCGAACCGATCTCGGACGAAGATATGCAGCTGCTCGAAACCGACCCGCGCGGTTTCATGGCCTGGCTCAGAAAACACACATTGTCCCTGCGCCAGGCGCCCAAACACTGATCCGCCTCTTCATCTGGCTAGAAATATCCCGGGGGTGAGCCCGGATAATTTCCGGGCGAGGGGGCTGGCCCCCTTACCGCGTCGGTACTGGGGCATCACCCCTATAATCATAAAACCCACGTTGCGTCTTGCGACCCAACCACCCGGCCTCGACATATTTCGTCAACAGGGGGCACGGACGATACTTGGTATCGGCCAACCCGTCATGCAGTACATTCATGATCGCCAGACAGGTATCCAGGCCAATGAAATCCGCCAGTTCCAGCGGCCCCATCGGGTGGTTTGCACCTAGTTTCATCGATTGATCGATGGACTGTACATTCCCGACTCCTTCATAAAGGGTATAGACGGCCTCGTTGATCATCGGCATCAGGATGCGATTTACGATAAAGGCGGGAAAATCCTCGGCGCTGGCAGCGGTTTTGCCTAGCTTGTCGACCACCGCCTTGCAGGCACTGAAAGTGTCCTCATCCGTGGCAATCCCGCGGATCAATTCCACCAGTTGCATGACAGGGACCGGGTTCATGAAATGAAACCCCATAAACCGTTCTGGCCGGTCCGTGCGGCTGGCGAGCCGCGTGATCGAAATCGACGAAGTGTTCGACGTTAGAATCGTATGCGGCAGCAAATGGGGTTGCAGGTCTTCGAAAATGGCTTGTTTGACGGCCTCGCGCTCGGTCGCAGCCTCGATCACCAAATCGGTTTGCCCAAGCCGGGGCAATTCCAGCGTTGTTGTGATGCGCTTCAGCGCGTTCTGCATTGCCTCATCCGAGATCTTGCCGCGCGACGCCTGGCGGGCCAAATTGCCTTCGATTGTTGCCAAAGCACTATTGAGCGCATCCTGACTGACATCATTCAAAAGAACATCGTAATCCGCCAGGGCAAGGACATGAGCAATACCGTTGCCCATCTGTCCCGCGCCTATCACTCCGACTGATTTTACATCCATTTTTTGGTGCCTTTGTCTCACGGGTCAGGGCGACAGTATCGGTAGATTGGGGCGGGCGGCAAGAGCATCGGGTGCATCCAGTTTGCTTCAAATGCGCACATTAGAGAATTCTCAAGACTTACGGCTGCAAGATGGCACCCGGGTGAAAAATGGGTGAGTGTTATGAGCTATCATCAAACAGGCTCGGGGATACCCGAGGATGCCGTTTGCCAATATTCTAGTGCGCGGCTTTGGTTTCGGGGGCCCAAGCGGTCCTTGGATACACCATATATGGCTTGCGCAGGAGGGACAGAAACCTTCGGTCGTTTTGTCGATCGTCCCTTTGCAGCAGTGCTTGAGGACCGGTTGGACCGGCGTTGTCTCAATCTCGGCAGTCTGTTTTGCGGAGTCGACGCGCTTTGTCAGGAAAAAGGCCTGCAGTCCATTTTAGACGCTGCAGAGCTATGCGTCTTACAGGCTCCGGACCTTTTGGGGCAATCGAATCGCTTCTATCGTGTGCACCCAAGGCGGAACGACCGGTTTCTTGCCGCGACCGATGACCTGATCTCGCTCTATCCCGAGATTGATTTCGCTGATGTCAATTTCGTGCATCATCTGATGAAACTGCTGCAGGGTCATCAGGATGCGAGGTTCGAAGCTGTGGCGGAAGAGTTGCGCCGAAACTGGGTCCGGGAGGTCGGCGGCCTGCTGCAAAGCCTGCAATCACCGGTGATCCTTTTGTGCCTTCGCGTCATACGGCAATCGGAAGACTCTCGACCAGTTCAGGAAACAGAAGTGCCGTTGACGCGTGAGATGCTGAACGCCGTCAGACCCTATTGCGCGCGGATTGTGCGGGAAACGGTGTGTGTTTCGGGCCAGTCGGATGAGTTGGAGGATATGTTGTTCGGTACGCTGCAACAACCGATGGCCGAGTTTATGATCGGACCCGCAGGGCATCGGTCGATTGCCGATGCGTTGGTCGGACCAATCCAGAATTTGCGCTAAAGAAAAGGCCCGCCAATCCGGCGGGCCCATCAGATTTTTCGTCGAAAAATCTTGGTCTAAAGATCAGCCGAGTTTCTCAGTCAGTTCCGGTACAGCCTGGAACAGGTCGGCAACCAAACCGAAATCGGCAACCTGGAAGATCGGTGCTTCTTCGTCTTTGTTGATTGCAACGATGACCTTCGAGTCCTTCATACCAGCCAGGTGCTGGATCGCGCCCGAGATGCCTACGGCAACGTACAGGTCGGGGGCAACAACCTTACCAGTCTGACCCACCTGCCAGTCGTTCGGAGCATAGCCTGAGTCAACGGCGGCACGCGATGCGCCAACGGCAGCACCCAGTTTGTCTGCCAGACCCTCGATCAGCTTGAAGTCCTCTTCCGAGCCGACGCCACGGCCACCCGAAACAACAACGCCAGCCGAGGTCAGCTCAGGTCGGTCGCTTTCGGCAACCTTGTCTTCAACCCAGGACGAAAGACCGGGGTTGTCGCCGACCGAGATGGTCTCGACGGCAGCCGAACCGCCTTCGCCTGCTGCATCAAAGGATGCGGTACGGAAGGTGACAACTTTCTTGGCGTCGTTCGATTTCACGGTCTGGATCGCGTTGCCTGCGTAAATCGGACGCTCGAAGGTCGAACCGTCAACCACGCCGGATGCATCCGAGATCACCATCGCGTCCAGCAGGGCCGCAACGCGGGGCATCACGTTCTTAGCGTCGGTGGTCGCCGGTGCGACGATGTGCTCATAGCCATCGGCAAGGCCTACGATCAGGGCTGCCGTCGATTCCGCCAGACGGTGACCCAGCGATTCGTCTTCGGCGACCAGAACTTTGGCAACACCGTCGATTTTTGCCGCGGCCTCACCAGCAGCAGCGGCAGAACCACCTGCGGCCAGAACGGTGATGTCACCCAGCGCCTTTGCGGCGTTGACGGCTTTGGCGGTGGCGTCCAGCGCCAGTTCACCATTGTTGACTTCGGCGAGAAGAAGAACAGCCATTACACAGCCCCCGCTTCTTTGAGTTTCGCAACCAGCTCGTCAACCGAGCCCACGACGATACCAGCGGCACGTGCCGGCGGCTCTTCGGTTTTGACGATTTCCAGACGAGGAGTGACGTCGACGCCGTAATCGGCGGCGGTTTTCTCATCCAGAGGCTTTTTCTTCGCCTTCATGATGTTGGGCAGCGACGCATAGCGCGGCTCGTTCAGGCGCAGGTCAACGGTCACGATGGTCGGCATCTTGACGCTGATGGTCTGCAGACCGCCGTCAACCTCGCGCGTGATCTTGGCGCTGTCGCCTTCGATATCCACCTCAGAGGCGAAGGTGCCTTGGCTCCAGCCCAGCAGAGCCGACAGCATCTGACCGGTGGCGTTCATGTCGTTGTCGATCGCCTGTTTGCCCGCCAGAACGATGCCCGGCTGCTCTTCCTCGACCACTTTGGCCAGGATTTTGGCAACGGCCAGCGGTTCGATATCAGTGTGCACGTCGTCGGCTGCGACCACCAGGATGGCGCGGTCTGCACCCATGGCCAGCGCGGTACGCAGAGTTTCCTGCGCCTGCTTGACGCCGATGGAAACGGCAACGACTTCGTCAGCCTTACCTGCTTCTTTCAAGCGGATCGCCTCTTCGACGGCGATCTCGTCGAACGGGTTCATCGACATTTTGACATTGGCGAGATCAACACCGCTGCCATCCGCTTTGACGCGAACTTTCACGTTATAGTCAATCACGCGTTTGACAGGCACGAGTACCTTCATTTTGCGCTTGCTCCTCACAAATAACGGTAAGCCGCGACGCGACTCCACCAATGCTCTCGGACGTCTGAATAACGTCTCAAGTCACGCGACAACAGGGCAAAATCGTCATCTCGTGGGCTTGGGACGTCGCGTTTCATGTTTTTTGACGCTACGGCGCGCAACAAAGGTGCCGTAGAGTCAACGTCTCAGCGGTTTGCGCCCGGAATCCACAGCACATCGGCCGCGCCATTTTCATTGGCACAGCGTGCGGCCACGAAGAACCAGTCGCTCAGGCGGTTAAGGTATTTCACCGCCGTTTCATTCACCGGTTCCATATTGGTCAGCTCAACCGCTAGACGCTCGGCCCGGCGCGAGACGGTGCGGCACACATGAAGATGCGCGGCCAGTCGAGACCCACCGGGCAGGATGAAGCTGCGCAACGGTTGCAGCGCCTCGTTCATGGCGTCAATTTCGGCTTCCAACCGGTCGATCTGCGAGGGGACGATGCGCAGCGGCGTATATTCGGCCTCGGCATCCTTATCCATGTCGGGGCGGCAGAAGTCGGCACCCAGATCGAACAGGTCATTCTGGATGCGTGACAGTGCGGCCTCGACCTCACCATCAGCTTCAGTTCGGGCGACACCGACGAATGAGTTCAGCTCATCCACTGTGCCATAGGCGGCAACACGACCCGAATACTTGGCAACGCGCTCCCCATTGCCCAAGGCTGTTTTGCCGTCATCGCCTGTGCGCGTGTAGATTTTGTTGAGTACGACCATTTACTGACCTCCCTGTCCGCGCAGCCAGACGTAGAGCACGATCAGCACCACGGCAATGAATTGAAACAGGATGCGCAGCTGCATCATCTTGTTGCTTTTCAGCGCGGCACTTTTCCCGGCCTTGCCGAAGTTTGAAATGCCGATCACCAGCACGACGACAACCGCCGCCATGGCCAGCAACAATACGACCATCAAAAGGTCCATGGGTCCACCGTCCGCGTTTATTACATTGGCCTATCATCTAGACCCGCGAGACCAAAATGCGAACCGGTAATTTCGTCTCAGACATCCGACAGGATGCGGTCGATGACCCGAGTCGGCAAAATCCGGCGCAGCCAGCCAGCGATATATGTGGGCGTCGTGACGTAATAGCGGGAGATGGGGCGTTTGGCCTCGACCGCGTGGGCCAGCTTGTCGGTCACGGCCGAGGCCGGCAGTTCAAACCGGTCGGGTCCCGAGGATTCGTAAAGCCGTTTCAGCAGCGATCCTTCGTACCGGCTGCGAAGGGCCGAGTTTTCCCAATCGATAAACCGTTCGAAGATCGGGATGGCGTTCTCTCTCAGCCGCGAGGTGATGGGGCCGGGTTCGATCAGGATGACCTTTATCTCTGTGTCGCGCAGTTCCAGTCGCAGCGTGTCGGTCAGGCCTTCGATCGCGTATTTCGTCGCCACATATGCGCCGCGCCAAGGGTACGCGACCAGTCCCAGTACGGATGAATTCTGGACGATTCGGCCACGCCCCTGCGCGCGCATCACCGGGATGACCTGGCGGGTCAGTTCGTGCCAGCCAAAGAAATTGGTTTCGAAGATGGCGCGCAACCCGTCGGTGGGAAGGTCCTCGACTGCTCCGGGCAGGCCGTGCGCGCCATTGTTGAACAGCGCGTCGAGAGTGCCTCCGGTTGCCTCAAGTACTTCGGCGAGCCCTGTGGTGATGCTGTCGGTGTCGGTATAGTCGATGCGGGGGCTTTCGAACCCTTGGGCGCGCAGCCGGTCGCAATCACGTTGCTGACGGCACGAAGCAAAGACGCGCCAGCCCCGTGCACGCATTCCATGTGCTGCGTCCAGCCCGATACCGGACGAGCAGCCAGTGATTAGAATTGATTTCTGCATCATGTCCCCGAACCTGAGCCTGGCCCATAGCTAGGGTGATGCTGAGCTCGGGACAATTGCTGCTTTGGCTAGTTCGTCGATTTTCCGACCAGCGAGGCAGAAATCCATCCGACCTGTTGCTGTGGCAACACGCGCAGACGCAGCCAGCCGGTGCCCGAATCGCTGAGAATTTCGACCTTCTGGCCAATCGTGGCCTTGCCGATGATCGGATAGATCGTGCCCGGCCCATCGCGCATATTGACCCGCGTGCCCGAGATTTCGCGGATGTCCTTTTCCGGCTCTGCCGGTGCTATCGGGTCAGCCTGTTGGGTTTCGGCAGGGACTTGTTTCAGACCCGTCACACCGTCCTCAAGCGACGCAAGCTGGATGCCGCTGGTTTGGGTGTCAAACACCGACAAGCCATTGAACCCCTCCAGGCTTGCGGGTTCGGCTACGAATTCGACAATCTCGGGTTGCTGTTTGATCGGTGTGATGCGCACGGTCGGCGTGCGCGCGGCCACGTTGGTGACAAGCGCCTCGGCGGGTGCTGGTGCGATCTGAGTCGGACTGGGCTGGGCAGCAACGCGCACGGGTTGTTCTGACCGCAGGCCGCGCGGTTCAAACTCGGGCCCTCCGCTCATGACATAGAAGCACCAGCCGAGTGCAGCGAAACTAATAACGATAAGGCGCGTCATGGCGCATCCCCCAGGTAATCGTGAAACATGAAATAGGCAGCAGCTTAATGATCCGGAGCGTACCATATCTTAGGCCCCGAGTCGAAAGATCGGGGGAAATCCAGCAGTTGCCTCCCCCTGTTGCAAAAAGCGCCACTTGTCCCCAGCAAAATGAGTGCCGGTTGCTTTACCGCGGCGCGCTTGCGTCGTATCACATCATATATGAACGACACGATCGACGACCCCAACATGGAGGCCCCCGAAGGCGGGGGCGAGGTAGCCGAACCGCTGCGCCGCGCGATTGGCGAACGCTACCTTACCTATGCTTTGTCCACCATCATGCACCGAGCGCTGCCCGATGCCCGTGATGGTCTGAAGCCGGTTCATCGGCGAATCCTTTATGCGATGCGCGAGCTGCGACTCAGCGCGACAGGGGGATTCCGTAAGTCCGCGAAGATCTCGGGCGATGTGATGGGCAACTATCACCCACACGGTGATGCCGCGATCTACGATGCGATGGCGCGTCTGGCGCAGGACTTTAACGTCCGCTACCCGCTGGTCGACGGGCAGGGGAATTTCGGCAACATTGACGGCGACAATCCGGCGGCCTCGCGATACACCGAGGCGCGGATGACCATCGTGGCCGAAGCGCTGCTGGAAGGTCTAAACGAAGACGCTGTCGATTTCCGCGACAACTATGACGGTACGCTGACCGAGCCGGTCGTGCTGCCTGCGCAGTTCCCGAACCTTTTGGCCAATGGCGCCAGCGGGATCGCGGTGGGCATGGCGACGAATATTCCGCCGCATAATATCTCGGAGCTTTGTGACGCCTGTCTGCATCTGATCAAGACGCCGGACGCGCGGGATGACACGCTGCTGAACTATGTCCCCGGCCCGGACTTTCCGACTGGTGGCGTGATTGTCGAGCCCCCTGAGAATATCGCGCAGGCTTATCGCACCGGGCGTGGATCGTTCCGCCTGCGCTGTAAGTATGAGGTCGAGGATCTGGGGCGTGGCCAGTGGCAGATCGTTGTCACCGAGATCCCGTATCAGGTTCAGAAATCCAAGCTGATCGAAAAGATCGCGGAACTGATCCAGACCAAGAAAATCCCCATCCTCGGCGATGTCCGCGATGAATCCGCGGATGACATTCGTCTGATCCTTGAGCCGCGTTCTAAAAACGTGGACCCCGAGGTGCTGATGGGGATGCTCTACCGCAACTCGGACCTTGAGGTGCGTTTCAGCCTGAATATGAACGTGCTGATCGACGGGGTGACGCCCAAGGTCTGCTCGATGAAGGAAGTGCTGCGCGCCTTCCTTGACCACCGGCAAGAGGTTTTGTTGCGGCGTTCGCGTCACCGCATGGCTAAGATCGACCACAGGTTAGAAGTGTTGGAGGGCTTTATCGTTGCCTTCCTGAACCTCGACCGCGTGATCGACATCATACGCTACGACGACGACCCGAAAGCCGCGTTGATGCGCGAGGATTGGGGCATCGACCACGTTCGTGCAAACGATGAATCCGATTACATCTCGCCCAAACCGGGCGAGGGCGAACTGTCCGAGGTTCAGGTCGATGCCATCCTCAACATGCGCTTGCGCAGCCTGCGCCGTCTGGAAGAGATGGAGCTGGTCCGCGAGCGTGACGCGTTGATGGAAGAGCGCGCCAATCTCGAAGACCTGCTGGCTGATCCCGCCCTGCAATGGGCCAAGATCGCCGAGCAGTTGAAAGAGACCAAGAAGACTTTCGGCAAAGACTATGAAGGCGGCGCGCGCCGTACCCAGTTCGCTGAGGCTGGTCAGGTCGAGGAAGTGCCGCTTGAGGCGATGATCGACAAGGAGCCGATCACGGTCGTCTGTTCTCAAATGGGCTGGATTCGCGCCATGACCGGCCATATCGACCTTAAGCGCGAGTTGAAGTTCAAGGATGGCGACGGCCCGCGTTTCATCTTCCATGCCGAGACTACCGACCGCCTGCTGGTATTTGCCTCAAATGGTCGGTTCTACACAGTTAGCGCGGCCAACCTGCCCGGCGGGCGGGGCATGGGCGAGCCGCTGCGTCTGATGGTCGATCTGCCGAACGAGGCGCAGATCATCGACATCCTGATCCACAAGCCGGGGCGCAAGCTGCTGGTGGCCTCGGATGCGGGCAACGGGTTCATGGTGCCCGAGGATGATGTGCTCGCGCAAACCCGCAATGGCAAACAGGTCCTCAACGTCAAGGGCGACGAGACGGCAATGATCTGTAAACCGGTCGATGGGGATCACGTGGCTGTCGTTTCGCAAAACGGCAAGTTCCTGGTCTTCCCCACCGAAGACCTGCCCGAGATGACCCGCGGCAAAGGCGTGCGCCTGCAAAAATACAATATGGCACGAGGGCGGCAGGGAACGCTGGAGCTGGATGGTGGATTGTCTGATATCACGACGTTCAACTGGGAAGAAGGCCTGAAATGGTCCATGGGCGGTGACAAGACCCGGCACGAGGCGGATATGTCTCAATGGCTGGCCAAACGCGCCAGTGTGGGGAAAAAACCGCCCTACGGCTTCCCGAGGGACTATAAATTCTCGTGATCTCGCGCCCGCTTGCGGGGAATTCCGCCGATACGGCTTGGCACAGTCCGTATCGGTGCGCTAGATCAAAGAAAACAGGCATATCGAGACGAGAGACATGTTGCGCATTCTGACCTTGATCACCGGACTGGCCCTGATGGGCGCTTGTACGCAGACACAAGTGTATGAAGAGCCCGAGTCGCTGGGTGAATTTAAACTGCGCGTCAACTATGCCTTTGCCGAAAAGGCGGTGCAGGGCCCGGTTTCACGCGATGCCACACCCGATGAGTGGACCGCGGCGATTCAGAATGCGGTGGATATCCGTCTCGGCCGCTATGAGGGCGCGCAGGATTACGACATCGGCATCAGCCTGGAAGGATACATGCTTGCGCCTCCGGGCATTCCATTGATCTACAACCCGCGCAGCACTGCAATCGTGCTTGTGAATGTCTACGACGTGAACAAGAAAGAGTTTCTGGCCAAGGGTAAAAAATTTCAGGTTCTGGAAGACACCACAGGCGGCAGCGCGTTCAAAGGCTCAGGCCATGAGCGCACCAAGGAAGAGCAGATGAGCGGTCTGTCCCTGAAGGTAGCGGACCGAGTCGAAGAATGGCTGGCCGAGGAACATCAGCAGAACGGTTGGTTCAAAAGCCGCCCCGATCTGATCCAGCCGCTGGATTCCGGTGAACTCACGCAAAATCCAGCGTCGTAAACGGCTTTTCCCGCAGGATGTGCTTGATTTTCCCCTGCGAACCAAATATCTCGCGCGCGCAGATGTAACCACGGGACCACGGGTCCCCCAAATCGCAAAAGGGCGCCTGAGGAATGGCAAAGGAAAAGTTTGAGCGTACAAAACCGCACGTCAACATCGGCACGATTG
>NZ_WQGP01000013.1:0-87270 GCF_013034745.1 Ruegeria lacuscaerulensis | reverse complement strand
GATTCGATCGGAGTCGTCACATGGCCGATAGTGTCGTCATCGTTGAGGTCCACATTATAGAATGCTTCGACATCGACCACGTTGCCCACACTTTGACCCGAAACATAAACGCCCTGGTCATCCAGGATCCATTCAAAATACGCATTACCCTGATCGGTTTTCCACAAAAGACGATACCCGCCCGAGCCAGCAGCCTCAGCTTGAATCGCACTCCAACCGTCCAGCGTCTCATCACCGACAACAACGCTGTCCACAGTGATTGCAATTGGGGTATTCCCGCCGCCCAGAAGGTAAATACCATGAGACGCGTGTTGAAGAACCGTGCCTGTGTTCTCGATGTCTAGAATCTGTGTGGCCGATGAAATGCCAGCGTAATTATACGATTGCGATCCGTTCGAGAACTCGAAAAGCTCAACATCGCTGGACACTGTGAAAGAGGTCTGTGTCAGCACGTTGTAGAACGTATAGGTGCTGCCAATTTCTTGGAACAGGTAGGTATTCAACCCGCTAATAAAGCGAACGATGTCAAACCCCGTCCCGCCGGTGAATGAACCGTTATTGTCCTGCACAATGGCAGTGTCGTTTCCTTCACCACCGTCAACCGTATCCTGGCCGGTCCCGTTTGCGACATAGATGGTATCGTGGCCTGTACCGCCGTTGATCGTGTTATTGTTGCTGCCGTCCGAGAGCGAGTAAATGATGTCGTTTCCACCATTTCCGTTCAAAGTGTTGACGGCAGCATTGCCAGTAATTGTATCGCTTCCTGATCCGCCAGACGCGTTTTCGATCACCACACCATAAGCGATAGTAAAACCGCCCTGTACGCCATCGACATAGGAAATAGCACCACCACCGAACGGACTATAGTCAAGTGTCGCAGGGCGCAGGTCGATTATGGCGGCGGCGCTACCAGTATGTCGAATTGTGTCTATTCCACCAGTGTCCCAAATGGCCTGGTATCCAACACCGGCGGTATTGAACGACGCCAGATCATAGGTATTGGCACCGGAATTATAGGTGGTATTTGCTCCGTACATGGCTTGAAGTGCTGCAATATCCAGCGCCCCAAGACCGGTCGATCCGCCATACGTCGCATTCACCGGCAATTGGCCGTTCACCTGAGTCCAGCCATCATTGTACGACATCACAGTGAAAACACCCTGATTCAGGTTGCCATCGCCGTACGAAAAGAAGGGCGAAGTCACACCATTCAGAACCGTTGTGCCCAACCCGGTGTCATGCGGGTGGCCTAGGCCCAAGGCGTGACCAAGTTCGTGCAACAAAGTGGTAAAAAAGAAACCACCCGGGTCGCCGTTCCCGCCCAACCCTGTGGTCCAGAAATCTGTATTGAACGCGCCTTCGGACGGAGAGTTAGACGGCGTATAGTGATATCCGAGAGTGCTCGATGAACCGAAAAAACTGCTCGAAGATGGGGCAATGATTTCGTAGATATCCGCTTCTAGCCAAGAAGATACTTCAACAAACTGTACGTTTGCCACGGCTTCGATGGCCGTCAGCGCCGCGCGGAAATCTGCCTTGTGGGACTCTGTCCAGGATTGAGAATCCAGGTATTGATCAAAATTATATGTAATGACCGTCGTGGTATTGGGGTTCCCATCGCCATAGGCAACGTCACCCTGAATAGCACTAAGAGGGGAAGCCGAACTGGGTCCGGGAATAAAAGTGGTCATATCAACAACCTCAAGAATATTTCAGGCCTGCGTTACCAGCGCTGTAATTTCACGCCAAAGTTGTCATTAACAAGGCAACACTCCCGCCATGACGCAAAACAGCGTCGGGTGCAAATCACAATGCCAGCCCGCACAGACTCCGAACCCAAAGCGTTGTCTAGAGGACACGCGTTCGTGAGCATTCACGCATTTTGCGAGATTGACGTCAGGAATCGCGGGTTCGCTGGCGAGAAAACAGTAAGGGCATAAAGCTACAGGTGCAAACAGCGGCAGTCGATATTCACTCAGCCACCTCTGGTTCAGCCGCGCTTTTCTTGAACTGCTGGTCAAACAAACGACGGAAGCTGCCGTTCTGTTTCATCAGCTCGTCCAGATTGCCTTGCTCAACAACGGCTCCATCCTGGACCACCATGATCTTGTCTGCTTCAAGGATCGTGGAAAGACGGTGCGCAATCACAACGACGGTCATATCTGCGGTCAGAGAATCCAAAGCTTGTTTTACGAGAGATTCGGATTCTGCGTCCAACGCGCTGGTGGCTTCGTCCAGCAACAGAATTTCCGCCTTTCGCAGGATCGCACGGGCGATGGCGATGCGCTGTTTCTGGCCTCCGGACAAAAACGTGCCGTTTTCTCCAACTTGCGTGTCATAGCCGTCGGACAGCTCCGTGATGAAGTCGTGGGCGTGTGCAGCCCGCGCCGCCGCAATCACCTCTTCGTCGGTGGCCTCTGGTGCAGAACATCGCAGGTTGTCCATCACCGAGGCCGAAAACAGGAACGTATCCTGCCCAACATAAGAAATCTTGCGCCGCAGAGACGCGTAGCTGGCATGGCGCAGGTCCTGGCCATCAATCTCCACCTGTCCTTCATCGGGGTCATAAAATCGCATGATCAGACCGAAAATCGTAGATTTTCCGCCACCGGATTGACCGACAAGCGCGGTGGTCTTGCCCGCCTGGAAAGTCAGGTTCATGTCCTCGATGACAGGTATCGTACCTTTGTAGCCAAACGTCACATTGCGCAGTGCAATCTCACCGGGGCCGTCCAGCAAATCATGGGCATCGGGGCTCTCCTGCATCGTGTCTTCCTGGTCCAGCAAGCCAAACAGAAGACCGACACCAACCATGGCAGCTTCAATCTGAACCCGCATCTTTGAGAGGCGCTTAGCCGGCTCATAGGCCATCAACAGAGCCGTGATAAAGGACATCAATTGACCTGCAGTAGGCGGCTCGGACCCCGCGATACCCATCGTGCTGACGATTAGAACACCGGCAACTGCCAAACCGGCCAGAAACTCCATCAGCGGGCTGGCGATGGATTGTAGCCGGGCGATATCGTTTGCACGCTCCTCCACCTTGCGGATCGCGGTGTCCATACGTGTAATCATGCGGTCTTCCAACGCAAAGACCTTGATTACTTTGATCCCCGCAGATGTCTCTTGCAGTACGCGAATGATCTCGGCCAGTGATTTGAACTCGGCCTGCATGATCGAACGTACGCTTTTCAACAAGCGGCGCACGCCATACAGCGCAACCGGTCCAACGAGGAAAAACATGATCGACAAGACGGGTTGCTGATAAACCATTACGATCACCAGACCCACGAGGGTCAAAGCATCACGCACAAACCCGGTGACCAGGATATCAATGAGTCTCCGCGCCGACTGAGCTCCATTTGTCGTCCTCATCAAAAGGTCCGAGGATTCATTGGCCGAAAAGAAAGACACCCCATGGCGCAGCAGCTTGCGATACACCCGGTCTTGCTGGGCGGCCACAATACGGTTGCCAGCCCGCGCCAGATAGATGGCCTGAACATAGGTAGCGAGCGCTTTGGCAAGAAAAAGACCCACAACGCCAAGCGCAATCAAAGAGGCATAGCTTCTCATTTCCGGGCTGGTCATGGCGTCCACGATGTATTCCATCATGAAAGCCGCCCCTGCGGTCGTAGCAGCAACTGCAATCATCGCAACGATTGCAACGGCATACAGTCTGCCCTGCGCAAAAAAGCTCTCGCTGATGAGACGACCCATATAGCCAGATCGCCATTCATCCCAGGCGCGCTTAATCATTGCATTCTCCAGATCGTGAAACCATGCGCTCGCCCAGATAACCCATATTCCGGTTTGCCAAAAGGGCAGATAATACACCGCGACAGACTAGCCCCGTCCGGGGGCGATCAAGTTCCGCGTCAAAATAGGTGGGGTCTATAGGCGAAACAAGTCTTACAAGCTCTCGACAACCTGCCTAAAATTGCCTGACCGCACTCGAAAAGGGCAGCTACCAAGCAGCAAAATGCCCACAGCGCAGATATCGACGGCGGAAGTCTGCGCAATTGTATTTACCCAATTTTGGCGATGTTCAAACTGCGAAATTGTGTTACTCTTGAGCACGTTAATATACGCACTACCATATTCAAAGCGATGATCACGTTGCGCACGCATAAATTGTTTTCTGCATCGCGGTCAGCCAGACTGACCTTCTTGTCGCACCGGCAAATGCAAGCCGCCAATTGCGCTTGTACTAGCCAATTGAGATACGTAGTAACGCGGTAGAGCATTTTTGGAATCCATATTGTGTCGATCCGGACTTTCATTCTTAGTCTACCAAAAGATGTAGAGCGTCGGCGCTTCTGCGAGCGTGAGCTTACGCAACACGGGCTGCATCACGAATTTTGTGACGCGATATCTGGCGATCAGATGGCCGAGGCCGATCTGCGCTGCGTGTACGATGCCGATATGAACCGGATAAAGTTCAAGCGGCCTCTTAGTCGAGGAGAGGTCGCCTGCACATTGGGGCATCGAAAGATCTGGCAAATAATTGCCGAATCCGATCAGTGTGTCAGCTTGGTTCTTGAGGACGACGCCACCTTTATCGTTGACCCACAGCCTTTCCTGAACGCTCTCGAAGATTGCCCCGAGTGTTTTGAGGACGTGATGATCAAACTAGATGGCGTGCCGGGGAATAACCTTCAGGTTCTGACGTCATTTGCAGATCAACACCTTGTTTTATCAGACAGATTACCTCCAAGAACCACCGGCTATGTTCTGGGTCGCCGCGCTGCACAGCGTCTGTTGAAGCCCGAAGCGCCCATCTCGAGACCGATTGATATCGACTTGAAATTTTATTGGGAACATAACGTCCCCATTCTGACCCTGCGCAAGCAAATGATTACGGAACGGCAGAACAGCGAAAGCAATATTGATCCTTGTCGCCGCCGTGCCAAACCCGGCTCACCGTTGAATAGATTTGTCCGTAACCTGGTGTATCAGGCGAAATACACGCACGGACGGTTGAGTCACCCTCTGAACCCGGACATGATCGAAGGACTGGCCCCATTGATGCGGGCAGATAGTCAGGTTCAAAAGCACGCATGAAAAAAAACCTCGTGGTTGTCCGGGCGGGCAACAACTCGTTGCACCACAGATGGCAAGACTTGCCGTTAAAGCAGCGCGACTACGATTTGCTGGTCAGCTATTTCTCGGACGATGCTTTTGCGGCCTTCACCCCGCAGCCGGGCGTTGAGGCTGTTTTGATCAAGGGCGGCAAGTGGGATGGCTTATACAAGACGCTGTCCGACAGGGATCTGGACCACTATGACTTCATATGGTTGCCGGATGACGATCTGGACATCAGCGCGCAGGATGTGAACGCCCTGTTTCAAGCCATGCGCACTCATGGATTGCGCATCGCACAGCCATCACTGACACTCGACAGCTACTATTCGCATTTTGTTTTTAGCCGATGCCCCGGATTTGTGCTGCGCTATATCAACTATATCGAGATCATGGCCCCGTGCCTGCATCGGGATGTTTTGAAAAAGGCCCTGCCCCTGTTTCAAGGTACAATGAGCGGATACGGGCTGGACTACATCTGGTGTCGCTGGGCCGAGGCCG
The DNA here is from genome assembly GCF_013034745.1 of Ruegeria lacuscaerulensis. NCBI lineage: Bacteria > Pseudomonadati > Pseudomonadota > Alphaproteobacteria > Rhodobacterales > Roseobacteraceae > Ruegeria > Ruegeria lacuscaerulensis. The sequence continues at coordinate 81,690 of NZ_WQGP01000013.1, read as the reverse complement.
GAGCGTTCCGAACCGCCATTCTGGACGAAATCGCAATGCACCACACCCGTCCGGTAGGAAAGGCTCTAAAATCAGCCATGGCTGAAACCGGCAACCTGAGCTCCGAACAGGAAGAGGCCGTCCTGAAAGAGATGTTCGATCTGACCCGCCGCACCGTGCCCATCGTCTTTGCCGGGATCTTGCAGGGTGGTCAGCCGATCTCGGGGCGGGTGCAGCTTGGCTGGCGCATGTGCAAAAGCTGGATGTCCGTTCTGTCGGAGTTTCGCGACAGAGGATCAGCCCGATCAGGCATCCTCAAGATCGCGCGCCGGCAATTGTCCAAGCCGTTGGACATGACGACCATCACGTCAAAACAGAAAGGGCCCTGAATGAGCACGCGGCATTTCCTGATGGTTGGGGCCGGGCTTTCGGGCGCGGTCATCGGTCGGTCGCTGGCAGAGCGGGGTCACAAGATCACCGTTGTGGACAGCCGCGATCATATCGGCGGCAATTGTCACACCCATCGCGACGCAGAAACAGGCGTTCTGGTACATGTCTATGGCCCCCATATTTTCCACACCGATGACGAAGAGGTCTGGAATTACGTCAATCGCTTTGCGACATTCCGGCCGTATAAGAACCGGGTGAAAACAACATCACAAGGCCGGGTGTTCTCGCTGCCAGTCAATTTGCACACGATCAATCAGTACTTCGGCACCACCCTGCGCCCGGATGAGGCGCGCGCCTTTATCACCCAAGAACAGGCAGATACTTCGATCACCGACCCACAGAGCTTTGAGGAACAAGCGCTGCGCTATGTCGGTCGCGATCTCTATGTGGCGTTTTTTAGGGGCTACACAATCAAGCAATGGGGCTGCCACCCCTCTGAACTGCCTGCTTCGATCCTCAAACGTCTGCCGGTACGGTTCAACTACGACGACAACTACTTTTTTCACAGATTTCAAGGAATGCCGGAAGAAGGATATTCCGACATGATTGCCGGTATCCTCGATCACCCTTCAATCACGGTTCAGCTGGAAACAACATTCAATCGCGAAATGGGCGCCGCGTTCGACCACGTGTTCTATTCCGGCCCGCTGGATGGCTATTTCGACTATGAGCTTGGTCGGCTGGGCTATCGCACTTTGGATTTCGAGCGGTTCACCTATGAAGGCGACTATCAGGGCTGCGCGGTCATGAACTATGGCGACGAGGACGTGCCCTTCACCCGCATTACCGAGCACAAGCATTTTGCCCCGTGGGAAGACCATCAGGGCTCGGTTTGCTACCGCGAATACTCGCGCGCAGCGGGCCCCGACGACATCCCGTATTACCCGATCCGGCAGGTGAAGGAAAAAGCCTTGTTGAAGGACTATGCGGATCTGGCCGAGGCGGCGCAAAATGTCACCTTTGTGGGTCGACTCGGGACTTACCGCTATCTTGATATGGACGTCACCATTCGCGAGGCGCTGGATACGGCAAACGCCGCACAGACCGCGATTTCAAACGGGGAAAACCTGAAGCCGTTCTTCGTTTCGGTTCTGTAAACGGCGCATCCATACAGTTTGAAACCAAGGGCGTATGTGGCGTTTAGGCATGCGCCTCTTGGCTTTGATCCGTCAGCTTGCCCGAGGTGATTGCCGCCAAAGCAACCATAACCGCTGCTGTTCCCAACACCAAAGGCAATCCACCGATCTGATAGGTCAGACCGGAAAGTACCGTTCCCAGCAACCGGCCTGTGGCGTTGGCCATGTAGTAGAACCCCACATCCATCGTGACACGCTCGGATTTGGCGAAGGCGAGGATCAGGTAGGAATGCAGCGCCGAATTGACGGCAAACAGCGCCCCAAACACCAGCAAGCCAAGAACCAGTGTGATGGTCAGCCATGTTTGAGGTTCGTCCGAGATCAGAACCGCCACGGTCAGCACCGACGGGACACAGAACAGGGCTGCGGCCCAGCTTCGGGCAGCGTTTATCAGGTCGCCTTTAGTTCGATCTTGGGAGCGCAGGATTTTGGGTGCGTTGGCCTGAATGACGCCATAGAGGATGATCCAGAACGCCATAAAGGTGCCGATCATGAAAAAGGCCGCGCGATTGCCCTCTTCCGTGCCATCGGACAAAACGGCGTAGAAATAGATCGGGATTCCGACCACGAACCACACGTCACGAGCACCAAACAGGAAGACCCGCGCGGCGGACAGCCAATTGACGTTGGCAGATTTTGAGAAAACCTCGGAGAACTTCGCGCCCTTGCGCCCTTTGGGCAGACCGGGAGGCATAAACCGGACAACCGCGAACAGGATCACCGCCAGAACGATCGCCATCACGATAATAGCCGCCTGAAAGCCCAGTATAGCCAGCATGGCTGCACCAAGAAGGAAGCCCAGCCCTTTGACAGCGTTCTTTGATCCGGTCAGCAATGCCACCCAGCGAAACAGCTCGCCGCCCTCTGTCGGGGCCAACAGTTTCACTGCGGATTTCGAGGACATCTTGGCCAGATCCTTGGCCACTCCGCTTGCGCCTTGCACGATCATGACATAGGTCACAGATGCGCCAATCGCCCAGTTAGGGTCTAGTTGTGTAAGTGCCAGCAATGCCACCACCTGCAACCCAAGCCCGGCATAAAGAGTCGAAGTCAGGCCAAACCGAGCCGCGATCCAGCCCGCTGCAAGGTTCGTCACCATCCCGGCAATTTCATAGAGGACAAACAGATACGCCAACTGCACTGGCGAGAAGCCCAGCGTATGAAAGTGCAGCAGCACCAGCATCCGCAAGGCTCCGTCGGTCAGCATAAAAGCCCAATAGGCCGCCGTAACCGCGATATAGGCCGACAGCCCCTCGGGCCGTTCGGTCACAGCGAGGCCCCGACCATCAGCGCCACATCCACCAGACGGTGCGCATAGCCCATTTCGTTGTCATACCAAGCATAGATCTTCACCTGCGTCCCGTTCACCACCATGGTCGAGGGCGCATCGACGATCGAGGAGCGTTCGTCATTGCTGTAGTCGGTGGATACCAGCGGCCGGGTCTCATAGCCCAGAATACCTTTCAGCTCGCCATCGGCGGCGGTTTTGAAGCAGGCGTTGACCTCTTCGACGGTTGTTTCGCGTTCAACCTCGAACACGCAATCGGTCAGCGAGGCATTCAGCAGCGGCACCCGCACCGCGTGGCCGTTCAAACGGCCTTTCAGTTCAGGGTAGATCAGCGTGATGGCCGTGGCCGAGCCGGTTGTGGTCGGGATCAGCGAGTTCAATGCCGACCGCGCGCGCCGCAGGTCCTTGGCGGGGCGGTCCACGATGGTTTGCGTGTTTGTCACATCGTGGATCGTGGTCATCGAACCGTGGCGAATGCGCAGATTTTCATGGATGACCTTTACGACCGGAGCCAGACAATTGGTGGTGCAGGACGCCGCGGTCACGATGTGATGGGCTGCGGGGTCATAAGTGCTTTCATTAACGCCCATCACGATATTGGCCGTGGGGCCGTCCTTGACCGGGGCTGAGACGACAACCTTCTTCACCCCTGCCTCGAAATACGGTGCCAGCTTAGCCTCGGTCTTGAACACGCCCGTACAGTCGATCACCAGGTCCACGCCACCCATAGGCAGGTCGGACAGGTCTTTGGTGCCAATGAACGGCAGGCGCGTACCATTGATCGTCACGCTGTCGGCGTCATGGGTAAATTCCGCATCCCAGCGGCCATGAACAGTGTCAAATTCCAACAGGTGCGCATGCATCTCGGGGTCGCCAGCGCTATCATTGATCCAGGCGATCTTGGCGCCCTTCTCGAGCAGAGGTTTTAGGGCCAGTTTGCCCATCCGGCCAAGGCCGTTTACCGCGTAAGTCGTCATTGCATGTCCTCAACAGGTGTTCTGGCGATGTCATCCACGGCCGTTTGTAAAGCGATCCGATCCAGGCTTTCGACGGGTAGAGAGGTAAACGCCTCGATCCGTCGCTTCAGCGCGCCATAGGCGTTCTGGAAGGCCAGGCTTTTCTCGGCGTCCGTGCCCATGGCCTTGACCGGGTCAACCATGCCCCAATGGCCACTGATGGGTTGTCCTTCCCAGGCCGGACAATCCTCGTTCGCGGCCTGATTGCAGACGGTGAACACGAAATCCATCTCGGGCGCGCCATCGGCTGCAAATTCAGACATATGCTTGGACCGCAAAGCCGAAGTATCGTGCCCTTTGTCAGCCAGAACCTGCATCGCGAAGGGGTTCAATTCAGAGGTCGGCTGTGTGCCTGCAGAATAAACGTTGAACCGATCCCCACCCAAGCTGCGCAGGATGGATTCGGCAAAGATCGATCGGGCGGAGTTGCCCACACACAGAAAAAGGACGTTGTATTTCCGGTCCGGCATAGTCTTGGCTCCTTGGGTGGAGGGCATACAGATATCGGGCCGACCTTTGCAGCAATCTTTCAGCAGGAAGTCCAGCATGTGCTGCACATTCGTCATCTCGATTGAATATAGCAGCGATGTCCCCAACCGCTCCTGCCGCACCAATCCCGCGCGTTGCAGAGCATTCAGGTAGTTCGACAAGGTGCTGGGTTTAATATCCAGCTGCACTGCCAGTTCACCGGCAGGAACAGTGTCAGGAAAGCGTCGCATAAGCATGCGAAACACCATTAACCGCTGCGGATGGCCCAGGGTGGCCAACTGATCTGTTGCTTCATATTCCATATTTCACGAAATATTGAAATAAAGGATGTGCGACAACCACTATTCAGCGTTGTTACAAAAATTTCACAGTAAGGGTTCTGCACCCAGAGCCTAAGAACTGGGCTTGCGCGCCTGACCCGGACGGTTTAAACGAGCCCTCGCTTGCCTCAATAGCTCAGCTGGTAGAGCAGGTCCTTCGTAAGGACAAGGTCGGGGGTTCGAGTCCCTCTTGAGGCACCAAAAATAGCTGTATTTTACTAATTTTTGAATATTTTTGCGATAAATTGATAAATATCCCCTGATTTGCCCCCCGATTTTTTGTTGATGCCTGATGATCCCGGGTTGATTTCAATTCCATGCCCATCACCCACTTCCTACTGTTAAGAATGGCCATACTATTAAGCACATCCGCTTTGGCTCAGGAGCGGACCTTCGCCAAAACTGACTGAGCGTCTGCTAAGCGGACAAAGCACCCGTTCATCATTTGTTGCAGAAATCCGAAGTTACTAACTTAAGATCAAATAATTCGTTCATTTGGATCGATTAATTGAGCTACTTTTATCGACCGTTGGTGCGAACTCTGGAAGCGTAAAGACCTTTGTTGATTGCGACATACCTGCTAGCTGGTGTTGCCCCAAGGGCTCAAGCCGCGTTGCAACATCTGCTGCGAATTCCGAGGACATTACCAAAGGAGTTTTAAGAGACTTACACAGACCCTCAAGCCGATTGACTTGGTTTACCGCAGGGCCAATCGTTGTGAAGTCCAGCCTACGTTCCGTGCCGACGTTTCCATACATTACGGAACCCCGATGTAAGGCAATTCCAAACTCAATTCTGCCGCCGTACTTTTGCCAAATGATGTTCTTTTCCCTCGCGCGAGCTAAGCACTCCAACACTGAAGACAATGCGGCACGGCTCATGTCGACTGCCGGCCTCGACTTTTCGTCTACTGGGAAGATTGCCATAACAGCGTCGCCGATAAATTTAAGGATCTCACCGCCGTGATCTTCTACCGCCCCGGCCGTACAATCAAAATAGTCGTTAATTAACGCAAGATATCTATTCAATGGCATGTCTTCTGCCATCCGACTGGAGTTTCTAAGGTCGCAATAAAACAAAATGCAGTCGATTGCCCCTCCATCGCCGCGCTCGATTACACCATCCAAGACACGGTTTCCAGAGTAGCTTCCTAGGTAGGCATCCATGAGACCTTGCGCAAGAATGCGCGATTGAGCGTTTTTTATAACCAGTGCGAGGGCAGGCATGAGTGCTCGGATATAGTTGATTTCAGAGTCGCTAAATCCGCCTATACGTCGTGTAGAAATCGACATCATAACGCCCTCCATTCCAGGCGGAAAATCCGACCAGCGACTAGCGTCATCGCGATGATAGCTTTCAAACTGAACCAGATAGTCCGTTGCGCCATCTGAACGAAGCTCTTCTAGGATCGGAAAACTGGTCTCGACCGACCCATCTTCCAATTTGTAACGCCGATAGGAACCGCCGTTATGCGCCAAATCGAAAAAAGGTGTGTTGCGGAATCCAGGTGTCGCAAGCTGGTCTCTGGGCGTTAGTTCGACTTTGGATTGATCGTCGCGGACCGTCCAAAGCACATTCAATGCGCCAAAAATTGGGTGCAGGACCATGCCCCCGACGTTGATCCTAGCAACAGGGACACCAGCGGAAACCAGACGGTTGCCAAAGCCTCGCACCACATCGTCCGCCTTTGTATCGCGAAGACCGCACCCCATCAGCCAAGCAGCAACGCTATCTAGAAGTGGAGACCTGCTGAACTCAATCATATTGAGACACTTTCTTGTCTAAACAAGCGTATTGAACCAGCTCGATACTGAGACCTTAGACCGATTTGACACAATGAGCGCAGGGAGTCTTGTTCCGAGCCTTCAGTCCTTTTGTATCACAGCACTGCTATCGCCTCCTAGCTTGGTGCGCTAAACAACCAGTTTCACCCCCGTACTCCAAGGTAGGCGACGGGCTCGATGCGATCGCCCGCCTGAATATCACGAGCGATCGCTGTGCGGACAAACCTGCTGTTCGTTGAGGAAACTCTCCAGATTTAGCCAAACTTGGGAGTTTGGGCCAAAGATCACTTTTTTCTCCACCAATACGCATTGCCGTTGGTCACTCGACGAAAAGACAAGACCGCTTATGGATCTGTAACGTCAATCTCGCTCAATGCTTCACCCGCAGCGCTGCTAGGTTGGCTGATACCTAAAATAGTGCTCAGTGTGACGGCCACGTCCACCGTGGAAACGGGACGACTGACGCGAGTTGGCTTGATACCTGGACCAGCGAAAATGATTGGAACATGCGTGTCGTAGCGCCAAGGCGATCCGTGCATTACGGCAATTGGACCTTCCTCGAAGAGAAATGAATAAGGTGTCTGAACAACATAAATGTCGCCAGAACGTGTTGGGTGATAGTTTCGCCGGATCTGCTCCTCAAGGGTATGCCCTCGTTGTTCAGGAAACGGTTCAGTTGGCATCGCAAGCTCAATGCCCGGTGCAGCCATCAAGTTTTCGACGATGCGTCGCTCGATAACACGCCTGTCGGCGCCTGACGCTTCAATGGCGGCATTGTCCAGATATACGTAAGGACGAAAAAAGAACTGTATTGCGGATTCCACTCCGAACTCATCGGCGATGACCGAATTCACATCTATCATCAATGCTTCGGTGGAGTTACGGAATGTCGAAAGCCCGGCTTCGGCCATCTCTTCTGGCGCTTCCGGCATGCCATGATCGGCGGAAAGCACATAAAGCACATTCGCTCGTCCAACCTCTCGATCCATGAACTCAAAGAAATCAGCCAATGTCTCATCCAAACAGCGCACCATTTCTTCATTTTCTAGGCTGGATGGTCCGAAGAAATGGTTGGTTGCGTCTACACCTGAAAAACTGATGCTTAGGTAATCCGGCCATTTATCGTCACCAAGCCCCTCCTCTTTGACAACAGTTTTTGCAAAGTCGGCCGTGATCCGATCCCCATGAGGCGACAATAAAACCTGCGTGTAGTAGAGCCCGTCTTCCGGCTTCCCATAGAAATGAGGGAAAGTGCGACCGAATGTGCCAAGGTTGGTTACAAAGGAGCGTTCCTTTCTTTCCATTAGGTAAGGCGCGTCAGAACACTCCGGCCACCACTCACTTTCGATCTTAGCATCTGCGGCGCGTTTAGAGTTCCAGTCGAGAACCCAATCGGGATACGCGTCATAATAAAAAGCACTTGTTTCAAATGCCCCTGTAGCCGCCGACAGCCATAAAGCTTTTCCAGAATGCCCTGCCATTGCAACCGCCGAACGGTCTTTACCAGATACGGAAAAAACTTTTGATCGACCGGCATTGGCTTTCACCAGTTCGTCTCCAAACGTCGTCGCCAACAAGTTAACGGGAGAACGGCCCGATGTCACAGCAGCGGCTTGTGTCGGGTCGACTTGATCAACGTTTCCACCGAAGCCTGGAACCGGCAACATCGGGTAGTCCGGATCTTCAATATTGTATCCCAATCGCTCTTCAGCCCTGTTGAACCAGGCATTGCCAATCATTCCATGCTCAGAGGGATGGGCTCCTGTAGCGAGCGTCGCGTGGCCAACAATGGTTTCGGTGTTGGCGTGACGATGATGAGCGTCGGTGTACCAGACGCCGCTTTCCAAAAGCCTTTTGAAACCAGCTTCGCCGAAGGCGGCCTCATAACGAGAAATCAAGTCTCCGCGCAGTCCATCAATTGTGATTTGAACAACGAGTCGGATGTCTTCCGTTGCACTAGCCGCCGTCGTGGATATTGAAAAAAGGAGTGTTGAGACTAAGGCAAATGATCGCTGCATTTATGACCTCATAGAACTACCCAATCCTCTGAATACCAGCATCTGCGTCCACCGGCTACTGAGGGTCATTAAAGATGCTCTTTTGAACTTCCGATTTGGGCTCAACGCAGTCATCTGAGTGTTTTTCTCAGATGACTGACAAGAGGCGTAAAGCAGCCGTTCAGGACAAAAATTTAAAGTTCCTACCGTGAATGACTGCTTCTCACACGAGCGGACGTTGGCTGAAATATCGCGAATGACCGCTATGCGGACGAAGCCGACGTTGACTTTTTTGTCAGCAATGTTTTGTGCAGTTTGCGAAATCGCCTTCGTTAGAAATCCGTAAAGTTGCTCGCTGGCGGATTGGGGTGCTCATCCAAAGTTGCGAGGTATTCCAAAACCACACGCATGTATTGACCCACAACCCAAGTTTCCAATGCGCCAACATCGTCCTCTTCCCGTGGGTCGGCCTTAATGTTGTAAATACGAGGGTATCCATTGTGCGGCACCCGGTTGGATTGTGATCCTCCCATGCGCTTAAATCCGTTTCCAGCCTGAACCACGTCTTGGAAGTAGATGCGGAAGTGCTTCCAACGCACGGCCATCATGTCATCGCCAAGGAACGTTATCAGGCTTTCACGATTAGATTTTTCTTGCTCTCCCAGCAGAAAAGCCGATTGGTCAACGCCATCGATTGGCTTGTCTGACGGCATTTCCGCTCCAACGATGGCAGCAAAACTTGGCATGAAGTCCATAGTCGAGAACATCTCGTCTGAAACGCTGGGTTCGATCATACCCGGCCAACGGATCATTCCGGCAGTCCGAATTGAGCCTTCCCAGGCACTTCCCAGTTCTCCCCTGAAAGGACCGGCACTCCCGCCATCCGGCCATACCATTGTCTTCCACGGACCGTTGTCGCTCATCCAGACGACGATTGTGTTGTCGGCTAATCCCGCTGCATCGATTGCGTCAAGCACCCGCCCCGTATTGTAATCAAGCTCCATCACTGCATCGCCATAGGCGCCTGCCACCGAACGGCCCTCCCATTCGGGGGTCATCAGGCTGGGATAGTGCGGGCGTGTAAATGACAGGAAAAGGAAGAAAGGATCATCCAGCTTACTCTGCTCTTCAATGTATGCGACCGCCCGATCAGTAAGTTCGAAATCAATCGTTCGACGCACGTCCCTTGTGTATTCTTCAACGATTTCACCATCCGTTCCAGCAGTGCCTTGCCAAACATAAGCCTTCTCGTCTTCTGTCAGCTCATAACCGGAAAGCGCCGACCTCTCGCCGAAATTTACTTCGTCAGTTGAATTCAAAATGCCGTAGTAGCTGTCGAAGCCCTGGTTTTGCGGCATGCTGAATGTGTCGAGTCCAAGATGCCATTTGCCAAGGTAGTTGGTCGCATAACCCGCATCACGAAGCATTTCCCCCATCGTATATTCTTCAGGCTGCAGGGTGTTCGGTGTCCCGCGTATCAAGGCCAGCGAAAGCCCCGAACGGATTGAATAGCGCGATGTCATCGTTGCAGCGCGGGTCGGCGTACAACCCGGCTCGACAAGAAACTGCGTCAGCCTCAAACCTTCTGCAGCCAACGCGTCAATTTCGGGCGTCGGCATGCCGCGCACCTCTCCGCCGCCATAAGCGCCAAGATCACCCCAGCCAAGATTGTCCGCCATCATGAAAACGATGTTGGGCTTTTCGGCGTCTTGTGCATTCGCAGCCGGTAACCAACCCAAAGCCGTGCCTAAGATAAACAAAGTGAACGAGAGAGTGCGCATCGACAAACCTCTTTGAAATGAAAGCGCACGCGCCAAGGCTACCAAAAAACTTTTTTCTATCAAACAACGATTTAAGAACTGACAGATTTCGGGCTTAACCCTCATCATTTTGGGCCCGGAGCTGCAATTTGCTGCAAGCCACATTAATGGCTGCTCGGGGCTCAAAGCAGCTATTCGCAACACTCGGCTTGAATGACTGCTACGCGGACTAAGCAGACCTTAGGAAATCGAGCGATACATGCATAATCGTTTCCCATGCGTCTGTTCCTGGCAGAGGTACGTGATTTCTACCTTCCACGATTCTCAACTGTGCATCTCGCAGCAAAGAGGCCAGCAAGCTAGATTGGCTTACTGGATTGACGGAGTCTTCAGTTGTGTGAACTACGAGGACCGGCACCCGTACTTGGTCGAGGATGTTTGATACGTCGAAGGTGTCTATCGAACGCCTGAGTTCGATCGCTGTGTCCGGTGATGCAGAGGCCAACTGCATCTTGCACATGTCATCAATCTGTACCGCCGATGCTTCGGGCATAAATAACGTCGCATAAGCCTTGCCAAATGCACCGCTTGGCTTGCCCCAACCTTCTGATATGAGGTCAAGAAAGGTATCCGCCTGAACAGAGTTGGGTTCGGGCTCACGGACGGCGCGGCCCTGAACAAAACCACCGTACAGAACCATTCGGCTTACGCGCTCAGGATAGGCGGCCGCGAATGCCAGCGACACAGGCACCCCCTGTGAAGTCGCCCAGATCGGAAAGCGTTCGAGTCCAGCGTCGTCGGCCACAGCAAGCATGTCTTCGACCAGCCGTTCAAGCGTGAAGTCCGTCGCGGAGGCTCCCGAAAGCCCGGTCCCCCTCTGATCGTATCGCGTAAGAGAAAAATGTGCGCCAAGGCGATCAAGCGTCGGTCGCCTGACTTCACTCTCCCAATCCATATTCAGATGCGTCAGGAATTGCCCGGCCCTCATCAAAGGTGGACCTTCGCCGCTAGTAGCGTAGGCGATGACAGTGCCATCCGCGGATCGAGCAGCTTTGCTGATCTGGCGATCAGAGCGTGGTTTAGGTGTATCAGGGCTTGTCCGCGCGACGCTGGAGACTTCAACAGAGAACCGATACCCCCGCTTACTCAGCGTTTCGAGCATGCGGTTCGCACGATCGTTGTCGCCGATGGCCCGTCTGACCGCATTTATCCTGGTTGAAATAGTTGAATCTGAGACAATCCTGCCATCCCAGACATTTTCGACAAGATCGTCGCGCGAGACCACTATTTCTGGATTCCGCAAGAAGTATTCCAACACGCCGAAAACCTGCGGCTCAAGACGTACGGATTTACCTGACTTCCAAAACATCTGCCGATCAGTATCGACCGCGCAATCTCCGAAAGTGACCCTCATAGACTAAGCATGACTCAATGTGGGCAATCCGAGAAGGCCTAATTTTTCTCAAGAAAATCTGGATGCTCTCTTCAAGTATTCGCCCGCCTGCGAAGGCACAGTGTTCACGTCACACAAGGAACAAACACATGCCAACCCCTAGTTCTCTAATGCCTGACCTTCGCCAAATCGGATCTGATTGTGCATTCGGTCGCAGCCAGCAGTGCGATTACATATTTGCCGCCGTCCGTTCAGTGTTCATTCGACTTCGCCATTTAGCCAAAAAAACCCAAGACAACAGAACGCAATAATAGGTTAGTATGTCGTTCCCCGCGTTTTGGTTGATGCAGCAATCAAAATTTGAACGAAACGAGGCGACGGAAGCGGACAGTCCCATTCAAAAAGTGCTCGACTTGGCCTAGTTAGTCTCTGTGATTGACTACTCCGCATGGCCCGGCTTGGACGGGTTTGCAAAATTCATCGGTTTGCATTCTAAAACGCTGCAAAGAGAACTTACAAGACACGACACCACAGGGGCAGAACTCGTAGGCAGCGCGAAAATGCGTCAGGCGGAGCAATGGTTGACCGAGGGGCGCCTTTCCATAACAAAGATTGGAAAGAACTTGGGCTACAAAAACCTAAGTGCGTTTACGCGAACGTGTCGCCGTTGGTTTGGATCGTCGCCTTGCCGGGTAAGGCACGACCTAGATGGTCGATGATTTGCCCGTGAAGTATGTCCGCTTTGCCAGCAAAACCTGAGAACAACAAATTACGATTTGATTATACAAAATGTTGGAGTATCCTTTTTCGAAGCACCCACATATAGATTGGCTGTTTAGGAGGGGACGGTGAAAGTTCTTAGATCAGCGGTAGCAACTGTACTGACTGCAACGCTGATGACTTGCCCCAATTTAGGCGCAGCAGACCAAGTCTCGGAGCAGATAGAAGCGCTGCTACGGTCAAATACGAATGCGAGTGGCACACTTTCTAACAGTAAGAGTTTGGACGCAGGAATCCTTGTGCCTCGTTTCTATGCAGACAGAGAATTTGCGCCAGCTTGGACAAGTTTTGAATTGGTCGACGAACTATTTCAGGAGTTGGATGGAGCAATTGATCAGGGCTTTACGCCGAGTGATTTCAAGCTAGAAGAGCTTCGATCCGCTTTCAAAGACTCACAGGCTGGCGATGCCTCAAATAAAGCCCTGTTCGACATTTTGGCAACCGACGCCGCAGTAAAACTCGTGCATCATTTGGTTTTTGGAAAAGTCGATCCAAACGCATTGGACGACGATTGGAACTTCTCAAAACCAGTAATTCAACAAGACCCTTCCATTGTATTGAACCAATTTCTTCAAGGTGAAGGCTTCAGCGCTTTGATTGAACGCATCGATATCGACAATGCGCAATATACGATGCTCGTTGATGCATTGCGCAAATACAGAGCTATTGCATCAAAGGGAGGCTGGAACAAAGTCCCCGAAGAAACAGTTCTGAAGCCGGAAATGGTGGATCCTGCCGTCGCCGAACTGCGAAAAAGGCTAGCGACGGAAGGCTACGATGGAACAAATGAATTTCCAGAAATCAGGCAAAACGGCATAGATCCAGCTTGGGTTTATGACGATTACTTGGTGCAGTTGGTTAAATCCTTTCAAAATCGTCATGGCTTGGAAGCAGATGGCGTCGTTGGTGGTAAGACTTTCGCGTCTCTCAACAAACCTGTCGAAGATCGCATAAACAAGTTGCGCCTCAGCCTGGAACGAGGCCGTTGGCTCATGCGGGAAATCGACGAAGAGTTCGTGCTGGTAAATATTGCAGGCGCTCGTACTTACTTGGTCACATCTGGCGGGACGCTTTGGACCACCCGATCAATCACAGGTTCAGCCTACCGCAAAACCCCAGTGTTCCGAGATGAGATTGAATACATGGAATTCAATCCGACTTGGACCGTTCCCGCCTCGATTTTTCGGAAAGACAAGCTTTCGCGCATCCGCAAGGATCCTGCCTATCTGGCGCGCAACAACTACTTAGTTCGGAACAAAGACGGTCACACAATTCCTGCCAACGCTGTGAACTGGGGGGCAAAGAATCCCGGCGTCACTTTGGTTCAGCAGCCGGGCCCAGAGAATGCGTTAGGTTTAGTCAAGTTCATGTTTCCCAATAAATACGCAGTATACTTGCATGATACCAACGACCGCAGCCTTTTCGACCGAAATGAGCGGAACCTAAGTTCCGGCTGCGTGCGTCTTGAGTATCCGTTCGAATTTGCCAGCCTTTTGATGGAGGGAGAGCCGGACTGGAGCCGGCAAAAGATGCAATCCATTCTCGATAGCGGGAAGACAACGCGCGTTAACCTACCCAAGCCCATGCCGGTCCTTTTGACCTATTGGACTGCGTGGGTTGAAGATGGGGCTGTTCATTTCCGTGAGGACCCATACGAACGAGATGCTCGAATACTTGCGGCTTTGGACCGATGAACACGTCATCCTCAAAGAGATGCGCTATTCTGAGTGTGCTAAATTGCTAGTAGGATTGGTGACCTCCAATTGGCAGAAATTCGAAGCAGTGTGAGCTGCAATAGGGGAGCACATGAGGGTTTGGCTCGTAAGAATAGTTGGGCTTGTTGCATTTCTCGCCTTCACTGCCGTCGCTTTTGTCTGGTTGTTGCTTGCCGCTCCGATGTTCTCGGACATCCGGCGCGGCCTTGTGGAAAGAGTTCTTTCGGAACAAATTGGTCGGCCACTTCTTGTCAACGATGATGTAAGCGTCGCGCTTGGCCGCACGAGTTACATTCACGTCGGTGGCGTGGTCATCCCGAGCCAGACAATGCCGGAGTCACCTCTTGTAGAGTTGAACCTGCTGGAACTGGAGCTGGACATTGTCGCCTTGACCAACGGTCGTCTGTATTTTGACAATCTCGTCGTGGAAGGGCTCCAAGCAAATCTTCTTACAGCCGCAGACGGCACAACAAGCTGGCGAAAAGGCAGGCCAACACCCGGGCCCGTATCCGAGGAACCTGTATCAGCGGATGATCAAAAAGACGTAGCTAGCGCTGATAGTATCGATGAAAGCGACTCCGAAAGCAGTGGGATCCTGAACTTCCTGAGCGACAAGAACGTCAGTTTCACGTCAATCGGGTTAAACATCGACGACAAGGTCTCGGGCTTCTCGTTTGTGTTTGACCTTCAGTCACTCGCGCTCGAACAAGTAGATAATGGACAAAGAACAAAGGTCTCTGGTTCCGGCTCCGTAAACGGTCAGGGTTTCGAAATCGAAGGCGACTACCCCCATGACGCGCCATTTAAGACGCGAGCGAGTTTTGGAGAAATGACCGTGAGCTATGATGGCGAGCCCTTCACGGAAGACGAAGGTGGTGGCTATCGAGCTGTGTTGGAGATGGACACCGGTGAATTCGGTGATTTTCTAGATGTCATTGGGTTGGAACGCGTTTTGGAAGGGAATGGCCAGTTGCAGGCTGAGCTCGTGTCTCAGGACGCCCTGAAGATCGAGGCGTTTACAACTACCGTAAGCCTGGAGGATGGACAAAAACTCGAAGCTGAAGGTTCAATAGATGACCTCTACACCGCTCAGGGCGTCGATCTGCTTTTCAACGCACGGCTTCATCCGGAAGGACAGCCGCCGCCAGCAGCAAAAAGTATCCAAGAACTGAAGTTTACTGGCTTTGAAATGCATATGGTCGGATCCCTGGCTTCCTTCGAATTCGAGAAGTTGCTGTTCCAAACCAATGCATTTGACCAAGGGCTGGACGTAATCGGCCCAGCCTCAATCGAAAGCATTCGCCGCATGCCAGACGGACGGCTCGCCATGTTGGGCATTGCGCTACAAGCCGGTCCAATTGAAGAGCCTGTCCTGAAAGCCGAAGGTGAAATCCTCGATCTGCTTCAGCTTCAGGACGTGACTTTCGATGGGGAGCTAAACGGGCCCGCCAAGTTGATTTTGCCCAACCTCGATAAAGACTACGTTGACCAGTTCGGCGGCATCAAAGCCGACTTCAACGTATCCAATGCGGGCGGGCCGGTTTCTCTCAACAGGTTTAACGCGACCACTTACGACACCGATCTATGGGCGCTTGATCTTGCACTATCCGTCAACGAGCTAAAAGGGCTGGCCGGTCTCGATTTTGATGTGGAATTGGATGTCGACGACAGCGTCGAGTTTCTGACCGCAGTTAATCTACAACCTGTCGAGCTCGGGGCACTAGCTATCGATGCTGAAACCTCCAAACAGGGCGAGGACTTTGATGCCGCAATCCAGTTCGAAGCCGGGTCTTCGCATCTCCTTGCGACTTTGAACGCAAATTTCCCCGAGGGCACTTCTGTTGTTCGGGGCAACATCACGAGCGAAAAGCTCGATCTCAACGACCTGAAGAACCTGACTGCCGTGCTGAACCAACTGAAAAGTCTGGTAGGGGAGACCTCAAAAGAACCTGAAGCCGAAGTGCAACCTTTAGTTTCACCGAAGGAGACAGACGTGCAGCCCTTGGTATTGCCAAAGGAAAAAGGGAAACCTGCCGATCTTCTGGATGTGCAGCGCGTGCTACGAGAAGCTGACGTCGAGGTTCAGATCGAATTCAAAGAGATTGTAGGCCAGCAAGGTGTAACGTCTGTTTCAAGCCAATTGTCAGCAAAAGAAGGAACCGTGGATTTCGGCCCCCTTCAGTTGGCTTACGGTGGCGGAAACTTCAGCCTTCGGGCGGTCATGGACCTGATTGATTCACCCGATAGGCTTTCATTGTCGGGATCAACCTCGGGATGGGAATTCGGTGAGATCCTTGATGAATTGGGAATTGGTATTGATGCCTATGGCCGTTTGAGCGGAGAGTTCAACGTTTCTGGCAGTACCGCCTCAGGCAAGGCCTTCATCAATTCCATGCGTGGCAATGCGTCTTTGTCGATGTCAAAGGGCTATATCAGTACCAGTTTGCTGGAGTTAGCCGGGCTGGGCATCTTCCCATGGCTGTTTTCGGAGGAGTTCCGACAAGGCTATACCGACATCACTTGCGTGGTCGCCCCGGTTGAAATTCAAGCTGGGCGGGTGAGCTCAAACTCCATCGTTATTGAAACGGGATCGGTTCAATTGGTTGCAAAAGGGCAAGTGGATTGGCTGAACGATACGATAGCAATAAGAGCGGAGCCGCGGCGCGTTGGCAAACCCCTATCCCGAAGCGCTTGGCCCTTTGATGTAACGGGCCAGCTTACGTCACCAAAGTTCAAGCTGGATGTGGGTGGGTCGAGAAACAAGGCCCCGGAAGGCGCTGATGCCATGCCTGCCGACAGGCAGCCATGTGTGCCGGACATCAATCAATTGCAATAATCGGGCGCGTCCTAGTTCTTCAGCGGTTCCGGCTGCTCGGCCTGACACGCCAGAACGGCCTCAATGGCTTTAGCAGATCCGCTGAGATCGAGTTCAACCTCGGCCCCGCTTTCGCCAATGATCGTAACGCTTTGGCGCTTTCCAAACTCGGTTACAAACGCCGGGTTGTCGAAAAAGGCGTAGCCACCGGGAACTCCATTCTTGTAGACACCCACGGCTTCTCCTTCGAATTTCGCATCACCAAAGTCGAACCTTACGATGCCCGTCGCACCGTCTTCGATTTGAACCCAGGCCGGATTAAAGGCAGCAAAGAAGCCGCCAGCCTGATTGGGTGCTGCACCAATTTCAACGGTCATGTCATTTTCAAAGGGCTTCCACGCGAGACAGCCGTTGCCCTTTTCGGGATCAATCAGGATTGTCCAGTCCCCGGAATCACCCCACCGCTCCATACCAGCGGCATGAAGTAAGCTTGCACAAAACAAAGCCAATGTTGTCAGCGCATACCTGTACATTTTTAACCCCAGATTAGTTTTGAAGGTTTACCCATCCTACCGATCAAGGAAGATCAATCAAACGATACAGAAGAAGCTTAACCAGGTCACAAGTTGTTGGAGCGCAACAGTGAAGTCTGCTTCCTGCTCATAGCCGTATACGCTGCTATTGGAAG
The DNA here is from genome assembly GCF_013034745.1 of Ruegeria lacuscaerulensis. Taxonomy (NCBI): domain Bacteria; kingdom Pseudomonadati; phylum Pseudomonadota; class Alphaproteobacteria; order Rhodobacterales; family Roseobacteraceae; genus Ruegeria; species Ruegeria lacuscaerulensis. The sequence continues at coordinate 64,080 of NZ_WQGP01000013.1, read as the reverse complement.
GAATGCCCGGTTTGAACAGTCTGCTGCACTTTGCAAAGTCCGCTTTCTGCGCATTGCTGTCATTGGGACATCGCGCGGCAGCGGTCAAAATGGGCTCGCTGCCGTCGTTAGTTGCGGTTTGCCCAAATGACCGTTTCGCGGACAAAGCGGATAGTCAAATGAAGTGCGGGAATTTCTGCTGTCGACCAGTTGCTGACATCTGGCATTTACCGTCGATGCAGAGATGCGGCCCCCCAAGGCGACATTCGCTGCGGCCGCAACATAAACGCAGTTCATTTGACAAATTCAGACGCGTTTTGACAAAATCAGACATGTCCAGTCCAATCATAACCCAGCATGAAATAATCGCTCTCGTGACTCCACATTTCAATGCGTCGGCGACAACGTCGTTCATTGATCCGTTTCGCGTGGCTAACTACTTGTCAGGGAGAAATAAGTTTTCGTGGACCCTTGTCTCAGAAAACGGCGGCGGGATCGAGGCCAGCAATGGGATGCTGATTGAAACCGCCCCCGTTAAAGACGTCAATGCAAGCAACCCTTGGCTCGTTCTTGTTAGTTCAAGCTGGACGCCCGAGCGCTACACGTCGCACGAGCTTCGCAATTTGTTTCAAAAGTGGTGGCGGTCGGGCGCGATCATCGGTGGATTGGACACAGGCGCGATCATACTTGCAAACGCAGGTATGCTGAAGGGAAAGACAGCGACGGTTCATTACGAACATATCGATGCATTCATCGAAATCGCCCCGGATACGGACGTGTCTGAGAATATGTTCGTGCAAGATGACCGCATATTCACGTGTTGCGGGGGCACGGCGTCTACTGATGCGGGGCTGCGGTTAGTGCATGCGGTGGCCGGCGAGAGCATTGCGAATGCGACGGCGCGGTATCTGTTTCATCACGAGGTTCGAGGCGAAGGGCGTTCGCAGAACCCCAAAGTCGTCGAGCCAATGGGCTATGTCACGTCTGGCGTTGTGCGAGCGGCAATCGACTTAATGGAAGCCCACCTCGAAACGACGCTGTCGATACCTGAGATCGCGGAAAGACTGGGTGTCTCACAACGTCAGCTCAGCCGATTGTTCGATCAGTACGTGTACAAATCACCTGTCGCCTATTATCGCGACATTCGCTTGGACCGGGCCCGCGGACTGGTTACCCAAACCGAATTGAAATTCAGTGAGATCGCGGCCGCATCCGGGTTCAACAGTCAGGTTCATTTCAGCCGCGCCTATAATCAACGGTTCGGTTTAACACCAAGCGCAGATCGGATCGAAGGTCGCGTCCCTTTCGAGTTCCGCGCCTGGCCGATGTACAAGCCGGATCTCAAGAGCGATGCGGACGCGTCGCGATCTGCATCGCCGTAAGCATTTTGTCCCGCTTCGCGGATAGCTCCGCCGTGGTTTTGCCCTCGGATGCTTTAACCATGCCGTCGACCAACAGTTTTACGGTATAGTCGTCTAGTCGTGGATCGCCCAGATCGTCCCACCATCCGTTAAACGTGTCTTTGAAATGGTCGCAAAAACCCTGTAACCCGCCCTCACCGGCGCCAAGGTGAAACAGGGTTGTCGGCCCCATGGCAGCCCATCGCAGTCCCGGCCCGGCCCACATGGCTTTGTCGATGTCTTCGACGCTCGCCACGCCTTTGACAACCATGTGTACCGCCTCACGCCAGATGGCCGCTTGCAGACGGTTGGCAACATGTCCTGGCATCCCCTTGTTGATGCGGATGGTCACCTTGCCGATGTCGACGTAGAAGGCTTCAGTCTGGTCTAACACTCCCGCCCCTGTTTCTGAGTTAGCCGTAAGTTCGACCAAGGGGATCAGGTGCGGTGGATTGAATGGGTGACCAAGGATTAAAGGGCTTGGGTCTTTCCAACCTTTTTGTAACGCCTCCAACGTCAGACCGGAGGTCGAGCTTGAGACAATCACGCCGGGTTGCAGCAGGGGCTCTATCTCTCGGTAGGTTGCGTGTTTGAGCGTCAGCCGTTCTGGCACGTTTTCCTGCACGAACTGGGCAGTTTGCACCGCTTCACCCGCGCGCGCAACAAAGCGCAATGCGTCAGGCGTGGCGCGCGCGGTTAGCCCTAATTCGTCCAAGGCGGGCCACGCCCTTTCAATGTACTTTCGCACGTTGGTTTCCGCGTTCGGATCAGGATCGAACACCGTCACGCAGCGCCCCGCTGCAAGAAAAAGCGCAGTCCAACTCGCGCCAATGACGCCAGCACCCAAAACGGCTGTATGTACAATCTCGTCCATCAGAAAAGCCCCGGGTAAAGCGGTGACGCAGCGGTCATACCGCCGTCAATTACAAAGAGCTGACCTGTCGCGAATGCAGCTTCGTTCGAGGCCAACCAAACCGCCATGGCGGCAATATCGTCAGGCTTACCGAACCGGCGAACAGCGTGACGGGCCAGTGCGTCCTGCTTCGCTTTTGCAGGGTCGTCAGCAAGATCAAACCCTGCATCGAGCATTCCGGTTTCGATCCAGCCAGGACAAATTGCGTTGCAACGAATGTCTGGTCCGTGATCCACGGCGATGGAACGCGTCAGCCCGTGCACGAACGCTTTTGACGCATTGTAAAGCGCCATGGACGGGTCCGCGACGTTGCCAGAAATCGAGCCGATGTTAATAATCGATCCGCCTTTGGGCATAAGCGGGACAAACGCGCGGCAGCAGTTAAAAACGCCACGTGCATTTACGCCCATCACCAGTTCCCAGTCGGCATCCGTGGTATCAACCACAGTTTTCTCGACCTGCACACCCGCATTGTTGACCAGAATGTCCGTCGCCTCGGCGATGATGTTCACTGCCGCAGGATCTGACACGTTGAGCTCATGCCAAACGACATCTTCAGGCAGTCCGCCGGGTCGAGGCCCACGTCCGCAAGTCGTAACGGTCGCGCCCTCGCTCAAAAACGCGTCTACGATACCGCGGCCAATGCCTTGCCTGCCGCCCGTCACAAAAGCGCACTTGCCCGCCAACCGCATCAGTGTGCCACCATCACGTGCCGGATCGCGGTATAGGCATCCAAGGCGTAAACTGACATGTCGCTGCCTGTACCCGAGCCTTTCATCGCGGCCCACGGCATTTCGGGCGTGGCAACGCCGTGGGTGTTCACCCATGTGAAACCATAGCGCAGCTTAGAAGTCATATTCATGGCGCGTCCCACATCGCGGGTCCAAACCGAGGATGCCAAACCATAGCTGGCTGAATTTGCGATCTTCAATGCCTCTTCCGCATCCGAGAACCGGGAAACGGTGACAACAGGACCAAAGATTTCATTACAGGCAACCTCCGCGTCGTTGTCTACATTGGCGATGACTGTGGGCTTGTAGAAGAATCCGTCGCCGTCGCCTGCGGCGCCGCCTGAGACGATCTCCGCAGCGTTGCGCGCGCGGTTAACAAAACCAGCGACACGGTCGCGTTGAGAAGCGGACACAAGCGGCCCCATTTCCGTGCCTTTGGCCTTAGGCGCACCGATCTGGATCTGGTCAACCTGATCCTGAATTGCAGCTACGATCTGGTCATAAACACCATCAGCCACCATGATGCGGCAGGGTTGCGCGCAGTCCTGACCGGCGTTGAAATAGCTGCCATATCGAATCGTCTCGACTACAGCATCAAGATCTGCGTCTTCGAATACTATGACCGGGGCCTTCCCTCCCAGTTCAAGATGCACGTGACGGATTTGCTGAGAAGCCGCGCGCATAGCCGCCATGCCGGTAGCTGGTGACCCCGTGATCGTTATCGCCTCCATCTCTGGGCTGTTGATCAACGCGTCACCAACGGACGGGCCGCGTCCGTGGATCACGTTCAGCACGCCCTTGGGAAGGACATCCTGTAATAGCTCCGCCAGACGCAGCGTAGACAGCGGCGTCAGTTCAGAGGGTTTCAGTACTAAAGGACAGCCTGTCGCAACCGGCGCGGCCAGCTTCCATGACGCCATCATCAACGGATAGTTCCACGGCGCAATTGCAGCCACAGGCCCGACTGGATCACGGCGGATCATGGATGTGTGGCCTGCAACGTACTCGCCGGTCGCAGACCCTGTCATGGTGCGAGCAGCGCCTGCGAAGAAACGAAAGACGTCGATGGTCAGCGGCATCTCGTCATCGTGCGCAGATGGCCACGGTTTGCCGACATCCAAGCTTTCCAGCTCGGCCAGTTCTTGGCTATGCGCTTCGATCACATCAGCGATCTGCAGCAGCAACGCCGCGCGCTCTGCCGGAGGGGTTCTCGCGAATGCGTCAAACGCTTCTGCAGAGCTACGGGTCGCCGCCTTAATCTGCTCCGGGCTTGCCTCGCGTACCGCCTCGAGCACCTCGCCTGTCGCTGGGTTCAGGACATCGAGTGCCTCGCCTGTGCCTTCGACCAGCTCGCCGTTTATCAGCATTTTCGTTTGCATAGGTCCCTCCCTAGAACCCAACCTGATCGCCGCCCTTTAGCGCCAGACGCGCGCGCGCCTCTTCTGGAGAAGCAACTGTCAGACCCAGATTTTCCATGATGCTGCGGATGCGAATGACCTGCTGCGCATTTGACGTCGCAAGCTCGCCTTTGCCGATAAAGAGGCTGTCCTCCAGCCCGACGCGCAGGTTTCCGCCGCGCATCGCGCTTAGGGTGGCAAAGGGCATCTGATGCCGCCCTGCCGCCAGCACTGACCATTCGTAATTCTCGGGCCCAAACAGTTTGTTAGCGGTGTTGTGCATATGAACCAGATGATCGGGATCCGCAGCAACTCCGCCCAAGATGCCAAAAACCATCTGAATAAAGAATGGCGGCTTGATAATGCCCTGATCTACGAACCATTTGACGTTGTATAGGTGGCCCAGGTCATAGCATTCGAACTCGAATTTGGTGCCGTGATCGCCGCCGAGCTTTTCGATCGCATAGCGGATCGTTTTGAACGTGTTGGGAAAGATGAAATCTTCGGTCATCTCAAGAAACGGGCGTTCCCAGTCGAATTGAAATTCGGTGTACTTTTGCAGCATCGGGAAGATGCCAAAATTCATCGACCCCATATTCAAGCTAGCCATCTCCGGGCTGGCAGACGTTGCCGCCAAAAGCCGGTCATCCATCGACATCCCCAGCCCGCCACCTGTCGAGACGTTTATCACAGCGTCAGTAGACTGCTTTATGACCGGCAAAAACTGAGCAAACAGTTCGGGACGAGGATCAGGTTTGCCAGTCTCTGGATGGCGGGCGTGCAGGTGGATGATCGATGCACCGGCTTGGGCGGCTTCAATGCTGGCGGTGGCAATCTCAGCAGGGGTAACCGGCAGGTGCGGCGACATGGAAGGGGTATGGATACCGCCCGTGGGTGCGCAGGTGATGATAACGGACTTTGGCATCAGAGTTTCATCTGCTGAACTTGCGCCGACAGCCCGCCATCGAGCACCCAAAGCTGACCGGAGGCATAGCGCGCTTCATCTGAGGCCAGCCAATTAACCAGATTGGCAATGTCCGTGGGTGTGCCATAGGTGCGCATCGGATGCACGTCTCGCACGGCCTTTTGCAGTGTTTCAATATTGCCGCCACCCCCGCCAGAACCATCACCGTTGAAAAAACTCTGTAGCATCGGTGTATCGATGTAGCCTGGGCAGATCGCATTGACGCGGATGCCTTCGGGACCATGATCGCAAGCCATGGCGCGAGTCAGCGCATGCACCGCGCCCTTCGTGGCGCAATAGGCAGCAAGGCCGGGATCGGCGATGAACCCGTCATACGAACCGAAATTGATCAGGCTGGCGCTGCTGCCCGACTTCGCAGCTTCACGCATCAGCGGCAGTGCGTATTTTGAAGTCAGGAATGTCCCCGTCGAGTTCACAGCAAAGCTCTGATTCCATTCCTCAAGCGTGGTTTCCTCCACGGTCTTTTCGATTTCGATCCCTGCGGCGTTCACCAAAATATCCAGTTTTCCCTGTCCTCGTCGCACTGCTTGCATTGCGGCGATAGCATCGGCCTCTTGCGTTACATCAAGTTTCAAAAAGATGCTGCCATCGTCGTCATGGGCATTGAGCGATCCATGGGGTGTGAGATCGGCAGCGTAGACCGTAGCACCTTCCTTTATGAACCGCGCCACAATCGCGCGTCCTATGCCGCCGCGTGCGCCAGTCACCAGCGCGATTTTTCCGTCAAGCTTCATCAATTCTGGTCCTTCAAAGGGGGATAGCGGTAGCGATTTGCGGCTGCGGTCCAATCCATATGGTTTCGCACGTATTGCTGGCTGGCGTCGCTCGGCGGGTTGTAGTCCCAACTTTCGCTTGCACCTGCTTCCATCGCAGCGTGCAGGGCCCGACGAGATTTTTGCGTTGCGATGATCTGTTTGCGCAGTGCTTTGCCATCCCAACGCGCGGCAACCTCCGCCGCAAAGTTTGACGCCGCATCGGCATATTCCGCATCTGCCGCGACATTGCGCATTTCCAAGGGATCTACGCTGAGATCATAAAGCTGAGCTGGATCACTGTCGCAATGAATGTATTTCAACACCCCGCGCCGGATCATTATCACGGGATAGCCCGTCATCTCTGCGCAGTATTCACCAATTGCTTCGTCAACCGGGTCGTCCTCGCCACGCATCAAGGGGACCAAACTGCGCCCGTCTATCGGTTCACCGAGCATTGACAGGTCGCCGCCGGCAAGTTCGATAAACGTTGGCAAAAGATCCACGAGCGAAACAGCATTACGCGCTGTCCCGACAGCAACGCCCGGCCCGGCCATGACCATGGGCACCCGGGCTGAATGTTCAAAGAAGTTCATCTTGTACCAGAGGCCACGCTCGCCCAGCATATCGCCGTGATCAGCAGTGACTATGACAATAGTGTTGTCCAGTTCTCCAATTTCCTCGAGGGTCTGAACAAGCTCACCTATCTTGCTGTCAAAATAGCTGACGTTGGCGAGATATGCCCGGCGGGCACGGCACACTTCCTCTTCCGTCAAGGGCACATACGAGGCTTCGATCCCGTCCAGCAAACGCCGAGAAAACGGATCTTGATCCTCAAGCTTTGGCACAAACGCCGGCATGTCGATGTTATCATCGGAGTAAAGGTTCCACCATTCGGGACGCGCCACATACGGATCGTGCGGATGGATGAAACTCGCCACCATAGCAAAAGGCGCATCCAGCCCGAGCGCCTTGTCCCTTGCGGCATTGATCAGCCAGCGTTTGGCGGCAAAAGCGACCTCGTCATCAAAATCGATCTGGAATGTCGCATGCGCCAGACCGCTTTCTTTAACGGTCTGCATGTTGTGATACCACTTATCGATCCGCTCGTCAGGAGCTTCCCAATCCGGGGTCCAGGCAAAGTCCGCGGGGTAGATATCGGTGGTCACGCGATCCTCAAACCCGTGCATCTGATCGGGACCGACAAAGTGCATCTTGCCGGACAGGCACGTGCGATAGCTGAGCGATTTCAGATAATGTGCAAAAGTGGGCACTGACGCTTTGAATTCAGACGCGTTGTCATATGCCGCAATCCGGCTGATGTTCTGCCCTGACATAAAGGCAAAGCGCGACGGGGCGCAGAGCGGCGAGTTGCAGTAAGCTGCATCAAAGCGCATCCCGCGCGCAGCCAACGCGTCCAAATGCGGAGTCTTGGCGATCTTATGTCCGTATGCCCCGGTGAAATGCGGCGCCAGTTGGTCCGCCATGATCACCAGAATATTCGGCCGCGTCACGCGGCACCTTTTTCGTAGGCGTCCAGAACAAGCCCGTGGAAATGGTGAACCGCGTGTTCCGATTTGCCCGAGCCATCGGGATCATGAACAATCCGCCCTTGCGTGAACGCCGGCGTATTCATCCCGCGCTGTACACTTTCCACGAGGTTGATGTCTTCGACCTGAAGCACTTCGTCCAAGTATCGGATCGCATCTAACTCCATCTCGTCAGGCTCAGGCGTTTCAAGGAAAAAGTCGTAGGTTTCCAGTGTCCGATCCGGGTCCACGGGAATGATGTTCAACACAATCATGCTGGAGCGTCCGGGATAACGCATCAGGCACGTTGTCGGGTAAAGCCACCAAACGGCATGAGTCTTAACTGTCGCATTGGAAACGTCATAGGCGCTATTCGCGTTTTGACCCGCGTCCGCCATATGGCTGGAATAAATACCGTGGGTCGTCACCTTATAGGTGTCCATATCCACCAGATCGCAGAAGTCCTTGTGCGCGGTCGGGCAGTGATAGCACTCAAGGAAATTGTCGACGACGTTTTTCCAGTTCGACTTGATATCATAGGTCAGCCGATGGCCGAATGTCAGCTGATCCACATCAGGTGCCCAATGGCGCACCTCCGTTTCAAGGTTCCCGGATTGTTCAGCGAGGGGTCGCGCATTCGGATCGAGGTTAACGAAAACAAAGCCACAGAATTCTTCGACCTGCACTTCATCAAGGCAAATTTCACCCGGGTTGAAATCAACAAGGCTCTCAGTATGCGGCGCGCGCGCCAACTGCCCGTCCAGCTTGTAGACCCAAGCATGATAGGGACACATGATCCGCGTCGTGTTGCCTTCTCCTGACAGAAGCTCATGCGCGCGGTGCTTGCAGACATTATAAAAGGCCCGCAGAATTCCTTCCTTGCCGCGTACAATCGCAATCGGATTGCCCGCGATTTCCACGGTGCAATAAGCGCCCGGCTCGCGGGTCTTCTCAACATGACAAACCCATTGCCAAGTCCGAGCGATTACCGATTTCAGATCCGCATCGAACCACGAGTGATCCGTATAGGCCTCTGCCTTCAGGGAGTAGGAACGGGCTGGATCGCTACTGTAACCGCCAGAGATTTCAGCATCGTCGTTCATAACGTCCTCCCTTGCTTTGCAGCAGTGTAGGCAATCCAGCTGAAACGGTTTAACTAAAACCGCCGCAAGTTTAACATTTTTAGGCTTCGCTCGCCTATATTGGTCCCTTCGACTTTTTGGTCGTGTTCGCCTAGTCAAACGTCATTATGTTGGCTGGGAAGGATGCTTCAGGTTATGCCCAACTCGAAATGCGCACCCGCAGAGAACGTTTGCTCTCCGGCCATATCAACCGATGCTGCGTCCACAACTAGCGTCGCCTTTAGTCTTGGTGCGTACCTTCGCTGAAGTTCGTACCAACTTCCGCTTTGCGAACAAACCAGCATAAATTACAAAAGGATATTTACACTTAGCAAAACTGTTTCATGCAATGCGTCTCAAGGATTGGTAGGGGCGATAACATAAAGAGCCTTCAATGCTTCGCTGGGCTCGATCCCTGGCAAAGCAATGCGAAAAATCTCTTCCATTGTGCCTTGAGCGTACATCTCTGACAAAATGCGATCTATTAGCAATCGAAAATCATAGTCTCCTTTCGGTATCGCCAATCCTTGCTTTTCTATGGTTAGTATTTCTTGGGACAACTTGAATTTGCCCTTTAGTCCGGCAGCAATGTAGTTGACCAACAAAATCGACTGATCCGCAAAATACGCATCGATTTCGCCGTCTCTTAGCGCCTTGATACCGTCTGGGTGTGAACCGAACCGCACCATATTTGCTTCGATACCCTCCGCTTCAAAGGAATTGAGAACGGATGCTTCTGTTGTCGTGCTGCTTCTCATACCAATCTTCTTCCCCGCCAGCGCACTCATAGTGCCCTCGGCTTCGATTGGTAATAATATGGACGTGCCATCGACATATATTGGAAGCGAGAAATCAACAGCTTCGCGACGGGAAAGTGTTATGGTCGCAGCCCCACAGAGCATATCTATTTCTCCCGAGGCAACTTTGTCGAAACGATCCTTGGAGTCGACCGGAATGAACTGGACGTTCAATTCATTCAATTCCAGTTTCTTCGCAAGACGCTGTGCGACCTGATCGCAAATTAAGGGTGACAAGCCAAACGGCCGACCTTGGTCGTTGACGTAAGATAGTGGCGCAGCATCTATTCGAAAACCAAAGCGGATTTCGTTATTTTTTGTTATCCGTTCGATTGTCTGAGCAACCGCTCCGGTTGTGAATAGAACCATCACAATAAGTACAGAAAGCAAGCGCATGGGTTTTATTTCTTTAATCATTGTCCGTCCCACAGGAGTACAAGGCATCTCATGTCGAGAATAATACACATTGAAGCTCAAAAAAGTCAGATTATTAACGACAAGAGTTTCTGGGCGAGGGAAGAAAACCGCATCTTGGCACCGTAAGTAGCTGACTCAGTTTAGACTAGGGCATAGATTATTGGGCTGGGCTTAAGTTCGATTGTCCAGTATGGAATACATCTATTGGATGTCGCGGCATCAAACTAACACCGAACTGACTTTTTTCATGACAAAAAGTTAAAACATTCCGCTTTGGGCTCAGTGCAGCAAACAGTCACCGTATGGCACTCTATGCGTTTTGTGTGACTTACCGAATTGGGTTCAGCTGATACCATCGCTGCCGCGTTTCTGAAGGTTAGGCCCGAGTAAATAGGGCTCAAAGCGGTTATTCGCTTCCCTCGGCATGAGCGGCTGCTTTGCGGACAAAGCTGCCATTAGCTAATAAGCAGCAATGGCAACGGTTCGCGAAAGGGGGACATTTCAGCTCCACACGTAGGTCCGGACGACGGCCTGGACTTTAATCAATCACAGATTGCCCTCCGCACGTTTACCTTTTAACGCAGTTACACTAACTCGAAACACGGCCTTCTGTGCCACCGATATGACAAACGGCAGCGTCGAGGCGACATCGTACTGATAAATTGTCTTGTCAGTTTGCCAAAGTGTACTCGGGTTTCTCTCCGCCACCACTAAACAGATTCGTATTTTTGACTTTGTTTGGTAAGCGCGTACAATTGTGCCAGCTTTAGGCGCAAAATCCGCAAGTTAGGCCACCTTCACAGCGACGAAGTGAGGAACGCGGGCGGCACGGGAGGGGGATATGAAGAGAACTTTTGGTTGGCTATTTGCCTTCGTGTTGCTTACCGGCTGCTGGGAGAAGGAAGAAGATGCGACCCAAACACTTATTCGACCTGTCAGAGCCATCGAGATTTCCGACCTCTCCAGTTTGCATGACCGATATTTTGTCGGAACAGCCAGGGCTGCGCGCGAAGTCTCTTTGGCCTTTCGCGTACCGGGCAATGTTGTTGGCGTCGATGTTCAGGTTGGGGACCTTGTAACGAAGGGCGCCATTATGGCAGCCTTGGATCCAGCTCCATACCAGGCTGAAGTAGACCGGCTTACCGCCGAACTAGCAAGCGCACAGGCAACGTTTGAGAACGCCAAGTTGCAAACAGATCGGCAACGATCGCTGGTCGAAAAGGACGTTGCTGCTCAGGCTACACTCGACCGATTTATCGCTGGCGAGACATCCGCTCAGGCGGCCATCAATTCTGTTCAAGGCGCTCTGGACAGAGCCACTCTGGATTTAACCTATACGAGTTTGGCGGCACCGTTCGATGGTCGTGTTGTCGGCAAATACATTGAAGATTTCGAAGAAGTCGCCGCTCAGACTCCGGTGCTGCGCATTTTGGATGCAGAACGCATCGAAGTGGTGATTGATATCCCCGAACGATACATCGCCCTGATCCCCCACATTGAAGACATCACCGTTACTTTTGACGCACTGGGGGATGTGGTTCTACCGGCGGAAATTAGCGAGATTGGATCAGAGGCTTCGGCGACGACCCGAACCTTCCCCGTCACTTTGATTATGGATCAACCGGAAGACGCACTTGTTCTTCCGGGTATGGCTGGGCGCGTCCGTGGCCAGCCAAAGGAGGGGCACGAACCATTTGATGCGATCATGGTTCCTGCCAGCGCGGTTTTCGTGCCTGAAGGGGAAACAGATCCGCATGTCTGGGTATTCGATGCCGGCTCAGAAACCGTAACGGCAAGGAAGGTTTCGCTTGGCACGCCCCGGTCGCAAGGGGTGGCCGTTAGTGAAGGTCTGGAATTTGGTGATGTGGTCGTCACTGCCGGAGCGAACTCTTTGCGAGAAGGCCAAAAGGTTTCACGACTTTCCGAGGATACAGAGTAATGGGTCTCGCGGCGTTCTCAATCCGCAACGCCAAATTCGTTTGGTTCACGGTTGTCATGCTCACGTTGGGCGGCATTTCGGCTTTCTTTAGTCTGGGGCAGCTAGAAGACCCCGAGTTCACTATCAAGACTGCGGTTGTGACCACCCTCTATCCTGGCGCCAGCCCTGAAGAAGTTGAGCAGGAGGTCACAGAACGGATCGAGCTGAAACTTCAGGAAATAAAGGAGATTGATTACATCTCGAGCGAAAGCAAGGCGGGTGTGTCGACGATTAAAGTCGAAATTCGCCCGAACTATTGGTCGGACCAGCTGCCACAAATCTGGGACACACTACGTCGGAAAGTCAGAGACGTGGAAACAGACCTGCCCCCTGGCGCGGGTCGTCCTGCCATCAACGATGATTTCGGTGATGTCTTCGGTCTACTGCTGGCGATGACGTCCGATGGGTTCTCCGCTCAGGAGCTTGATGGGTATGCCGAAGATTTCAAGCGAGAGCTCTCGTTAATCGACGGTGTCGGCCGCGTCGATCTTTGGGGCGAACGCGACAGGGTGATTTATCTGGAAACACGGGAAGAAGCCTTGGCCGCATTGGGAGTCTCGGCTCAGACAATTCTCAACACGTTACAGACCCAGAATGCGATCGTGGATGCAGGGCGGGTAAACGTCGGTGACTACCGCATGCGCATTGCGCCCAGCGGAACTTTCACAAGCCCAACTGACATCGCAGATCTAGTCGTCCGACCGAGTGGTCTGGATCAGGCTCAAAGCGGTCAACGTCGTGGGCCAGAGTTGCTAAGGCTGGGCGACATCGTTGAGGTTAAAGAAGGCTACATTGACCCACCGATAACTATGATGCGCTATAATGGCCTTTCATCTATTGGGTTGGCCATATCCTTCCAGTCTGGGGTCAACGTTGTCAGTGTTGGTGAGGCGGTAGATGCGAGAGTATCAGAACTGATCGCAAGCCTGCCGATGGGCATCGAGGTTGAACGGGTTCATTGGCAATCCGATGACGTAAACCTTGCGGTCAGCAGTTTTCTGGTGAGCCTTGCCCAAGCCGTCGCAATTGTCTTGGTCGTTTTAACTTTGGCGATGGGTGTTCGGATGGGGATCATCATCGGCAGCGGGCTGATTCTAACAATCCTTGCCACCTTCATACCCTTGGCAGCACTGGGCATAGATCTTCAGCGCATGTCCTTGGGTGCATTGATCATTGCGCTCGGCATGATGGTAGACAACTCGATCGTCGTAGCGGACGGCGCGATGGTACGGATGTCGCAAGGAATGGACCGAGCAAAGGCTGCGATTGAAGCCGCAACGCGTCCTGCCATGTCGTTGCTTGGGGCCACGTTTGTCGCGGTCATGGCTTTCTACCCGATCTTTGCATCTGTCGAGAGCGCAGGGGAGTACTGCCGAACACTCTTCTCAGTTGTCGGGATCGCGCTGCTGGTCAGTTGGTTGCTGTCGATGACGGTTACGCCACTGCAATGCGTTGCCATGCTACCGGAGCCAAAAGGTGGAGCAAGCGAGACCTTTGACACCGGTTTCTATGCGATTTACCGCCGCTTTCTGGCTGCGGCGATCCGCGTGCGTTATCTGACGATCGGGGTGGCTTTGGGTGCTTTGGTCATTGCCGGGGTTGGTTTTGGCTCTGTCACACAGCTGTTCTTCCCGACCTCGTCGATGACCAAATACATGATCGACTATTACGCTCCCGAGGGAACTCGGATTGAAGCCGTGTCAGAAGCGATCTCACGGATCGAAGAAAAGGTTGAAATGGACGATCGTGTGACCGGCATCGCCAGCTTTATCGGAGCTGGCCCGCCCCGTTTCTACCTGCCAGTCGACCCCGAGGGAACCAACCCGTCCTACGCGCAAGTCATTGTTAATGTCGAGGATTACCGCGACATTCCCGAGATGACCAAAGAGATATCGCTTTGGATATCAGCCAACATGCCCGAGGCGACCTCTTTCACACGTCAATTCGGTGTGGGACCCAGCAACACCTGGGCATTCGAGAACCGCATCATCGGCCCATCGGATGCTGATCCTGAGACTCTGCGCGAAATTGGTGACAGAGCAGTTGCGATACTGGATCAGCATCAATGGACGAAAGTGGCGCGCACCGATTGGCGCAACCGTGTCCTGAAAACTGTCCCAGACTATGACCAGGACCGAGCACGGTGGACCGGTATCACGTATGAAGATCTTGGAAACACGACAAAACGAGCATTTGACGGGCGTTCGGTCGGCCTCTACCGCGAAGGTGACGAGTTGCTGCCAATCATCGTTCGGCCTGGCGCAGAAGATGTGGCAGCCGTCGACAACTTTGAACTGTTGCAACTTCAGTCACCGTTTTCTGTTGAGCCTGTCCCATTGGCACAGGTTGTACGCGGCGTGAATATTCAGCCCGAAGATCCAACGATCAATCGTCGCGACCGGCGCCGTGTTCTGACTGTGCAAGCCAATCCAATCGATAGCGTAACTCTGCCAAGTTATCGCGCCGCAGTTCTTGCCGAATTCGAAGCTCTGGAGGCTGACTTGCCACCGGGCTACAGCATGGAATGGGGTGGAGAGCACGAGGACACAGTGTCTGCACAAGCGTCTTTGATTCCGGGTATGATCCCCGCGTTTTCGATCATGGCACTGATTGTCGTTGGGCTATTTAACTCATACCGCAGACCGTTGGTCATTTTCCTGACAGTACCTTTTGTGCTGATAGGTATTGTTCCGAGCCTGCTCCTTACAAACACACCGTTTGGATTCGTTGCATTGCTCGGGGGCATGAGCCTGGCGGGCATGATGATCAAAAACGCAATCGTTCTGATCGATCAGATCAACGATAACTTGGCCGAAGGTCAGCCGGGCTACGACGCCGTTTTGAATGCCGGAGCCTCAAGACTGCGCCCTGTCGTACTGGCCGCCGCCACTACAGTTTTGGGTGTGATACCGCTACTGCCAGACGTGTTTTGGGTGGGTCTTGCTGTAACGATCATGGGCGGTTTGACGGTGGGTACGATGCTCACAATGATCCTGGTACCGGTCTTGTTCGCCACGCTGAGCGGCATTCGACAGTCACCGAAAGCCGTTTGACGTCATCTATAGCGGTCTTTGGATCGTTTTTTTCGAGCATGTACTTGTTGAGTGTAAACAACTCATTTGGGGGTAAAGATGGACAATACAGTACTCTACTTTCTGGTCGGCATCTTCGTGGTTGGCCTAGTCTCACTGGGATATTTTGCCAAAGGTAGCGGAGCACTGCTTGTGATCGTGATATTGGTTGGTGTGTTGTTAGCGATGATCGCATTTTTTGGGGGTTACTTTGGCGAGACACCGAAGTGAGCTTGTAGTGGCATCATTGAAGACGCCTCGCGAGTTACAGGAAACGCCAGTTGATCCGAGAAGGAGGCTCATTGGATTTGACGCTTGGTGACTACTTTGTTCAGTGCCATCTATAGGCACCATTTTCTGCGAAAACAGAGATCAGGCGCGCTTTTCGCCGATTGTGGCCACGCCCAGAACCGACAGTACTTTGGCCTCGATCTGCTCGGCATTCATACCAGCTACCGCGTACATATCCGCCGGGCTGGCCTGATCGATGAAGATGTCAGGCAGCACCATCGAACGGTATTTTAGACCCGCATCAAACACGCCTTCATCCGCCAACAATTGCGCCACGTGGCTGCCAAAGCCGCCAATCGCCCCTTCTTCAATGGTGATCAGCGCCTCGTGATTGGCGGCCAGATCCAGAATCAGGTCGCGGTCCAGCGGTTTGGCAAAACGCGCATCGGCGATCGTCGGCGTGATGCCCTTGGCGGTAAGCGCCTCGGCGGCTTTTTGAACTTCGGCCAGACGTGTGCCGAAGGACAGCAGCGCAACCCGTGCGCCGGTTTGGATGATGCGACCTTTGCCAATTTCCAGAACTTCGCCGCGTTCGGGCAGGTCCACACCTACACCTTCACCCCGCGGATAGCGGAAGGCGATGGGGCCTGCGTCATGCGCAGCGGCGGTGGCGACCATGTGCATCAGCTCGGCCTCATCGGCGGCGGCCATCACCACCATGCCCGGCAGGTTGGACAGATAAGCGATGTCGAACGAGCCCGCATGCGTCGCGCCATCGGCCCCCACAAGCCCCGCGCGGTCGATGGCGAACCGGACCGGCAGGCGTTGAATGGCCACGTCATGCACAACCTGATCATAACCGCGCTGCAGGAAAGTCGAATACATCGCGCAGAACGGCTTCATCCCGCCCGCAGCCAGCGCGGCGGCAAAGGTCACGCCGTGTTGTTCAGCAATCGCCACGTCGAAACAGCGTGAAGGGTAGCGTTCTGCAAACAGGTTCAACCCAGTGCCATCTGGCATCGCCGCAGTCACAGCCACGATCTTGTCGTCACGCCCCGCTTCCGCCACCAGCGTCTTGCCAAAGACCGAAGTATAGGAGGGC
The DNA here is from genome assembly GCF_013034745.1 of Ruegeria lacuscaerulensis. Classification (NCBI taxonomy): domain Bacteria; kingdom Pseudomonadati; phylum Pseudomonadota; class Alphaproteobacteria; order Rhodobacterales; family Roseobacteraceae; genus Ruegeria; species Ruegeria lacuscaerulensis. The sequence goes on along the minus strand of NZ_WQGP01000013.1, from coordinate 47,677 downwards.
GCGTTCGACGGTGCCTTGTGTTGTTTGCCGGTCACCACGTCGAATTTCGCGGTGGCATGGCCCTTGTCGCGGGCTTGCTCGGCGGGGGCATAGCCCTTGCCCTTTTTGGTCAGGACGTGGATCAGGATCGGCCCGGTCGCCCGCGCCTTGACCGTGCGCAACACCGGCAGCAACTGGTCCATGTCATGCCCGTCGATGGGGCCGATATAGGAAAAGCCCAGTTCTTCGAAAAACGTGCCGCCCATGGCCATGCCCTTGAGCATCTCTTTGGCGCGTTTCGCCCCTTCGCGGAAGGGTTCCGGCAGAAGGGACACCGCGCCTTTGGCGGCGGCTTTCAGATCGTGGAACGGGGCTTCGGTATAAATCCGCGACAGATAGCTGGACAGCGCACCAACCGGGGGCGCAATGCTCATCTCATTATCGTTCAGGATTACGATCAGGCGTTTTTTCAGGTGGCCCGCATTGTTCATCGCCTCGAACGCCATGCCTGCGGACATCGACCCATCGCCGATCACAGCAATCGCATCGCCCAACCCTTCGGGTGTGACACCGCCCAAATCGCGCGCGACGGAAAACCCAAGCGCAGCACTGATCGAGGTACTGGAATGTGCAGCCCCGAACGGGTCATAGGGGCTTTCGCTGCGCTTTGTGAACCCGCTCAGCCCGTCTTTCATGCGCAGTGTGCGGATCCGGTCGCGCCGTTCGGTCAGGATTTTATGAGGATAGCACTGGTGCCCCACATCCCAGATGATCTTGTCGCGCGGGGTGTCAAAGACGGCGTGCAGCGCGGTGGTCAGCTCGACGACACCCAAACCTGCGCCCAAATGCCCGCCGGTGACGGAAACGGCCGAGATGGTCTCAGCCCGCAATTCATCCGCGACCTGCCGCAGCTGCGAATCCGTGAACTGCTTGAGGTCCGCAGGGCGGCTCACGAGGTCCAGCAGGGGCGTATTCGGGCGGTCAGACATATGGCGCGTTCCTGGCTTAGCTGTCCCGGGCAATAACGAAGCGTGCGGCGTCCTTCAAGGTTTCAGCAGCAGTTCCATAGCCATCCAGCGCAGCGCAGGCCTGATCCACCAACTCTGCTGCGCGGGTTTTTGCGGCGTCTAGTCCCAGCAGCGAGACAAAGGTGGCCTTGCCCGCCTTTGCATCCTTTTGCAGGCGCTTTCCAGCCTTTTCGGCATCGCCCTCAACATCCAAGATGTCATCCGCGATCTGAAAGGCAAGGCCCAGCGCGCGGGCATATTGGCGCAGCGGGTCCGCATCCGCCTGCGCCAACCGCGCGCCCGCACAGGCCGACCATTCGATCAAAGCCCCGGTTTTGCCCGCCTGCAACCGCGTGATCTGTTCCAGCGCCAGCGGAGCCTCCGCCGTTTCGGCCGCGATGTCCAGCGCCTGCCCCAGCACCATACCTTGCGCACCGCTTGCTCTCGCCAGCGTTAGGGTCAAATCAGCGCGAATTGCGGCCTCGCCAACCTGCGCGTTCCCGCAAAGCTCAAACGCCAGCGTCTGCAACGCGTCTCCGGCCAGAACGGCCGTACCCTCATCCCATTTCACATGAACCGTGGGCCGCCCCCGGCGCAGATCATCATCATCCATGCAAGGCAGATCATCATGGACCAGCGAATACGCGTGCAGCGCTTCGATAGCCGTCGCGGGCCAAATGGCTCGTTCAGTCTCAACACCATGCAACCGCGCACTTTCCAATACCAAAAATCCGCGCAGCCTTTTGCCGCCTTTGGTGGCATAGGCCATCGCCTGGGTCACATCCAGATTGTCCAGCGCCCCCAGAACCTTATCAAAATGGTTCTGAATAAGCGCGGCATCCTGCGCCAGTCTGTCTCGAAACATTTACTGACCTTCGACAGGCGTAGTCCCGGTCGGCTGACCTTCGGCATCCAGCGTGATCGCAGCCACTTTTTCCTCGGCCCGCTTCAACTCATCCTCACAGCGCTTTTTCAACGCCGACCCGCGTTCGTACAGAGCAATGGATTGGTCCAATGCAACATCTCCACGCTCAAGCTGACCAACCACGGTCTCCAGCTCTTTCATGGCCTGTTCGAATGTCATCTGGTCAACGGGTGTCTCGGTCATTGGGCTGCCTTCATCAATTCTTCCACATGGGCACGGGTGGCCTCGGCCAAGGCTTTCAGATCATACCCGCCCTCCAGAGTCGAGACGATACGACCCTCACACACCTCTGCCGCGATCTGGCACAGCTCTGACGTGAGCCAGGCAAAATCCCCGGTGGACCAGTTCAATTCGGCCAGCGGATCATCCTGATGCGCATCGAACCCGGCCGAAATAATGATCAGCTCCGGCTCAAAGGCACGCAGACGCGGGAAGGCCAACCGTTCATAGGCTGCACGCATCTCGGCCCCACCCGTACCAGGTGCCAGAGGGATATTCAGTACAGTGTCATAAGCACCGGTTTCATCGGGGCGTCCAGATCCCGGCCACAAGGGCATCTGCTGGCTGGTAATGACCAACGCGCGCTTTTCGTCCCACAGCAGATCCTGCGTGCCATTGCCGTGATGCACGTCGAAATCCACAACGGCCACGCGGCTCAGCCCGTGGTGATCCAGCGCGTGTTTCGCCGCCAGCGCCGCATTACCGAACAAGCAAAATCCCATGGCGGTGTCCGTCTCGGCATGATGCCCCGGAGGCCGCACCGCGCAAAACGCATTCGGCGCCTCACCGCCCAGCACCAAATCCACGGCCCGAACAGCCGCCCCCGCCGCGCGATACCCCGCGCTCACCGACCCCGGCGACATGAACGTATCGCCGTCGATCTGCCGAAACCCTTCCACAGGTACGCTGCGCCGAATGTCTTCAATATAGCTGTCCGGGTGAATACGCCGCAGATCATCATCTGCTGCCAAAGGCGCAGTCTTGCGATCCAAATCCAGCGGCTCCAAGGCATGCAGAATATGTTCCAACCGCGCGACCCGCTCAGGGTGGCCGTCCGGCGTCACATGTCCAAGACAATCTGCATGAGTCAAAAGCGCAGTCTTCATCAGGATCCCATCTTCATCTGGCTAAAAATATCCTCGCCGAAGGCAAAAAGTCGCCGCGCAGCGGCCCTTAGTCCGGGGCCAACATGTACCCTGCACCGCGCACAGTTTGCAAATACCGCGGCTGCTTGGGGTCCTGTTCGATCTTGCGCCGCAAACGGGTGATCTGCACGTCCACCGCGCGCTCCTGCGCCTGACCTTTGTCGCGGCCCAAATCTTCAACCAGCTTCGACCGGCTGATCGGCTCACCCGGTTGGGCCGAGAAAATCTTCATCAACTGACTTTCCGTAGCCGTCAGACGCACAGGTTCTTCGCCCTGCCACATCTCGCCCTTCTCAACATCATAGCGGATGGGTCCGAGGTTCAGGATCTTGCTAACCGTCTCTTGCGCAGGTGTCTCGGGCATCCGACGCAGGATCGCGTTGATCCGTAGCAACAATTCCTTGGGTTCGAACGGCTTGGCCAAATAGTCATCGGCCCCAGCCTCAAGCCCCGCGATCCGATGCTCGGTCTCGCCGCGCGCGGTAAGCAACAGGATTGGCGTCGAATGGGTTTCGCGCAGCGCCTTCGTTAAGCTGACACCATCCTCGCCCGGCATCATCACATCCAGCACGATCATGTCGAAATCCAACCCCGACAACACCCGCCGCGCATGGGCTGCATCACGGGCCGACGTCACCAGAAACCCGTTCCGCATCAGAAACTTCTTGAGCAGATCCCGAATACGTTCGTCATCGTCAACGATCAGCAGATGCGCGTCCATATCGCTCATGAGGTGGTATCCCGCAATTTCCTGTATGCATGACGCATATCAGCATCCATCATCGCTTCAAGCACTTTACGAAACCCTGACACGGCCTCGGGGCCCGCTTCCTTGTACGCCGCCCGCATCCGAACGCGCTGCGCCTCGGACAAGGTGGTCTCCAATTCTCGGCCCCTCTCTGTCAGAAATAGGTGCCTTTCACGTTTGTCCACGGTTCCCACCCGACTTTCGACCAACCCGTCGTCAATCAAGGTTCGCAGCACCCGGTTCAGAGACTGTTTCGTCACGCCCAATATGGCCAGCAGATTGTTCACCGTCGTTCCCGGAGCCCGGTTGATGAAGTGAATGGCCCGGTGATGAGCGCGACCATAAGCCAGTTCGGACAGAATGCGATCAGGGTCCGCTGTAAACCCGCGATACGCGAAAAACATCGCCTCAATCCCTTGCCGCAACTGCTCATCCGTCAGAAACAGCAGGCTTTCTCCGCCAAAGACCTGGGCGGGACGGGTGTCGGACATCTTGTGCCTCATTCGTTACTTGGGTCGAGTTTATGTCAGCGTTATTGACATTCCAAGGGCAGACAGGTATTGAATCGCAGTTTTTGCGCAACATTATGTCCGCTTCGGACTTAATTAACGCAACAATCGGAAATTTCAGCCCGGTTCAGGAGGTTTCGCATGTCGGGATATGATGATCGTGATGGTGTCATCTGGTTGGATGGCAAACTGGTGCCCTGGCGCGAGGCCAATGTACACATCCTGACCCATGCAATGCACTATGCGTCTTCGGTCTTTGAGGGCGAACGCGCCTATGGCGGCAAAATCTTCAAAAGCCGCGAACATTCCGAGCGTCTGATCGCTTCGGCCGAGGCTCTGGACATGCCGATGCCGTATTCGGTGGACGATATCGAGGCCGCCAAGGAAGAAACCCTGAAAGCCAGCGGACTGCAGGACGCCTATGTGCGCGTTCTGGTCTGGCGCGGCTCGGGTGAGGATATGGGCGTCGCGTCGGCCAAGAACCCGGTGCGGATGGCCGTGGCTGTCTGGCCTTGGGGCGCTTACTACGGCGACGCCAAGATGCAGGGTGCGAAGCTGGATATCGCAGAATGGAAACGCCCCAGCCCCGAAACCATCCCGGTTCACGCCAAAGCGGCGGGTCTTTACATGATCTGCACCATCTCCAAGCACAAGGCCGAGGCCAAGGGATGCTCGGATGCCTTGTTCATGGACTACAATGGCTATGTGGCCGAGGCGACCGGCGCCAATGTCTTCTTCGTCAAAGATGGTGAGGTTCACACCCCGCTAGCCGATTGCTTTTTGAACGGCATCACCCGCCAGACCGTCATTCAGATGCTGAAAGACAAAGGCATCACCGTCCACGAACGCCGCATCAAGCCCGAGGAAATGGCCGATTTCGAACAATGCTGGCTGACCGGTACAGCGGCCGAGGTCACTCCGGTCGGACAAATTGGCGATTATACGTTCGAAGTGGGCGACCTCACCCGCGAGATCGCGTCGGACTATGAGGCGTTGGTCCGCGCCTGATCCCAAACAACCAATTCTAACGAACCCCCGCGGATCCGCGGGGGTTTTCTTTTGCCAAACGTGCGGGATTTATTGCAGATCGTTCGAACCCATGGACGTATGCGCATAATCGTTTAGGTTAAGCATATGTTAGACCTGCTCAGCGATATCCTCACACGCCTGTCCCTGAAAGGCACGTTCTACTTCCGCACATCGTTCACGCCGCCCTTTGGCGTCCAGGTGCCTGCCTTCGAAAACGTGGCCCGGTTTCACTTTGTCCAGCGGGGCGAGCTGAAGGTACATGTCTCGACCACCGGCGAAACACTGCGGCTACGGCAAGGCGACCTGATCCTGATCCCGCACGGGTCCGCGCATGCTCTGCTCTGCAATGAGGTTAAACCGCTGGACGCTTTGCCTTTGGAAGAGGTGCTGGAAAAATCCGGCTACCAAGGCGACGGCGTTCTGGTCTATGGCGGCGAGGACAAAAGCCGGGATACGCAGCTGATCTGCGGGCATTTCTCGTTCACCGGCCCGCCGGGGCGGCAGGGCACGGGACATATGCTAATCGACCGGCTGCCCCCCTATATCCTGATCGAGAACTACGGCGAAGAGGCCGGAGCCTGGATCGAATCGACCCTGCGCATGATCGGGTCCGAGGTCAGCGGCGCCCGCATTGGCGGCGATCTGATTGCGCTGAAACTATCCGAAGTGCTGTTTGCCCAAGCCATCCGCGCCCATCTGGAACATCAAAGCCCCAGCGAATCTGCCTTGGCTGGGTTTGCTGATCCCCGCGTGTCACGCGCGCTGACAGCTTTCCACCAGTCTCCGGCGCAGGACTGGAGCGTCGAGTTGCTGGCCCGCGAGGCCGGGATGTCACGCACGGCCTTTGCCCAATTATTCGCCGAAAAGATGGGCACGACTCCGATGCAATACCTGACCGACTGGCGCATGCAGATCGCCTGCCACGGTCTGACCGAAAGCCGCTGGAACGTCGCGGACGCAGCCGCCGAAGTGGGCTATGCGTCCGAGGCCGCATTCTCGCGCGTGTTTAAAAAACAGGTCGGTCTGTCCCCGGCAGCTTATCGAGCCATGCACTGAAGCGACGGAATTTTGGACGATCTGCAATATCACGAGAACGATCCGGACTGATGCGTTCGGGGTTACTGATTTATCTTGGACTCATACCAAGCTAAGGAAAGGAACCTTCCATGTCTGCCCGTTTCGTGACCCGCAACATTCACGCCTATCTGGATTACCCCGTTGCCATTGCGCTGATGACCTTGCCATTCATACTGGGTCTAGGCCAATCCAACCCGCTGGCGCTGTGGCTGTCGGTCGTGACCGGCGTCGCCGCATTTGTGCTGACCGTGCTGACAGATCACCATCTGGGGATTTGGCGTGTGCTGCCCTATAAACTGCACCTGACAGTCGATCTTCTGGTCGGGCTGACCTTCCTTGCTGCGCCCAGCCTGCTTGGATTTTCCGGCCTAGATGCGGTATTCTACTGGGTGAACGGTGCGGCAGTTGTTGTGGTGATCGCACTCAGCACGCCGGAACAGGACGTCACGGCCTAAGCACCTTGTCCACAAGTGTCACAATATCATCGTGATACTTTCAAAAAACTGAGCCGCTTGTTTTACAAACAGGCGGCTCACTGCCGCTCACCAATCGCGTGGTCCCTAAGGACCACCAGACAGGAGAGCCCAAATGACCCGAATCCTACGCCCCAATCGCCGCGCCTTTCTGGCTGGCAGCACCGCCTTCGCCGCATCACTGTCCATGCCAGCCATCAGCCGCGCATCCTCGCGCCCGGTTTTCACCCACGGCGTTCAGTCGGGTGATGTTGACACCACCTCGGGTATGATCTGGACTCGCACCGATCGACCGGCTCGCGTGATGATGGAGGTCTCGACCACCGAGAGCTTTACCGATGCGCGCAAACTGACCCCTATGGATGCAATCCCCAACAGCGACTTGGCCGTCAAGCGGTTGGTCGACGGGTTGCCGTCGGATCAGGACATCTTCTATCGGTTTACCGCAGCGGATCTACACGACATTAGCGCCATATCAGAGCCTATTATTGGCCAATTTCGCACTGCACCGACCTCACGCCGGAATATCCGCTTTGCCTGGTCGGGCGATACCGCTGGGCAGGGTTGGGGCATCGACGACGAAGGGATGCGCACCTACGCCACCATGGCGCAGCACAAGCCCGATTTCTTCATCCACTCGGGCGACACGATTTATGCCGATGGTCCGATGCAGGATGAGGTCGTCAAGGGCGATCAACTGATCTGGAAAAACACAACCCTGATCGACGAGAAACGCAAAGTGGCTGAAACGCTGGACGAATTCCGTGGTCAGTGGAAATACAACATGATGGACGAGCATGTGCGCTCTATGAACGCCGTCTGCCCGACCTTCTTTCAGTGGGATGACCATGAGGTCGTGAACAACTGGTCGGATGCGAAAGACCTGATCTCGGACGACCGCTATTCTGAGAAATCGGTGCACGTGCTGCAATCCCGCGCTGCCCGTGCCTTCCACGAAATGACACCGCTGCGCATCACCCCGGCCGAGCCGGGGCGGGTGTATCGCAAGATCGCATATGGTCCAATGCTGGACGTGTTCTTTTTGGACCTACGCAGCTATCGCGGGCCGAACGGGGCCTCGATGGAGGATGAGATCACTGATCAGTCCCGCATTCTAGGGGCCGAGCAACTGGCTTGGCTGAAACGGGAACTCGCCGCGTCCGAGGCGACGTGGAAGGTTATCGCATCCGACATGCCAATCGGTCTGATCGTCTGGGACAACTGGCGGGAACAAGCCGGGGCCGAAGCCATCGCAAACGGCGATAGCGGCCCCGCCAAAGGGCGCGAGTTGGAGATTGCCGAACTGCTGCAATTTATCAAAACCGCCGGGATCACCAATACGGTCTGGTTCACCGCTGACGTTCACTATACCGCCGCGCACTATTACGACCCTAACAAAGCGCAATTCCAGGATTTTGAGCCGTTCTGGGAATTCGTCTCGGGCCCGCTGCATGCCGGAACTTTTGGGCCGAACGCCTTGGATGGGACCTTCGGCCCCGAAGTCAAATTCGTCAAAGCCCTGGCCGAGGGACAAGGTGTCAATCTACCCCCCAGCGCCGGTCTGCAGTTCTTTGGATTGGTGGATATCGACGGAGCCACCGAGCAGATGACAGTGCGTCTGATGGACCGCGCCGATACCGAGCTGTGGTCGATCACGCTGGACCCAAAGTCTCGCGCAATTTAATGGGAACAGAGCGCCCCAGACTTATGATCAGGGGCGCTCTGTCATTCCAACACTTAAAAATCCACGCCGCGCTGGGCTTTGATACCAGCTTGGAACGGGTGTTTCTCTTCCGTCATTTCGGTGACAAGATCTGCATAGTCACGCAGCGCCTGCGGCGCGTCGCGGCCCGTAAGAAACACGCTGGTTTTGTCCGAGCGTGCATTCAGCCCATCAATGACCTGCTCGACCGACAGATACTCGTACCGAAGGGCAATGTTGATCTCGTCCAAAACCACCAGGTCATAGTGCCCGCTGGCCATCAGGTCACACGCCTTGCCAAAGGCGGCGTTGGCCGCGGCGATGTCACGCTCTCGGTCCTGCGTGTCCCAGGTAAAGCCCTCGCCCATTGTGTGCCATGTGACCAGATCGCGTTCTTCAAAGAAACGCCGCTCACCCGTTTTCCACTTACCCTTGATGAACTGCACAACGGCAACTTTCTGGCCCCAGCCCAGCGCCCGAATGACCACACCAAACGCAGCCGAGGACTTACCCTTGCCCTTGCCGGTATTGATCAGGACCAACCCGCGCTCGGGGTCTACGGCCTCGGAGACTTTCTTGCGGTGCTGGGCCTGCACCTTCTGCATCTTTTCCTTGTGATCCTGCGCATCACTCATGGTGGGAACCTTTCCTTGTGTTGCGCCCAACCTAGGTGAAGTTCGCGAAAGGTAAAGATCAGCCTTTGGGATCCGTGACTGAACGCGCTTTTGCCCGCTCCAGCCCCAGTTGCCGTTCGCGCAGGATCACCACCACATTTCCTGCGATAACCAACGCTGCCCCACCCAGCATGACCAAAGTCGGCAGCTCGTCGAACCAGACATAGCCGATGACCACCGCAAACAGCATCGTGGTATAGTCATAAGGTGCCAGCATCGAGGCTTGCGCGAACTTGTAGGACGTCGTGACCAATATCTGTGCAACCCCTCCTGTCAGCCCCACAAGAGCCAATATTAGGGTCTGTTCAAGCGTGGGCGCGGTCCATCCCCAAAATGCCGTCAAGGCGGACAGCAGCGTTGCCGTGACAGAAAAGTAAAAGGCCACGGCGGCGGGGTGATCGACCTGAACCAGTTGTCGGATATGGATTTGCACGAATCCTCGCGCCATCGTGGCAACCAGAACGCATAGCGCGCCGAGGGTTGCCGTGCTTTCCATGTTGTTGCCGTCCAGCCGGGGCCAGATCATGATCAGAACGCCCAGCAGCCCAAGGCCGACAGCACCGATACGGATCATGCGAATGCGCTCACCCAGAATGACGGCCGCCAGAATCAGCGTGAAGATCGGCGTGGCGTAGCCAATGGCCGTGACCTCGGGCAGAGGCAGCAGGGCCAGCCCCGTAAAGGTCAGCCCCATGGCCGAAGTTCCCAGAACACCGCGCCAGACGTGGCCCATCGGCTTTCGGGTGATCAACCCTTGCGCCAGCTCTCCACGCCAGAGCAGCCAGCCAATGATCACAGGGATGGCAAAGAGCGAGCGGAAAAAGACCATCTCGCCCGGCGGGAACGTATCCGACAGCGCTTTGACCAATGCGGCCATGGCCGTGAACAGGAACAATGCGCCCAGCTTCAGACCCACCGCCAGGGCGGGTCGATGCGATGTTAAGGATTTTGCCATGGGCCGGACCCTGCGCCTTTAACGGGCAAAGATCAACTGGTCGCGTCGCCGTTTATCCACGTCCGCGGCAGGTCACTGCCGATTTCCTCGGCGAACTCGTGCAGAAAACGGATCATACGCGCGGTCCTTGCTTTTGCGATCTGCCGCCCGGTTTCAGTCAGCATGTCATCAGACAAGCTCAGCAGTTTCACTTTCCAATGGTCGAGCGAATAGTGCAGATCATCCAGCGCGCGATCAGCCGCAAACGGATCGGCTGCATCGTAGAGCGTGCGCCCCAATGCGCCCGAGACCGAAAAGTTCCGTGCAATCCCGATGGCGCCCAGCGCATCCAGCCTGTCGGCATCGCGCAGGATGCGTGCCTCGGGCGTCTCGGGCGGGATATTGGCCGAGAAGCTATGCGCCTCAATGGCATGTTTGGTGGCGTCAATTTGGGCGCGGCTAAAGCCGAAACTCGTCAGAATAGGCTCTGATTCCGATGCGGACTTGCGCGAGGCCAGATGGCGATCCGGGTCATCTTTTGGCAAGTTGACCAGATCGTGCAGATAGCTGGCGGCAAGCAGGACAGTCATGTCAGTCTGGTCATCGGAAATGGCCCGAGCGTTTACCCAGACACGGTCCAGATGGGCCAGATCATGGGCCGGGTCCGTTTCCATGCGTTGCGCCACGACAGCGCGCAGGCGGCTGCGCAGATCAGCCGATATGTCCACGGTTTTCTCCGATCTGACCGCGATGCAGCAGCAGGTGGTCCAGAATCACGCAGGCCATCATCGCCTCACCCACTGGGACGGCACGGATGCCAACGCAGGGGTCGTGGCGGCCTTTGGTGATGATCTCGGTTTCCTCACCCGATTTGGTGATCGTCTTGCGCGTGGTCAGGATCGACGAAGTAGGCTTTACCGCAAACCGCACCACGATGTCCTGCCCGGTCGAGATGCCGCCCAGAATACCGCCCGCGTGGTTGGAGCTGTACTGCGGGCCATTCTGACCCATGAAAATCTCATCGGCATTGGCCTCACCTGTCAGTTCAGCAGCGGCCATCCCTTCGCCGATCTCGACCCCTTTGACGGCGTTGATCGACATCATCGCGGCGGCCAGATCAGTGTCTAACTTGGCATAAATCGGCGCGCCCAGCCCGGCGGGGACGCCGCGCGCCACGACTTCGACCACAGCGCCAACCGAGTTGCCGGATTTGCGCAGGTCATCCAGATAGGCGGCCCAGTCGTCGGCGGCTTGGGCGTCAGGTGTCCAGAACGGGTTCTGTTCGATCTGCGACAAGTCGAAATTGGCGCGGTCGATTTTGTGTGGGCCGATTTGGGTCATGTAGCCTGTGATCTGCACGTTGGGCGCGATCTGCTTGATCGCTTCACGTGCCAGCCCTCCGGCCGCGACGCGCGACGCGGTTTCACGGGCCGAGCTGCGCCCACCGCCGCGATAGTCGCGGATGCCGTATTTCTGCCAGTAGGTGATATCGGCATGTCCCGGACGGAACTTGTCGATGATGTCGCCGTAGTCTTTCGAACGTTGATCGGTGTTCTCAATCATCAGCTGAACCGGGGTGCCTGTAGTCTGACCTTCGAACACGCCTGAAAGGATTTTAACCTGATCGGGCTCACGGCGCTGGGTCGTGAACTTGTTCTGCCCGGGTTTGCGCTTGTCCAGCCAGTGCTGGATCATGGCTTCGTTTATGGCGACACCCGGAGGGCAACCATCCACCGTGGCGCCCAAGGCGGGGCCATGACTTTCACCCCAAGTGGTGACGCGGAAGAGGTGTCCAAAGCTGTTCATCGACATGGGGCGTGCTCCTTTGGAAATTGTGATTAGCGGGGAGTGTCTTTGGCCTCAAGCGGATTTGCATGCGGAAAGCGGGGGAAGGGGGCGCTGCCCCCGTCGCGCGGGCGCGACTCCCCCGAGGTATTTTCGAACAGAAGAACGATCAGGCCGCTTGTACGATTGAGGCGCGGGTTTTTGTGATTGTCAGAGCCGCCTGGGCGGCCTCGCGGCCTTTTTCGACGAAATGGGCGCGGTAGATGGCGTTGTGATGGTCGGTTTCCTGATACTGGTGCGGGGTCAGCGAGACCGACAGGACCGGCACACCTGTGTCCAACCCAGCGCGCATCAAACCGTCGACCACGGCCTGTGCCACGAAATCATGCCGGTAGATGCCGCCATCCACTACAAAGGCGGCGCAGGCGACGGCCGCGTAGCGCCCGGTTTGCGCTAGATCGCGCGCCAGCAGGGGCATTTCGAACGCGCCTGGGACATCGTAGACGTCGATCTGGTCGGCTGGGATGACCTGTTGGAACCCTTCCAGCGCCTGATCGACGATATCGGAATGCCAGTTGGCTTTGACGAAAGCATAGCGGGTGTGTGTCATTTGTGATCTCCTTAGCAAAACAGACACGTCACCCAAGGCGATCACGAACAGCCGCGCCAATGGGCACGCTGCACGTTCTCTTTCATCCGGACTTTAACCGTCGGCTCTGGCCTCTCACCAGATCTGCTTGTCACCTCGTGTACTGAGGCCGCTCGCGGGCTTACGGGTCAGCGCCCGCATACCGCCGGTAGGGAATTTCACCCCGCCCTGAGAACGACGCGGACCTTGCCAAGATCGCTGCGAATCTGCAAGGCGTTCCGTTAGGAGATTTGATATGCACCCAAACCCGGCTTTCCGCTCTGAAGATCAGGCCTTAAGTGTCGAATTTGCCCGCGCGCGGGCCTTTGGCGTGTTGGCGTTGTCCACCGAAGGCGCTCCTTTGATCAGTCATGTGCCTTTCCTGCTGAGCGAAGATGGCACGTTCGCTGAATTGCATCTTGTGCGGTCGAACCCGATTGTCCGCGCGCTGACAGAACCGCGCGCGGCGAAAATCGCCGTCACCGGGCCGGACGGCTATGTCTCACCCGATTGGTACGGGGTCGAAGATCAGGTGCCGACGTGGAATTATGTTGCGGTCCATCTGACGGGAATGCTGGAACTGCGGCCGCACGATGAGTTGCAGGGCCTTTTGGACCGCCAGCCGGCCTTTTATGAGCAGCGGCTGTTGCCCAAACCACCCTGGACAACAGACAAGATGACGCCCGAGGCGCTGGACCGAATGATGCGCATGATCGTGCCCTGTCGGATACAGGTGGATGATATTCAGGGCACCTGGAAGCTGAATCAGAACAAACCCGATGCTGTGCGCTTCGCGGCGGCGGATCAGGTCGGCGGTGGGATCGGGGTGGACTTGGCAAAGCTGGCCACGCTGATGCGCGGCCAGCGCTAGGGTCAGTTGCTGAAGGTGGCCAGATAGGCGGCGATATCTTCGGCACCTTTTTTCAGCTGCACGCTCATGTTGGGGCGGGCGGTTTCGTCGTCCAGGTAGTTTTTGATGAAGCGGATCGGATCTTTTGAATAGGCGGCAATGTTGTCTTCGGTCCAGACAAGCCCCTCTTGTCCAGCGCGGATCATATCATCGGTGAACATGCCAATAGGCAGGCGTTCGCTTCCATTCAAGTAGTCAGTTTCTGTACCCGCAACGCGCCCGACCACGCCAAATAGATTCGGTCCGGTGATTCCACCTTTGACCAGAACCTCATTACCCTTGATGATCGCGTGGCACGAGGAACACCGGTTATAAAGCGCCTTTCCTTTGGCTGCGTCCCCGGCGGCGCTGACCTGCGAGGACAGCGACAGAGCGAAAACAAACGTGATCAGGGGAAATTTGGGCATGGGATGCGTCCTGCTGAGAATTGTCCTTGCCCGCGCCTTCTTGCATTCATCTTTGAAGTGCAATCGAAATCGCGTCTCACCCGGGCGTTCTGAAATATCTAATTTGAACTCATATATTTAGCTGGGTCAAATCTGGCGAAAGTTAAAATTTTCATGGCCAAAATCAGGAAAATTATGGGTGATTTCACCTGAAATCTCCGGCCAGAATACTGAGACTCATCAGGGTGACGGGCGTGCCCAAAGCAAACCGAATCACCCCAAGCAGACGTGGGCGGGCAAAGGTGGATTTTTCCGGTCAAACCGGCCCGGACCTTGAAAAAATACCCTGACGTTGTGACATGAATGCCCAGATGCGGCGTAGTGCGCGCCTATGACCGCTGGACGAACCGATTTCTCCCGGATAGATAGCCGCGATGAGACGCCGCTTTGATGCGGTGCTGATGCATGTTTGCCCGGTATCCTCCGGGCGCCGGAATCGGAGAAAACCTCGTGTCCCACGCAGAAGACCACGAAGGCACCCGCAGAGATTTCCTCTACTACGTCGCTGGCGGCGCAGGTGTCGTTGCGACGGGTGCAGCCGTATGGCCCCTGATCAACCAAATGAATCCCTCGGCAGACGTTCAGGCGCTGTCCTCGATCCGTGTGGACGTGAGCGGCGTTGAGCCGGGGACGCAGCTGACTGTGAAATGGCTGGGTAAACCCGTCTTTATCCGTCACCGCACCGGTGCCGAGATCCAAGAGGCCAAAGAGCAGGACGCCGAAGGTCTGGATGCGCTGCCCGATCCGCTGGCGCGCAACTTCAACCAACCGGCTGATGCGCCCGCGACCGACGAAAACCGCGTCATGCCCTCGCCCGAGGGCGAAGCCCCCGGTGCCTGGCTGGTTCAGATGGGCGTATGTACGCACCTGGGCTGTGTGCCGCTGGGTGATGCCGGTGACTTTGGCGGCTGGTTCTGCCCCTGCCACGGTTCGCACTACGACTTGGCTGGCCGAATCCGTAAAGGCCCCGCGCCTGAAAACCTGCCTGTTCCGCCTGCGGAATGGACAGACAACAGCACCATTAAACTCGGCTAAGGGAGACCCAGATGTCCGGAATTCCCCACGATCATTACGAGCCGAAGACAAACGGCGAGAAATGGCTGAACAGCCGCCTGCCCATCGTCGGCCTGATTTACGACACCATCATGATCCCAACCCCCAAGAACCTGAACTGGTGGTGGATCTGGGGCATCGTCCTGGCGTTCTGCCTGGCGCTGCAAATCGTCACCGGTATCGTTCTGGTGATGCACTACACCCCGCATGTTGATCTGGCCTTTGCCAGCATCGAGCACATCATGCGCAACGTGAATGGCGGCTATATGCTGCGCTACCTGCACATGAACGGCGCATCGCTGTTCTTTGTTGCGGTCTACATCCACATCTTCCGTGGCCTGTTCTACGGCTCGTACAAAGCCCCGCGTGAGATCACGTGGATCATCGGGATGCTGATTTATCTGATGATGATGGGTACTGCCTTCATGGGCTATGTTCTGCCCTGGGGTCAGATGTCCTTCTGGGGAGCGACCGTGATCACCGGACTGTTTGGCGCGATCCCTTTCGTTGGTGACGCGATCCAGACCTGGCTGCTGGGTGGACCCGCGGTGGATAACGCTACGCTGAACCGCTTCTTCTCGTTGCACTATCTGCTGCCGTTCGTGATTGCGGCGCTGGTGATCGTGCATATCTGGGCCTTCCACACCACCGGCAACAACAACCCCACGGGTGTTGAGGTTCGCCGTACGTCGAAAGCTGATGCCGAGAAAGACACTCTGCCCTTCTGGCCGTATTTCGTGATCAAGGATCTGTTCGCACTGGCCGTGATCCTGGTCGTGTTCTGGGCGGTTGTCGGCTTCATGCCGAACTATCTGGGCCACCCCGATAACTACATTGAAGCCAACCCGCTGGTCACGCCGGCACACATCGTGCCTGAATGGTACTTCCTGCCATTCTACGCGATCCTGCGTGCCTTCACCGGCGAGGTCTGGGTTGTGCAATTCGCCAGCTTCATCACCGGCGGCATCATCGACGCCAAGTTCTTTGGTGTTCTGGCGATGTTCGGTGCGATCCTGGCGATGGCGCTGGCCCCGTGGCTGGACACATCGACCGTGCGTTCGGGCAAATACCGTCCGATGTTCAAATGGTGGTTCTACCTGCTGATCGTCGACTTCTTTGCCCTGATGTGGCTGGGTGCGATGCCCGCCGAGGAGCCCTATGCGACCTTCTCGCTGATCGCGTCCGCCTACTGGTTCGCCTATTTCTTCGTGATCCTGCCGATCCTGGGTGTCATCGAAAAGCCCGATGCACAGCCGGAGACGATCGAAGAAGACTTCAACGCGCATTATGGCAAGGCTGACGCCGACGCCACGCCGGCCGAGTAAGAAGAGGGACCGGAAACATGTTCAAGAAACTTGCAATCGGTGCCGCGTTTGCCTTGGCCCTTACCCCTGCTGCGTCTTTCGCGGCAGGTGGCGGCGAGCAGCATATCGAGGATTTCCACTTCTCGTTCGAAGGGCCGTTTGGCACCTGGGATCAAAACCAGCTGCAGCGCGGTCTTCAGATCTATACCGAGGTCTGCGCGGCCTGCCACGGCCTGCAATATGTACCTCTGCGTGATCTGGAAGCGCTGGGATACTCGGAAGAAGAAGTGATCGCCTATTCGGCAGAGAACTTCGAAGTGTTCGATCCCGAGCTGGATGATTTCCGCGCGGCCATCCCGACCGACCACTTCCCGGCCAACAATGGCGTTGGTGCACCGGACCTGAGCCTGATGGCCAAAGCACGTGCCGGATTCCACGGCCCATACGGTCTGGGGATCAACCAGCTGTTCAAAGGCATGGGTGGTGCGGAATACATCGCCTCGCTGCTGGACGGTTATACCGGTGAGGAAAAAGAAGAGGCCGGCACCATTCTCTATGAGAACAAGGCTTTCCCCGGTGGATGGATTTCAATGGCACCTCCTATGTCGGATGATCAGGTTGAATTCGCCGATGGCCACCCCGCCACGGTCGAAGCCATGTCCGAGGATATTGCGGCCTTCCTGATGTGGACGGCTGAGCCCAAGATGATGGAGCGCAAGTATTCCGGTTTTGTCGGCGTGATCTTCCTGTCGGTTCTGTCGGTGCTGCTGTATCTGGTGAACAAACGCCTGTGGGCCGATGTCAAAGGTAAGCGCAAAGACTAAGGTTTTTGCATCGCTGAAATTAAAAACCTCCGCGCCGGAAGGCTGCGGGGGTTTTTTGTTGCAGGCGAGGTGAAGGGGCCAGCCCCTTCTTGGCCTACGGCCAATTCATCCCCGAGATATTTATGACCAGATGAAGGACGGATCAGGCTTTGAGTTGGCTGCTCGTGTGACCGGTTATCGTGGCGGTGACGATCTGGCCTTCGGGTTGGGGGGTGGTGAAGGTGACTTCGGTGAATTGCTCGGTACGGCCCATATGCGGGTTCTCCATCAGAATGTGATGGGTTTTACCCAGTTGGGCGGTCAGGTGTTCGGCGACCTGAACCTCTCCGGCGGCGCGCAGCCGGGCGGCGCGGGCTTTGACAATGTTGCCGTTGATTTGCTGTGGGATACGGGCGGCCGGTGTGCCTTCGCGTTTGGAATAGGGAAAGACATGCAGCCAGGTCAGGTCGCACTCCGTGACCAGTTTCAGCGAGTTTTCGAAATGGGCGTCCGTTTCGGTGGGGAAGCCTGCGATGATATCCGCGCCAAAGGTCATGTCAGGGCGCAGCTTGCGGGCCTCTTCGGTGAAGCGGATGGCGTCGTCGCGCAGGTGGCGGCGTTTCATGCGTTTCAGGATTAGATCGTCGCCATGTTGCAGCGACAGGTGCAAATGCGGCATCAGGCGCGGTTCCGTCGCGATAGCCTGCATAAGGTTTTCATCGACCTCGATCGAGTCGATCGAGCTGATCCGCAGGCGCGGCAGGTCGGGAACCAGCTTGAGGATACGCATCACCAGATCACCTAGCTTCGGCTGAGCAGGCAGGTCAGCGCCCCATGAGGTCAGGTCGACGCCGGTCAGCACGACCTCGTTATAGCCCCGGTCCACCAGCCGCTTGATTTGGTCCACCACCACGCCCGCAGGGACGCTGCGCGAGTTGCCACGCCCGTAGGGAATGATGCAGAAGGTGCAACGATGATCACAGCCGTTCTGGACCTGCACATAGGCGCGGGATCGGGTGCCGAAGCCATCGATCAGGTGACCTGCAGTCTCGGTCACGGACATGATGTCATCGACCTGTACCGCCTCGGTCTGACCGATGAAATCAGCGGCCATGCCTTTCCAGGTGTCGGGCTGCATCTTCTCGGTATTGCCGATGACCGCGTCGACCTCGTCCATTTTGGCGAAGGTTTCAGGTTCGGTCTGGGCGGCGCAGCCGGTGACGATCAGGCGCGCATCGGGGTTTTCCCGGCGCAGCTTGCGGATTTCCTGCCGGGCTTTGCGCACGGCCTCGGCCGTCACGGCGCAGGTGTTCACCACCACGGCGTTCGACAGGCCTGCCTGTTGTGACAGTTCTTTCATCGCCTCGGTCTCATAGGCGTTCAAGCGGCAGCCCAGAGTAGTGAACTTGGGCGCGCTCATCCCAGCATCCCCAGAAACTCAGGGGTCAGCGTTCCCGAGAAGACATGGGCCGTGGGGCCGGTCATCCAGACACCATCCTCGCGCCAGTCGATCCAGATCGTGCCACCGTCCAGTTCGATCTGCACCTTGCGCCTGGTCAAGCCGCGCCGTGCAGCCGCCACCGCTGTGGCACAAGAGGACGAGCCAGAGGCCAGCGTGATGCCCACGCCGCGCTCCCACACGCGCATACGGATGTGATCGGGGCCGATGATCTGCGCCACCTGAACGTTCGTGCGTTCGGGATAAAGCGGGTGATATTCGTAGCGCGATCCGAATTCTTCCAGCGGGATTGCCTCGGCATTGTCCACAAAAAAGGTGCAGTGCGGGTTGCCCATTCCGGTCGCCGAAGGCCCGCCTTCGATGGGCAGTTCCAGCGTATCAACCTCTTCGGCCAGCGGGATCTGGTGCCACTCCAGCTGGGGCGGGCCCATATTGACCGAGGTCAGCCCGTCGCCCGCGTCGCGCGCACAAAGCGTGCCGCGTTCCGTCGTCAGGGTCAGCTCGGGCTTGCCGGTTTCCTCCATCAGGAAGCGGGCGATGCAGCGCGTGGCATTGCCGCACGCGGCCGAAGTCGACCCGTCCGCGTTGTAGAACACCAGATGCGCATCCGATTCGCCGTTTTCGATGACTGCCAACTGATCAAAGCCGACGCCAAACTGACGGTGCCCGATTCCCTTTGCCAGGGCTGGTGTTAGGTCAATGCTTTGCGCACGCGCATCCACAATGACAAAGTCATTGCCCAGCCCGTGCATCTTCATGAAGGGCAAACCCGAAGTCAGTATTCGTTGCATGGCGGGCATATAACCCTGCCTTTGAAATGAATCCACCCTATCGCGCAGATTCCTGAAAAAAGGGGTTGACCCCCCAGCGTCCCCTGCCTAATTAGGCCGCCTATCGGGTCGCCGGAACGTAAGAAATTACAGGCGAAACGACGCGTGAAATAAGGACTTGCACCCGATCGGGAAAATGCCTTAGAGAGCGCCACGGATCGAAGGATCCAGACAAAAGAGTGGGCCGTTAGCTCAGTTGGTAGAGCAACTGACTTTTAATCAGTGGGTCGCAGGTTCGAATCCTGCACGGCTCACCACTTTTTTCCTTTCTACAATGTTGTGTGTGAGTGATCTCTGGTCTTCTGCCATCGGGGTTTGTCTAACAGAAACAATGTAACACGGTTTCTGGTGTTGTGTTCTACGGCCGCATGGCAATGCGCCACATGGTTTGGATCGTTTTGTCATCCAGTTTGTAAGGTTTTCAATAGTCCGGAAAGAGGCGAGGCCCATATCCGCATAGCGAACAGCTATAAGATTTTGAAAAACATCAAGTTGGGTTACTCAACCGCCACTTCCTGATCCAGAACCATATTTAGAACAAACTCTGTTGCCGGGTCTGTTAGTTCGTGATCGGCAATGGCCTTGAACTGTTGGTGCAGTGGGGTCTTTCCCCAATTTCGCGTAGCGAAAGCAATCCGAGCCGCGAGGGTACGATCTCTTTCCAGAACCGTTAATAGGATTGCGATAATCTCACCTCTGAACCTCGGCTGAGACGATCCAGCCTCTGTTAAAGCCCGGACGAACGCCCATTTGTCATCATCCGTCATTTGATTACCTTGAAGTACCAGATCAATCGATTTGATTGCCAATGCTCCATCTGCCTCTATGCCAGCAAGCGCCCATTCAAATGCGTTTAGGCCCCCGTTATTTAGTGCTTTGATGTATCGCTGACGTACGATTGAGCGGGCATGCGTGTCGCTTTGCAGGCCAAGCAGGCGTATGACGGTGGGCCTGTAGACAAAGCGATCCAGTCTATTGAGCTCTTCCAAGATCTGGTTCGTTGAAACCCTGTCTCCTATCGGGCGCACCAAGTCGTAGGGTGCTCGACCAATTTCAACCAAGGCAGTGCTGTGTAATACGTGATCAGAGTGCCACAGATAGTCAGAGAAGAACGAAATTCGGTCAGAGCTATCCGTTTCTCCATAACTCCAAAGCTGACCGACGGAGCGAAGTTTCCCGATAAACTCTTTTCGCTCTGGGGTCATCGTGAATATGCGTTTCCATCCCCTTGAAAAACTGCGCCCGGCTCTGTCTGTGCGCGTTGCTCCATATGTGAAAAGAACTGTATTCGTTGGATCAGAGCGGAATGCGCGCCTCGTTACGCTATCAACCAGAAACGGAATTTCGGGAATTTCTTTTAACCTGTCGTCCGAGCCCTTTAAGACTCGTCTAATTGAGAACTTGAATGGGTTCCCTGACGAGGGGCCAGCCAATACGATGACCTCGGCAGCAAGGACGTGATCAGCAATAGAGGCTTTTGGAAGCTCTACGCACACCGTACAAGCATGCAAAACGCGGGGAGCTGTTAGCCCAACAAAGCAGGTCAGAACGATCAAAAAGCTTCGTATACTTGAACGCATCGTGTTTTCATCTTTTTCAAAACGACAAACAACAACATCGTTTTATAGAGTTATAGAGATTTTTGTGTCCACAGGATAGTCAATGCCGGGAATAGTCTCCTCGCCAATCAACGAGAGCTAAGAAAAGGTTCGATTTCCGCACACTCCAGACTTTGTGTAACCAGTCCCGAACGTCAAAATGTGCAGACGGGTCGGAATGGGCTTCAATGCTGTTCGAATGGTCACGGTACAAAAGAACTATGATACGCTTCTACAACGCCTCGGTAGCGGATCTCAGGTCCAAATCCTCCACGGCTCACCACTTTTTCAGAACAAATTACGCAAATGATTTAAGTCAGGTAACTTTCATCCATTGCTTTAAACATCCGGTGGGCTTTCCTCGAAACTGAACCTGTCGCGGTGACCAACTAAATGGGTTGAATATCCGGACACTGACAAGGCACGGAAATAGCGCCTCGCCCATCTTTTCCAAACCGAATGTCATTTTTCAAAACGACACTAGGGCTTACTTACCGCTGATCTTGGGCTTTCTTTTTCCATTTACCCTCTTACAGTTTCCAAACATCGACACATCAAAAGAGGCCTTGGACCGTGGCACGTATCGAAAACCTCTCGGCGCGATTGTTCAATGTTCCGTTGACCGAGGTGCTGGTGGACGCAAAGCACGGCGATCACACGTTTTTCCAGCTGATCACTGTCACGATTCGAACTGATGATGGGGGCGAAGGAGTCGGTTACACCTATACCGGAGGCAAGGGCGGCCATGCCATTCTGGCAATGATTCAAAATGACTTGGCTCCTTTTCTGGTCGGACAGGACGCCGACCGGATAGAAGACCTGTATGACGCCATGCAGTGGCATGTGCACTACGTGGCGCGGGGCGGCATCGCCTCATTTGCGATTTCGGCCGTCGATATTGCGCTGTGGGATCTGCGCGGCAAACGCACCGGCGCGCCGCTTTGGCAAATGGCCGGGGGTACAGCGGACCGCTGCAAGGCTTATGCGGGTGGGATCGACCTGAACTTCTCGCTCGACAAGTTGTTGCGCCAGACCGAGGGCTATCTGTCACGCGGGTTCAACGGAGTGAAGATCAAGGTCGGCCAGCCTGATCTGGCCGATGATCTGGCTCGCGCAAAAGCTGTGCGCGAGATGTTGGGGCCAGATCGCTTCTTTATGGTCGACGCCAATTATTCGATGACAGTGGATCAGGCGATCACCGCCGCCAAGGGCTTTGCCGAGCACGATATCCTGTGGTTCGAAGAACCCACGATTCCCGATGACTACAAAGGCTATGGCCGTATCGCTGACGCCACGGGCGTTCCGTTGGCCATGGGGGAAAACCTGCACACCATCCATGAGTTCGAATACGCCTTTGACGACGCCAAACTAAGCTTCATCCAACCCGACGCGTCGAATTGCGGCGGCATCACCGGCTGGCTGCGGGTCGCGGCGCTGAGCGCCAAGCACAATATCCCGGTTTGCAGTCACGGAATGCAGGAGCTGCACGTAAGTCTTGTGTCCGCGCAACCCAACGCGGGTTGGCTTGAGGTTCATTCTTTTCCCATCGACCAGTACACGACCCGCCCTCTGGTCGTTGAAAACTGTCTGGCGGTGGCCCCGAATACGCCGGGCATCGGGGTCGAGTTTGATTGGGACAAGCTGAACGCCGAACATATGGAAGTGCCCGCGTAAGTCACGCGGGCACAGGTGCGCGCGTTACGCAAACACTTCTTTGAACCGGTCCACGCACAAACGGAACCCGTCCTCGAAATTGCCATTGCCGGGGTGATAGACACTTTCGAAGGACACCACGCCGTCATAGCCATCCGAGCGGAGAGCAGCGGCAATCGGGGCGAACAGATCGGCCAGCTGACCCTCGCCCATCCGGCGCACTTCGAGTGTTGCGCGTGGCGTGTCCACCTTGACGTCCTTGATGTGGATATGGCCCAGATAGCCACCGCGCAGCTCGTCATACCCGTCGGGATAGGCCAGTTCATGACACCAGCAGTTGTTGCCGGGGTCCCACAGGACCTTCAGCACATCTTTGGCGTCAAGATCGTCAATCAGCTTGCGCGCGGTGTAGTTCGAGTTCACCAGCGTACCGTTCCCGGTCTCGACAACCAGCGTCACGCCCTCGGCTTTAGCCAGTTCTACGGCAGGCGCGATCAGGGGCGGCATCGTATCCCAGACACCATGGGCAACGTTCCATTTCTCGGCCCCGTTTTTGCCCCACAGAATCTGTTCTTTCCTTTGGGTCATGATCCGTACCAGCGGAGAGCCGACGATATGCGCCATGTCGATCACCCGCTTCAGCGCGTCCATATGTTTGACATGCAGCTCGTCTCCGGGCTGGTTGGCGGCTGTCATACCCGCGAAAATATGGCGCGACAGGCATGAGACGGGTTTGCCCCGATCCCGCAACAGCGCATCAATCTCGGCAATCTCCTGCGGGCTGTGATCGCCCACTTCGGTATCGCCGACGAATTGAAGTTCAGCATAGTCCAGACCGAATTCATCCATGACATCGACCGCATGTTTCAGATCGCGGGAAATCCCGTCGCAAATAACTCCTAATTTCATGACGGGCCTCCTTTAGCGATGCAGTTCGGCGCCGATGATCTCTTCGATCACCTTTGTGCAGATCCAGTTGTCGCCATCTGGGTATTTCGTTTTCCCGGCGTGAAAGATCTGCATCGCAGACGCGGCGGTCTGCATCGGAACCCCAAGCTCTCCGGCCACGGCCAGCGATATGGTCAGGTCCTTGTGCATGGTGGCGATATGGCTGCCGGTGGCGACAAACTTGCGATCAATGATGTTTTCAAGCGCCGTGTTCACCACGCCGCAGCCTGCGCTGGAGGACGCGAACACGTCCAGCAGGGCCTGACCGCTGACACCAGCCTTGGCAGCAAGGGCCGCAGCCTCGAACGTGGCCGAAAAGATCGAGCCGATCAGCGATTGCAGACAGGCTTTGACGGTCTGTCCGTCGCCAGCATGTTCCCCCACCCGGTGAATGGTGCCGGAAACGGCCTGCATCACCTCGGCGTTCTGGTCCAGAACCTCGGGCGCGGCGGCCGCCATCATCGTCAACGTGCCATTCTGCGCGCCGGGAAACCCGCCCGAAACGGGTGTGTCGATCAGGTGAATGCCTGACCCTTCCATGTCCTGCGCAATGCCGCGCGCCTCGGCGGGTGTGATCGTCGCCGACAGGATCACGGTTCCGCCCTTGGTCATGTTGGCCACCAGCCCATCCTCGCCCAGAATGACCGCGCGGGCCTGATCGCCGTTCATGACCATGACAAACACGCTGGCGGCGTGACGACCCACCTGACCCACGCTGTCCTTTGCCAACCCACCCATATCGGCAAATGCGGCCATGCGTGTTTCGCTCAGGTCAAAGCCCGAGGTTTCAAAGCCATTCTTGATCAGGTTCTTGGCCAGCCCGCTGCCCATATCCCCAAGACCGATTACGCCTGCGGTTTTCATTCGGAAACCTCCCGTTTTTCAGCCCTATCGGAGCGGGCTGATGCTGTGAAAAAGATGCGGTCCTGCATCGGTTTTCGCGGGGGTTTCACGCGTCTTGCAAAAGACGTCGGGCGCGTCCCAAAGACACCCCGCTGCCCGGTTAGGTGCGATCAGTAAACGGGGATTACTGCCGTCAGGCAAGCACTTATATGCAGTGCCGATCAGGTGAAAGCTTCCATCAGACCGCGCAGTTCGGCCAAGCCGCGCATCCGGCCGATCAAAGGGTAACCCGGCGTGCTATGGCCGCCCCGGTCGCCGAGCAATTCCTGCCCATGATCAGGACGCATCGGAATTTGCCAATCGCTGCGGCCTGCTTGTTTTCTTCGTTTCTGCTCGGCCATCAATTCCCGCACGGTGCCCGCCATGTCGGTGTCGCCTTCCAGATGCGCGGCCTCGTAGAAATCGGGTTTTTCTGCGTCCGATCCTGCAATTCGTTTCGTGTTTCGCAGATGCGCGAAGTGGATTTTGCTGCCATGCCTGCGGACAAATTCCGGCCCGTCGAAACTGGCCGCCACGCCCAGCGATCCGGTACACAGCGTCGCGCCATTTGCTGGCAGGTCAACCGCGTCCAGAACGGCACCGTAGTCATCCACGCTGGACATCACGCGCGGTAGCCCGAGCAGAGAAAATGGCGGATCGTCCGGGTGACAGCACAGGCGCAGACCATGCTCCTGCGCGACCGGGGCAACCTCGGCCAAAAAGTCGACAAGGTGTGCGCGCAACCGGGTGCGGTCGATGTCGCGGTAGGTGTCCAGCAGGGCGCGGACATCCTCGACGCTCCACTGGTCATTGGCACCCGGTAGCCCGGCGGTGACATTGTGTTGCAGCCGGGATTTGGCCGTGTCGGACATTTCGGCGAACCGTTTGGAGGCCGCGTGCTGGACAAGTTCGGAATAATTCTCGGACGCGCCGGGACGTTTCAGGATGTGGATGTCGAACGTGGCAAAATCAGTCAGATCGAACAGCATGGCAGAGCCGCCATGGGGTTGCGGCGCGCGCAGGGCGGTGCGGGTCCAATCGAGGATCGGCATGAAGTTGTAGCACACCACCTCAATCCCGCGAGACGCCAGCGCGCGCAGGCTGAATTTATAGGCCTCAAGATGCGCTGCCATGTCCGTCGTCTGTGTTTTGATCGTCTCGGAAACGGGCAGGCTTTCGACGACGTCCCATTCAAAGCCAGCCTCGGCCAGCATGGCTTGCCGGTCGGCAATAGCCGGGACGTCCCAAGGCTGACCGGGCGGGATGTGGTGCAAGGCGGTGACGATGCCCTGTACGCCCACCTGATGCAGATCGGACAGGGCAATCGGGTCTTCTGGGCCAAACCAGCGCCAGCATTGTTTCATGGCAGCCATCCTTCATAAAGCGGGTGATCGGGTGTGATGGGCAGTGCCACTCGCTGCCCACTGCGTGCCGCATGGTAGATCGCGGTGACAAGACTGACCGAGGCCGCACCTTCGGCAAGCGTCAACGCCGTGTTCGGCTGCCCGCGCAGGGCTTTGCTGATTTCTGCGAAAAACCCCTCAAATCCGGCGGGTTCCGTGGGTGAGCGGCTAAGCACGGTGTCGATGTCTTTCTGCAGGGCGGGGTCGCGGGCCGTGAAGGTCCATTTCGCCTGACCTGGCGCGTAAGGTTCGGTGCCCGAGGTTGCGGTCAGGTGTTCAAACACGATCCGCAGGCGTGTTTCGTCCGTTGCCGCGCCCAGAGTGATGTTGCTGGTGCACAACGCGCCCGATGTCATGGCAAAGCAGATGGCCGCGCAGTCTTCGGTTTCGATCGGGTTGACCCGCGTTGTCACCATCGCCGAAACCGACGCAATGTCACCCGCGATATGTGTCAGCAGGTCGTGGTTGTGGATCGCATGGCCCAGCACAACCCCACCGCGCTCGCCCTCCCACGTTCCGCGCCAGCGGACAGCGTAGTAATCGGCCCCGCGCGACCAGTGCGTTTCAAGCGCGGCGGTCTGGACGGCGCCGGTCAGACCTTCGTTCTGCAAGTGGCGGAGTTGCGAAAGGGCCGGGCCCCAGCGGTATTGAAAGACCGGGAACACCTGCTTGCCCGTGTTTCGCGCTGTTTCGATGATCTGGTCCACATCCCGCATCGAGGTGGCCAGAGGTTTCTCGCACACCACGTGCTTTCCGGCCTTCAGCGCGGCCAGCGTGATCGGCACATGCAGATGCGGCGGCAGGCAGATATCAATAAGGTCGATGGAGGGATCATCCAGTGCATCCTGAATCTCGGTGAGCGCCGCGAAATCAGCATCGCCCCTGATCTGTTCAATCCGGGCTGCATCCTTATCGACAACGGCGGCCGCACGGAACCTATCGCCAAGCTGAGACAGCGCCGCCAGATGTTGCGCTCCGATACCCGCGCCGAGGATTGCGACATTGATCATGACGCCTCTGCCATTTCCTGCGCCCGCAGCGCCAGTTCCATGACCGTGAAGCAATGCGCCTGCGTCATCGCGGTTTCGGTGCGGTGTTGGATATCATGGGCCAGACGCGCGAAATACGGCAGGCCAGCGCCTAAGGCGTCGATCTTTTCACACCGCTCACCATTGACCAGAATCAGGTGATCTGTACCGGGTGCGCCGCCTACGTCCACATATTTACGCAGTTCGATATACCCCTCGGTTCCCAAGATCGTCAGCCGCCCATCACCCCAATTGGGCAGCGCATCGGGCGTGTACCAATCCACCCGGATATAGCCAGTGGCATGGGCGCTGCGCAGGCTAAGCTCTCCGAAATCCTGCAACTCGGGGTCGTCGGGATTGGCATAGTTGGCGACAAATGCGTTGGTGATCTGGGCCGTATCCGACCCAGTATAGTGCAGAAACTGATCAATCTGGTGCGAGGCGATATCAGCCAAAATCCCCCCGTACCGGTCGCGTTTGAAGAACCAGTCCGGTCGGGTGGGTTTGTTCAGGCGGTGCGGGCCCAACCCGATGGTCTGCACGACCCGCCCGATAGCCCCTGCCGAAACCAACTCGCTGGCGCGGGTGCTAACGGCGGTTTCGAACCGTTCCGAGAAATTGACCGACCAGATGCGCCCGGTCTCGGCCACGGCCCCTTTTATCTGATCCAACTGTTCGAAGGATGTACACCCGGGCTTGTCGGTCATAACATCCATGCCGTTTTGCATGGCCTTGACCGTCAGCGCCGCGCGGTCTGCCGGAACGGCCGAGACCAGGGCCAGATCGGCACCCCAGCCAAGCGCGTCCTCCAGGCGGTCAAACCGGGGGATGTCGGGGAACCGTTTCACATAACCGGGCAGAGTGACGGGGTCGCCCTCCGTCCAATAGCCGACACAGACAACCCCCGCTTTGCGCATGTTTTCAGTCATGCCATAGATATGGCGGTGATCCAGCCCAAGGGCGACGCAGGTCAGGCTCATGCGGATACTCTCGTTTTCAGGCCGGTTTCGCTGGCGATTTGCATCGCATCAATGACCGCATGGGTCAAAAGCGCGCTGCGGCCCGTGGCCATAGGCGGGCGTCCCGTACGGATAGCCTCGGCAAAATCTTCAATCACCGATTGGTGCCATTCATGGGTAAAGGCCATCGGATCGGCGCCACCCCCGGTCGTTGCCGTTTCGCCGAAGGTTGTCTGAGTTCCATCCATCGCGGTGATCGTCAACACGCCTGCGCCCAGATGCGCCTTGGCGCGGGTGCCTTGGATCGTGATGGTCTCGGCCATGCCCGGAAATGCGGCGGTGGTGGCCATCAAATTGCCGATGGCACCGCTTTCAGTTTCGAACAAAGCACCGGCCCAATCCTCGGCCTCCAGATCATGCAGAGGCGTCTGCCGCATCATGGCCTGAACCGAGGTGATCGGCCCCAGCAGCCATATGGCCAGATCCAGCGTATGGATCGCCTGCGAGATCATCACACCACCGCCATCGCGCGCATAGGTGCCGCGCCCCGGCGCGTCATAGTAGCTTTGGTCACGCCACCACGGCACACAGATATCGACCGTCGCGATTGAGCCCAGCTCGCCTGCCTCCAAGGCCGCCTTCAGCGCAGCCGAGGCCGCTCGTGCGCGGTGTTGAAACACGATGCCCAGCGGCACCCCGGCAGTTTCGCACAGTTCGACGATCCGGGTGGCGGCTTGTAAATCCCGCTCAACCGGCTTTTCCATGAGAATAGGTCTACCTGCCGCTACAAGGGTTTGCACAAGTGACAAGCGCTGGTCCGGTGGGGTGGCGATGATTGCGAAATCGACGGATGGATCATTGGCGATCTCCTGAACCGATGCATAGGCCCGCGTGCCATGCCGGTTCGCAAATTGCGCGGTTTTTCCAGGGTCGCGACCCAGAACGCCAGCCAGTTTCAGGCCGCAGTCCGATGCGGAGATCGCAGCAACATGGGTGCCCGCAACCATCCCCAAACCAATCAGCGCAATGTTCATTCTTCCCCCCGGTTCCTGGGATCAGTCTGAGGCTTTGTACCCGAAAGATGCAAGCCGTAAAAAATGTGTTAACTGTTCCTTGGGCAAAGCACGGAGGGGAAATTGACAGGCAATTTAAAGGGCATGGCAGAAGACCTGTATCTGGGCATCAAAGACCTGCCTATAGTGTCCCCGCACGGTCATTGCGACCCAAGCTGGTTCGCGCAGGATGCAGCCTTTCCCAACCCGGCCGAGCTGCTGGTGGTGCCCGATCACTATGTGTTCCGCATGCTCTATTCCCAAGGCGTTCCGCTAGAGCAACTGGGGGTGGGCCCTGCGGGACGCGATGCGGATCCGCGTCAGGTGTTTCGCACCTTCGCCGCCCATTGGGTCCTGTTTCTGGGCACGCCGTCGCGGATCTGGATCAGCTATGTTCTGCGCGAAACTCTGGGGATTTCTCAAGATCTGTCGCCGGACACCGCCGATGCGATCTATGATCAGATTGCCGACCGTCTGGTGCAGCCCGCGTTCCGGCCAAGGGCGCTCTTCCAACGGTTCGGGATCGAGGTTCTAGCCACCACGGACTCGGTTCTGGATGATCTGGCTCATCACAAGGCGATCCGCGACAGCGGTTGGAGCGGGCGCGTTGTTCCAACTTTCCGCCCCGACGGGGTTCTGGATGGAGCGGACCCGGATTTCGTCCAGAACCTGACTGCACTGGGTGCGATGACCGGTTGTGATGTCGGTAGCTTCAGCGGTTATATTGAAGCCCTGCGCCAGCGGCGTGCCACGTTCATCGAACTGGGTTGCACGGCCACCGACCACGGGATCGAGAAAGTGCAGACCGAATGGCTGGACGATCCCTACCCGATCTATCAACGGTTGCGGCAGGGCGCAGGCAGCGCTGAGGATGCACGGCGGTTCTATGGTCATATGCTGATCGAAATGGCGCAGATGTCGGTCGAGGATGGGCTGACCATGCAAATCCACGCGGGCAGCAGACGCAACACCAACCGCGCTGTGATGCAGGGCTTCGGGCGTGACAAAGGGGCAGACATTCCCATCGCGATGGATTGGGTGCATGGACTGGACGCGCTGCTGAACCGTGTTGGCAATTCGCCAAAGCTCCGCATAATCCTGTTCACACTGGACGAAGGCACCTATGCCCGAGAGCTCGCCCCGATGGCGGGTCACTGGCCCTGTCTGCGCATTGGCCCGCCGTGGTGGTTCCATGACAGCCCTGCGGGGATCGCGCGCTATTTCGATCAGGTGGTGGAAACGGCAGGTTACTTCAATTTGGCCGGGTTCAACGACGACACCCGCGCCTTTCTGTCGATCCCGGCGCGCCACGACATGTGGCGGCGCGGCGTGGCGCTGCATCTGTCCCAGCAAATCGAGCGTGGATATTTCGGGATGGTCGACGCCAAACGGCTGGCGCAACTTTTGACCACTGATCTCGCGCGGCAGGTCTACGGGCTGGAGCTATAGTATGGGGCTGATACTGCATTTCGGCCTCGGCAACTTCGCTCGTGCGCATTTGCTGGACTACACCGATCAGGCGCAGGGCTGGGATTTGGTCGGAGTCAGCTTGCGGTCTACAGCGATCCGGGACGGGTTGGCGCAGCAAGGGTTTGACTATGACCTGTGCGTGCAGGGTCAAGGTGTCCGGCGCATCCGGGTTCTGCGCGATGTTCTGACCCTACCCGATGACCGAGACGCGATTTTCCAGGCCATGGCTGAGGCAGATATCATCTCGGCCACAGTGACCGAGAAGGGCTATCATCTGGACAGCGCAGGTCGGTTGCAGTTGGACGATCCGGCCATCGCCTCTGATCTTACAGGGCAAGGCCCGTCGACCCTGATCGGATTTCTGGCCTTCGGGCTTGCGGGGCGCAATAGCCCGGTATCGGTGCTGAGTTGTGACAATCGGGTGGGCAACGGCGACGCCCTGAAAACGGCCGTTGCTGATTTCGCCGCGGCCGCAGGGCTGGATCTGAACTGGGACAGGCTGAGCTTTCCAAACGCGATGGTTGACCGGATCACTCCGGCGACCACGGATGCGGTGCGCGCCATCAGCGGCGATCCCATGGCCGTCCCGACCGAAGCGTTCTCGGAATGGGTGATCGAAGACAACTTCGCAGGCCCGCGCCCCGACTGGCCGGGCGTGCAATTCGTCAAGGACGTCGCTCCGCACGAATTGCGCAAATTGCGAATGCTGAACGGTGCGCATTCGCTGCTGGCCTACGCGGGGTTGGGACGTGAGCTAACCTATGTGCATGAGGCGATCCGCGACCCTGTTCTGCGTCCGCTTGTACAGGATTTGATGGCCGATGCCGGAAGAACGCTGCCAGACGAGGTACAGGATCAGGTCCCAAACTATGCCGCCGCCTTGATTGCCCGGTTCGAGAACCCCGAACTCGCCCACCGATTGGATCAGATCGCCATGGATGGCAGCCAGAAACTGCCTTACAGGTTCATCCCCACCCTGCGCGAGACCGGATCAAAAGCGGTTGCCGAAGGGGTGCGGGCGTGGATTGCCTATTGTGTGTCAGAGACCGCCAAAGGACGCGCGTTGAACGATCCCTTGGCAGCAGACATCGCGCGGGCGACCCAGCAGGATGAGCCGGACAAAGCGCTGTTGCAGATCATAGGGGCGCAAGATGTGTTGGCTGCGGTGCGGGGATAAGGGCCGCTATCGCTTCTCCCGTTTCCAGATGATCAGCCCGGCGCCCATGATCAGCGCAGCCCCCGTCAGCGTGCTGGCGTCCGGCACGGTTTCGAAGAACAGATAACCCCAGATCGCCATGTAGATCAGGAAGGAATAGGTAAAGGGCATTAACTGGTTGGCGGTGCCAAAGCGATGCGCGTTTGTCAGCAATTGGTGGCCGCCCCATCCGAAGACGCCCAGTCCGATCAGCACGATCATGCTCCACAGGTTTTCGGGCTGCATCCAGAACCACACCGCAAAGGGCAACAGGACAACTGTTCCGGTGAGGCCCAGATAGAACTGCATCGTATCAACCGACACGACCCCGGACAGCCGCCGGGTCATGATCGAATACAGCGCCAGGGCCGTCGCGTTGTAGACGATCAGTAACATGGTGGGGTGGAACACCGCGCCAAAAGGGCGGACGATCACCAATACGCCAACAAAGCCCAGAAGGATGGCAAACCACCGCCACGGCCCTACGGTTTCCTTCAGGACAAAGACCGACAGGAAACACACAATCACCGGGCTTGAGAACATGATCGCAGACACCGCTGTCAGCGGCAGGAACCGAAGGGCGTAGAAGTTGAACACCGTGGCCGAAATCAGCAGCAGAGCCCGGCTGATCAGTTGCCACGGATGATCGGTATGAAACCGGCTGGGCTGGAAGCCCCCCTTTGCGATGACACCCAGCGAGATCACAAAATGGCCCGCATAGCGCATGAACGCCAGTTGAAAGGCCGGAAATCCGGCGACGGCCAGCCATTTCGCCCCCAAATCGACAAAGGAAAACAGCAGCCACGCCAGAAGCATCAACACGATGCCCAGACGCGGCAAATCTGCGGTCGATCGGGCGGCGACGGCCATCGCCTAGGGTTTGAACCGGTTGACGTAATAGTCGACCATCTGGCTGACCATATCGTCCGCCTGACCAGTGTCGCGCGCATCGTTCAACGCGGCCAAGGTGCCCTGTGACATCACACTACTGACACCCGCATCGCGCGCCATTTGGTCGTAATACCCGATATCCTTAGCAGCGTTCTTAATCGCAAAGGCCAGTTGGTTCGGGTCCTGATTAACGCCGTAGGCGGTGACGAAATCCATCATCCCCGAATGCAGTGGCCCCGCAGCCATCACATCGTACAACTGCTTGCGATCCACCCCAGCCACATCGGCCATGGCGAAAGCCTCGGCCATGGCATTGGCCACGGTCATGCCGAAGAAGTTGTTGATCAGCTTGATCGTGTGCCCCGAGCCGACGGCTCCAAGGTGGAACACGTTCTCACCCAGATCTTCGAGCACAGGTTTTGCGGTGTCGAAAGCGGCCTGATCCCCCGAAGCCATGATGTTCAGCTTGCCCTCCAGCGCGTGTGAGGGCGTGCGCCCCAGCGGTGCGTCCAGATAGCTGCCCCCGGCGGCAGAGACCTCATCCGCGAGGGTCCGCGTGCTGCCGGGCAGCGAGGTGCCAAAGTCCACCACAATGCCGCCGGGCTTCAAACCCGCAATCACGCCGTTTTCCCCGCGCATCCGCGCCTCGACCTGATCCGAAGTGCCCATGCACAGCATCACGATGTCACTGGCAGCAGCCAGATCTTTTGCGTTTTGTGCCTCAACCGCGCCGCGGGCGATCGCAGCATCCAGATGGGTGCGATCGCGGTTGCCCAGAACCGTGACCGCATAGCCCATGGCCAGCAACCGGTTGACCATGGCCCCGCCCATCAGCCCGAGGCCAATAAATCCAACAGAAGGTTTGCTCATGCGAATTCCTTTCCATCAATTCGTCTTAAGTGTCTCTGCGCCCATCCTTTGCGAGCGCGTGTTCAGGCCCGCACCGGCAAGCCCGCACTCTGTTTCGCCAACGCCTCTTCAATCCGGGTGGCGACAGCAAGGGTACGCGCGGCGTCGGCCACATCAATCAGCGGAGCGACCCCGTCCATCACGTCGAGAAAATGATCCAACTGCGCGTCCAGCGGCACGCAGCTTTGGGCCGGTTTGTCGAACTCCACGCGCTCTGACGGGGTGCCCCAATCCTTGCCCTGCCACAGAGTCAGCGACGGGAAACTGATGGCCCCTCTTGTGCCGGTGATCCACATCATGTCCTGATGGGTGGTGCCGATATTGGGATTCTCGCCGATCCCGGCCTCAAACCCCCAGGGGCTGGGCGCGGTATCGGCGAAGCTGATGGTTCCCGTCGCCCCGTTTTCAAACGCAAGCGCCACCGCGCCGCTTTCAATCCTGTCCGTCCCGCGCAGTGAAGCGCCTCGCAAGGCGGCAATCTCGCTAATCTCGCCGATGACAAAGCGTAAAACGTCGATGTCGTGGACAAGATTGATCATCACCGGGCTGCCGCCCGAGGTGCGCCAGTTCTGTTCGAAATAAGCGTCCGGCTTTCGCATCGCCCATAAAAGCGAGACATTGATGACCCGCCCGATGACGCCCTCGGCGATCTTGGCCTTAAGATGTTGAAGGACTTGGTGATAGCGGCGATGGTGGCCGACCAGACTGCGGACCTGAGCCTGTTCAAGGGCACGGGCCAGCGCCTGCGCCTCGGCCACGGTGCCGGCAACGGGTTTTTCGATTAGCATATGCCATCCGCGTGCTGCCGCCGCCATGCCATGCGCGGCGTGCAGATGCGTTGGGGTGGCGATGATGACGCCGTCCACATCGTCCTGAATGTCATCCATACTGGCGAACCGGGTTGCGTCCACACGGATCGACATGTCCGGGTCAGCAAGCCCCACAAGATGACAGCCCGGATGTTGCTTAACGGCTTGGATATGGCGAATGCCGATCAGCCCGCCGCCAACGACGAGGATACGTTTCACTGCGCTGCTCCTGTTGCGCACGGCGTGGAGCCGTTATCTGCCAGAACAGATGTCATGTCCGGTTTCCCTCATGCGCAGAACGGAGAGGTCGAGTCCCACCGATGAATGTCGATATGCGGCTGGGTGGCCAGACGCGCGCGGGCGGCCTCCCAGTTCGAGCGACAGACACGCCAGTCGTGCAATTCGCGGTCAGGGTTGACGCGGGATCGGGCCACGAAATCCGGGAAATGCCCGCGCCCTGTGGGTTGCCCCGTCGCGCTGTAGCGTATGTCGAAGGACCAGCGGAATTGATCCGTGGTGTTGACCAGCGAGGCATGCGGGGTCAGAGGGTGAAACAGGACGATGCCTCCGGCTGTGACCGGCAGGGGGACAGCGGTCGTCTCATCCACAAACCCGTCCGCGATCCCGGTCTGGGTGCGCGCGCAATGGGGCAGGATGTCCTGATCCGGGGCTTTGGCCTGCACTTGCAAACAGCCGTTTTCGACCGTCGCATCGTTCACCGCGATCCAAACAGTGACCATGTCGGTCTGGTCCGCATCCTCCAGCGCAACAGCCCGGTCCTGATGCCAGTCCGTTGCAGTAATATGCGCGCGGATTTCATCATTTGCCAGCTTCCGCGCCGGAGGTTTCAGGCGCACGTGCTGAATGGGGTTGCTGGTCAGTTCCGAGCCGATCAGTTGCTCGACCACGTCCAAAAGCGGCTTGGCGGTCATCATCTCGAACACGGCGGGTCCGATGTGAAAAGGCGTATCGGCCATGATCCGGTCGCCGGGCAGAGAAATATCCATGGGCTGGAAATAGTCGCACCGGGCCTCGTAAGCGGCCAGCAGCTTGCCCCAGAAATCCAGACCCTCGGGGCTGGGCACCAGACCTTGCGCGAACCAGTCCGCATAAAGCCCATCCAGCAGGGTCGAGTATTCGTCGACCACCCGGTTCAGAATGTCAGGCGGAATAACGTCTGGCACGACCAGATAGCCATCGGTTTCAAAACGTGAGATTTGCTCTTGCGTCAGCATGGGTCGATCCTCACAACAGGATTGCGATGATATTGGGCCAGATCAGCAGCACCGAAAGCGCCAGAATCTGGATGCCGATAAAGGGCAGGAAGCCGCGGAAGATATCAGTCAGGCTGATATGCGGCGGGGCCACCGATTTCAGATAGAACGCGGCCGGTCCAAAGGGCGGCGACAGGAAGCTGACCTGCATGTTCATACAGAACACCACGCCGAACCAGATCGCTACGTGATTTGGCTGCAGCTGGCCGATCAGGCCGATCTCTTCGATGGGCAGGCGCAGCACGATGGGCAGGAAGACCGGGATGATCAGCAAGACGATCCCGACCCAATCCATGAACGCGCCCATGAACAGCAGGATCAGCATCATCACCAGAATGACCAGCATCGGTGGCAATTCCTGACCCACGATCAGATCAGCCACATATTGCGGTCCGCCCGCGATGGTATAGGCCCCCGCCAGCGATGCGGCACCAATCGTGACCCAGATGATCGTACCGGTGGATTTCAGAGTGCGCATAAGACTGTCCCAGACCAGCTCGAACGAGCCTTCTCCGCGCAGGATGGCGATGATCAGAACAGCGAACGCGCCCATTCCGGCAGCCTCGGTGATACCGGTGATGCCGCCGTAGATCGAACCCAGAACCACGCCGATCACAACCATCGGTGCGACCAGCCCTTTGCCCATATGCCAGCCAACGCGCGCGCGCTCTTTGCCGAAGACGAAGAAGATCAGCAGCAGCGCAACAATGGTTATGCCTGCGAACCAGGGCAGGTAATCCGCCGTCCCGAACCGCGCGGGCTCACCCTGACTGGCGGCATTCGATCCTGACAGTTCGAAGAACGCGGCCCGGATGAACAGAACGGTGGAAAATCCGGCAACGACGATACACATGAACGCGGCGAACAGCTTGCGCTTTTCGGTCGGCTCGGGGTCGTTCGGGTCGGGTTCAGGCAAGGGGGCATCATCGGGTTTCAGCCGGGTGCGGATGATGATGTAGAGGATGATCATCGACGCCAGCATGAAGCCGGGGATGAAGGACGCGGTGAACAGCGACTTGATCGAGGTTTCGGTGATCAGACCATAGATGATCAACACGATTGACGGCGGGATCATCGTCCCCAACGAGCCCGACGCACAGATCACACCGATGGCGAGGTTCTGGTTATACCCCAGCCGCAACATCTGCGGCAGGGCGATCAGGCCCAGCAGAACGACCTCACCCCCGATAATCCCCGACATCGCCGCCATGATCACCGCCATGATCGAGGTGACGATAGCAATCCCGCCCCGCGTCCGCGACAACCAGATATTGAGCGAGGAATACATGTCCTTGGCGATCCCCGAGCGTTCCAGCAGAGAGGCCATGAAGATGAACAAGGGCACGGATATGAGTACGTAATCCGTTAAGAGCCCGTATATTTTCTGTGCCAGAATATAGAGCGGCCCCGTCCCCGGCCTGCCGGTCAGCAGCCCGTCGCCAAAGGAAAATGGGTTGAGCAGCAGGTTGGGCTCGAATTTCAGCACCAATACAAGAACCGCCAGCGAGGCCGAGGCCAGACCCAGCGGCATCCCGATGGCCAGCAAGACGATAAGTGCGACCATCAGGATCAGTGAGATTGTTCCAATATCCATCAGTCTTGCCCCACTGCTTTTTTCAGCATTTCAATCTCTTCTTCATCAGGTTCGTCAGTGTGAATCTCGGGTTCCTTGTTCCAATCCGAGATCAGGTTCACGACCGCCTGAAACGCCACCAGCGTAATGACGATCAGCACCATCGGTTGCAGGGTCGCCGGGATCGGCGGGTTAAAGGCCGAGCCGAACAGCTCCCATTTATACAACTTGTTGACGAAGACCTGTTTGTAGCTGCCATAGACAAGGAAGAAGGCGAAGAGGACGATCAGAACGGTCGAGATCGTGTCGAACACCCGTTGCAGCCATCGTGGCACGGCGTCGTATAGCAGGAAAATGCGGATGTGGCTGCGCTGCTGCATCCCGTAGTAGCCAGACATCAGGAAGACGAAGCTGGCGAACCACAGGGTCATCTCGTTGGCCCATTCGGTGGGTTTTTCCAGAATGTAACGCAGGAAGACCTCGTAAAGCATCACAATGGTCATGATGGCGATCATCATCATGGTGACGCGCCCGATGAACAGGGCAAATCGGTCGATGGCGCTGAGCCCGCCATACTCCATTGCAGCCGGGCGCACGGTTCGGGCACCGATCACCGCAAGTATCGGAGTCAGGATCAGCGCGAGCATGTCAAAAATGTCGATATGTCCGCCGAAGATGCCAGCGGCATTTGGCGTGATGTCGGCGCGCAGGTAAATCTCCTGCACCTGGGATTTGAGGGATTCCGAAGTGTAGGGCAGCCAATCCAGCAGAAAGGCAGGCAGGTGCCAGACCAGCCAACTGGCCGTTCCGACAAAGGCCAAGGGTATCAGCCATTCAATAATTCCACCCGTGGATTTCTGCATTTCCTGCCCCCTGTCGTTATGTTCTGGCCCGGAAGTGATCTATGAAGTCGCGGTCGGGCTCGACGCCGATGCCCGGCCCGGTCGGAACCGCGACACGGCCTGCGTTAGCTTTGACCTGACCCTGAATGTCCAAAGGAACGGTCAGCAGATCGTCCCGGAATTTGTTGTCCGTGGTGTCAAACTCCAGCATCGGCTCCCACGGGTGCAGGCCGCCCGGCATCGGAGGCATTGCCGCCAGCAGATGCAGGTTTGTGGAAACGGCAATTGCGCTGCCCCAGACGTGATTGACGACCGGAGTGAAATGGGCGTGGCACAAGGCCAGAATCCGCAGATACTCGGATACGCCACCCAAGGCGCAAACCTCGGGCTGGGCGATATCCAAGCCACGGCTTTCCAGCAGAGTGCGCCACGACCACCGATTGAACACCGCCTCGCCCCCAGCGATGTTGGTTTTCAGCCCTTTGCGCAACTCGCGGTATCCGTCGGTATCCTCGGGCGCGACAGGCTCTTCAAACCAATAGGCTCCAAGCTCGTCCAGAGCGCGTCCCACATAGAACGCATCCGACGTGGTATAGGCGTGGTTGGCATCGACCATGAACCGGAAATCGTCGCCGACACCGCGCCGCACGGCCTGACATAGCTTGACGTCTGGTTCGGGGCCAAAGCCGGTTTTCATCTTGGTGGCGACAAAGCCCATCTCTTTGATCGCGGCGGCCTCGTCCGTAAAGCGGCGCGCCAGATCATCGACGGGTTCATCGCGCAGCATCATACCGTAGCCATAACAGGGGACCGAGCTGCGATGCGCACCACCAATCAGCTTGTGCAGCGGCAGGCCCGCCACTTTGCCAGCGATATCCCAAAGAGCGATATCCACACCCGAAAGGGCCTGAAGGGGCATGCCACCCTGCCCATGATCTCGCAGAAGGTTGTAGACCTTGTGCCAGATCACGTCGCGGTCCATCGGATCCGATCCCAGCACCATGGGCTGGATCACCTGTTCGACAATGGTTTTGTTGGCAAGAGCGACCGTACCGGGGCCGAAACACTCACCCCATCCGGTAACGCCTTCGTCGGTCTGAACTTCGACCAGATGCGCGCTGCGCTTGTCGTAATATTGCTGCGAATAGCCCAAAACCTCGGGCATGTCGTAGCGCAGGACGTGACTAATGATCTTGGTGATTTTCATTCGACATACGTCCCTGAGAAAGGTCCGGAAAGGCCACGGATCGCAGCCTTTCCGAAGGATCGTCTCAGCATGACGCCGATTATTTCATCGCACCCATGTCTTTCAGGAACGCAATGTGGCTTTCCAACAGCGCCTTGGCTTCGGGCGTGGTGGCGAACTCGGTCCAGCCAACCTGAACGGCATCGCGGTAAGCGGCCAGATCTTCCGGGGTCCATTCATACAGCTGGATACCCTGGGCGCGCAGGTCTTTAGCGGTTTGCGCGTTCTGCACCTCGTTGATCGTGGCGTTGTGCAGGGCCAGGCTGTCCATCGCGACCTCGATGATCTTGCGATGATGCGCGGGCATGGATTCCCAGACATCCTTGCGGCAGGCCAGGTGATCCGCTGGCATCGAGTGGAAGCCCGGGAAGTTGGTGTGACCCGCGATCTCATACAGACCCAGACCCACGTTGTTGGTCAGGTTCGCCGCGTCGGCACCGTCGATGATGCCGGTTTCCAGCGCCGTGAAGATCTCGTTAAAGTCCATCACGATGGGCGAGGCACCCAGCTCGGCGAACACTTTCGTGGCCAGACCCGGAGGCGAACGGA
The DNA here is from genome assembly GCF_013034745.1 of Ruegeria lacuscaerulensis. Taxonomy (NCBI): domain Bacteria; kingdom Pseudomonadati; phylum Pseudomonadota; class Alphaproteobacteria; order Rhodobacterales; family Roseobacteraceae; genus Ruegeria; species Ruegeria lacuscaerulensis. The sequence continues at coordinate 7,976 of NZ_WQGP01000013.1, read as the reverse complement.
ATTTCCAATCCTTGAAGTCTTCGACCGTTGCGATCGGTTTGGTCGAGGACAGCGATTCCGGTCCCGGAATCCACCAGCCGACGAATTCCATGTCATAGCCGTTATACAGCTCATTCAGCGCATCGCGGCCACCGCCATGCAGCAGCCATGCCATCTGCTGATAGGGGTTCTGATAGCCACCCAGCAGATCGCCTGCGAATTGGAATGCGGGGTTCTTACCGGTCTGATAGCCGCCGCCCGTCATATCGCAATCCAGAATGCCCGTTGCGGCGGCGTCGAATGTCTCGACCGATTTGACGACGGACGAGGAATAGAACATCTCGACCTCGATCTCACCGTTGGACATTTCGGTGATGTCCTCGATGAACTTGGCCGCCATCTTGCCCGACAGCTGTTCCGGCGAGAAATGGGTTTGAATGCGCAGTTTTGTGGTTTCGGCAGCGGCGAATGTCGCGGCCATGGTCGTGGCTACGGCCACAGCGGCCGCGGTCGTCAATAATTTCATATTGTCCTCCCAGACGTTGAGCGTGGCGTGCTGAAGGTTTCTAAGCCCTCTCTTGAACGACGCTGCCTGACGTTAGGACGCCGAATCGCATGCGACAAGTAAAATGTGAAATTGAGCGTAATTTCGAGATTATTGCTCAAAAACGAAATTAGGGATAGGAAGAGCGAAGGGTAACGTTCAGGACAACTCTTTCGATGACCGCTGAAGTCGATATTTATCAAGATCTTAAGATGCGGCTGATCTCGAACGGATTCGAACACGGGGCCAAGCTTCGGGCGGAAGACTTGCGGAAAGAATACAAGTGCTCAGCCAGTTCGGTACGTGAAGCCCTGTTCCGGCTTGCCGCTGTGGGCCTTGCAGATTTTCAGGAACAACGCGGGTTCCGCGTGCCGCAACGCGCGCCCCAGAAGTTGACCGAACTGACCCATGTCCGCATTCTGCTGGAAGCAGAGGGAACCGCATTGTCGATCCAAAACGGCGGCGTCGATTGGGAGGCACGCCTAACCGCAGCTCATCACAAACTAAGTCACATCGAAAGGCGCATCCGCGACAAAGACGATCCGAGTGACCTGATCGATATCTGGTTCGCCGCCGAGAAAGAGTTTCATGAAACTCTGATTTCAGCCTGCGGATCAGAGACGCTGAAACAAATGCATGGACGCGTCTATGCGCAATTCCGGCAACAATTGATGGTCGCGGATCGCCGGTTCGAATTCATTTCGATGAATATCGAACATCACGCCAATATTCTTGAGGCTGCGCTTTCAGGCGACCCGAAGCTGACCCAACAGAAAATACACGACCACCTGAAACGGCACCTGACCGGCGAAACGCTGGACGCTTAGAAATTCAGGTCATCTTCCAGATAAATTCGGATGATCTCTTCAAAACTGGATTCGGCCCTGAAACCAAGATTCAGCGCGCGGTCGGTTTGAAAATCGCGTGGCCAGTTCTTGACAATGGCTTCGATGGCCGGGTCCGGCACGTGTTTGATCCTGTCCACGGCCTCCTGCCCTGCCACATTGCGCAGCGCCTCGATCTGTTCGGCGACCGTGCAACTGATGCCGGGCATATTCAGCGCATGGCGGCCCTGCAAAAGTCGGATTTCCAGATCGGCAGCATGGGTCAGGAACTGGGCCGCTGACCGAGGGCTGGCGTGCCAGTGGCGAACGGTATCGGCGACCGGCAGGATCGCCTCGGCACCGTTCAGCGGCTCACGGATAATGCCCGAGAAGAACGATGAGGCCGCAGCATTGGCCTTGCCGGGGCGCACGCACAGGGTCGGCAGGCGCAGCGACAGGCCGTCGATATAACCTTTGCGGCTGAAATCCGTAATCAACAACTCGGACGCCGCTTTCTGCGCGCCATAGCTGGTCAAAGGTGCCGACAGGAATTCGTCGTCGATCTTGTCCGGGAAGGGCGCCCCAAATACGGCGATGGAAGAGGCAAATACAAACCTGGGCCGGTATTCCCCTTCAGATGCGTCATGTTCAACTTTCAGAGCGTTCAGTAGCGCCCATGTGGCCATCAGATTGACATCCCAACCCAAGGCGAAATCCGTTTCCGCCTGACCTGACACAATAGCTGCGAGGTGAAACACCAAATCAGGCCGACGGGCCGCCAAATCCTGTGCTGTGCCCATCGCAGCAATATCGCCTGCTATCTGCGTGCCAACGACCCCGTTGGGCGGAAAGGATTGATCGAACAGCGTAAGTTCGACGTCAGAGCCAAAAACCTGCTCGGTCCGGATGCGCTGCGCCAGTTTCTGGCCCAACATTCCGCCGCCACCTATGATCAGTATCTTTTTCACGTGATACCCCCCCGTTCCGTTGCTTTAGTTTCTTAGACAAAGCCACGTGATCCAATGCGGCCTCATCCTTTTCTTCAATCAAGTTGTCAAAACAGCCGCACGGTGATCAGAGCACGCGACGATTTTTGCACTTTTCCCGGTGACGGTCTGGGCCGCCGAATCTACCAGAAACAATTAGTTTTCCTCCAAGGGCCGCACCATTCCGGTCAGCTGTTCCAGATTGCCTGACGAATAGAGCCCAGCACCCTGACCCCAAGCTGGGACGCGATTGATCCTTGCTTCATTCGCCAGTTCCTTTTGGAGCGCCTGCCCGGCGCTCTATTGTCACATTTCCCGGCGCGGCAAATGATAGCGCTAATAATTCTTACTTTGAGGTCTTTTTGGCACTATTAAGATTGAAAATCCACTTTCGATTCGTCTTCATAATCTCGAAATCATGGAAAGTTTCGAAAAGGGTTCAAATCAAACCAACCCGATAGTGCTAGCTGCGAAAGCGCTGGCACCGGGCACGCAATTCGGTTTGCGGTATTTTGCGCGCAGAAATCGCAATGACCACAAACCAAACCGATCTAAAGGACAGGGAATTCGGCCGATGACAAAAAAGATAAACAAAGAAGACCTGCGATCGCGCAAATGGTTCATGAACTCCGAAAACCTCGAGATGACAGCGCTGTATCTTGAGCGGTACCTGAATTACGGCCTAACGCGGGAAGAGCTTCAATCCGGCAAGCCCATCATCGGGATCGCCCAGACCGGCAGTGACCTGAGCCCCTGTAACCGCCATCACATTGAGCTGTCTAAACGTGTCCGCGACGGCATCATTGCGGCCGGCGGCACCTGCATCGAAATCCCTGTTCACCCGATTCAAGAAACGGGCAAGCGGCCCACGGCCTCGCTGGATCGCAATCTCGCCTATCTGTCGCTGGTCGAGAGCCTCTATGGCTACCCGCTGGATGGAGTGGTTCTGAATATCGGCTGTGACAAGACCACCCCGGCGCTGTTGATGGCGGCCGCAACGGTGAACATTCCCGCCATCGCCCTGTCGGTCGGCCCGATGCTGAACGGTTGGTGGAAGGGCAAGCGCGCCGGATCCGGCACCGTGATCTGGTCCGCGCGCGAAGACTTGGCGGCGGGCAATATCGACACCGATGAGTTCATGGATATCGCCGCCGCCGCCGCCCCGTCCGTTGGCTATTGCAACACCATGGGCACCGCGACGACGATGAACTCATTGGCCGAGGCGCTGGGGATGCAATTGCCCGGATCAGCAGCCATCCCGGCCCCTTATCGTGAACGTGGCCAGATCAGCTATGAAACCGGGCGTCGGATCGTCGAAATGGTATGGGAGGATCTACGCCCCAGCGATGTCATGACCCGCGAAGCCTTTGAAAACGCCATCGTCGTGAACTCGGCCATCGGCGGCTCGACTAACGCTCCGATCCACCTGAACGCGGTTGCCCGCCATTTGGGTGTGCCGCTGGACAATGACGACTGGCAGAATTTGGGCCATGACGTGCCTCTGCTGGTCAACCTTCAGCCAGCAGGTGAGTATCTGGGCGAAGACTACCAACATGCGGGCGGTGTTCCCGCCGTCATTGGTGAATTGATCGCCGCCGACATGCTGCCGCACCCCAATGCGGTGACGGCCAATGGCAAGACGATGGGCGAAAACTGCGAGGCACGCCGGTCGTTGAACGATGACGTCATCAAGCCGGTCAGCGCTCCGATCAAGGAACAGGCCGGGTTCATCAACCTGTCGGGCAATTTGTTCGAGAGTGCGATCATGAAGACCTCGGTCATTTCGCCCGCCTTTCACAAGGCGTATCTGTCGAACCCCGACGACCCCAACGCGTTCGAAGGGCGCGCGGTCGTCTTTGATGGCCCCGAGGATTTCCACCACCGCATTGACGATCCATCCGAGAATATCGATGCCAATTGTATCCTGATCATGCGCGGGGCTGGCCCCAAGGGATATCCGGGCGCGGCCGAGGTGGTGAACATGCGACCGCCGTCCTACCTGTTGAAGCAGGGTATCGAAGCGCTTCCTTGCATCGGTGACGGGCGGCAATCGGGCACTTCGGGTAGCCCCTCGATCCTGAACGCGGCGCCCGAAGCGGCGGCAGGTGGGGGCTTGGCTCTGGTCCAGAACGGCGACCGTGTGCGCATTAACTTGGGCAAAGGCACGGCCGACATGCTGGTGCCGCTGGACGAGCTGCACGAACGCGCCCGCGCGCTAGAGGCCAATGGCGGCTATGAAATGCCACCCCATCAGTCACCGTGGCAGGAAATCTTCCGCGAAAAAGTGGATCAACTGGATCGGGGGATGATCCTGAAAGGGGCCGAAAACTACCGCGATATCGCCCGCAAATTCACCCCGCGCGACAATCACTGACACCTCTCGGCGGGGCGCAAACCCCGCCCATTTACAGATAAAAAGGTGCGCCACGATGCCCGACCTCCTGCAAATCGGAAATATCACCGAGCGGATGCAATCCCGCCTGTCTCCGGCCTTCAACATTCATCAGTTGGATCAATACGAAGCCGCAGTCATCACACATGTCATCACAAACGGGCATGCCGGCATCCCGACCGATCTGATGACGTCTTTGCCAAACCTCAAGGCGATCAGCGTCTATGGCGTCGGCTACGACGCGGTTGATGCCAAGGCTGCCGCGCAGCTGGGTATTGTCGTAACCCACACCCCCAATGTGCTGAATGACGAGGTCGCCACAACCGCCGTTCTGCTGATGCTGTCCTGCTACCGCGAGCTAGTGCGCGACGATGCCTATGTCCGGTCTGGTCGGTGGGAGGCTGAAGGCAACGCGCCCCTGACCCGTTCGGCTGATCGTCAAAAGATCGGTATTCTGGGCCTGGGCCGCATCGGTCAGGCGATTGCGGACAAGCTGGCCCCTTGGTCGCCCGAAATCTCTTACCATTCACGCAGCCAAAAGGATGTACCTTATCAGTATTTCGGCTCCTTGGTGGATATGGCCGCGCATGTGGACGTTTTGATCTGCATCACGCCGGGTGGGCCCGCGACGAACAAGTTGGTCAATGCCGAGGTGCTGAAAGCCTTGGGCCCGGCAGGCACGCTGATTAACGTCAGCCGAGGCTCGGTTGTGGACGAAACGGCCCTGATCGAGGCGCTGCAACAGGGCGATCTGGGCTGGGCCGGGTTGGACGTGTTCGAAAAAGAGCCACACGTGCCGCAAGCGCTACGCGATCTGCCGAATGTCGTATTGCTGCCACACGCCGGAAGCGCGACGGTTGAAACCCGCGCCGCCATGGGCGACCTGACGGTCGACAATTTGCTGCAACACTTGCAGGATGGATCGGTATTGACGCCCGTTCCGGAATGCAAGGACCTATAGCGGGCCACTCTGGCGCATGATCGAATTCGTCATTGCGGTGTTCTTTCTGTTGATCACGCCCGGTCCGGGCGTGCTGACAACGGCGGGGATCGGGTCGGCTTTTGGGTTTCGCGCGGGCTTTGCGTTTGTCGCCGGGTTGATGCTGGGCGGGTTCATCAACATGCTGCTGGTGATCTCGGGCGTTGCCGCTGTGGCCTTGGCTGTGCCCTTCCTGAGGACAGTGTTGCTGATCGCGTCGGTGAGCTATCTGGTGTTTCTGGCATGGCGCATCGCAAGTGCCGGATCGCGTGTGGGATTTGCGCCTGCTGCGACGCCGCTTGGGTTTCTGAACGGGCTGACGCTGCAATTCATCAACCCTAAAGCCTATGTCGTCAGCACTGCGCTGTTTTCCGGGTTCGCCTTTTTGCCCGACGCCCCGATCTGGGAGGCAGTGATCAAGATCATCCTATTCAACCTGATCTGGGTGCCCGTGCACCTGATCTGGCTCAGCGCCGGGGCGAAACTTGGCAGTTTGGATATCAGCGAGACGTGGCACCGTCGGATAAACCTGGCAATGGCGGCCTCGTTGCTGGCGGTGGTTGGGATCGCCCTGGTTTCGGCCGTCTGAATGCGACCGGTGTCTTGGGATACGCCATGCAAATGCGGCCTGCGGGAACCCGCTTTGGCCAAATTTACTTGGTTGAAGGAATGATATTTGGTCAAGTGATCCGAGACAGAACAGGATGACAATGCGAAACGAAACTCTCGACATACGCGGTGACTATGAAAAGAACGGATATGTTTCGCCGCTGGATATTCTGACCCCAAGCGAAGCGCAAAGGTTGCGCGACGACTTCGAAAGGGCCGAAGACGCAGTTTCGGGCGACAGCCAGCGACTGAAACTGCTGTATTCCTATCCCGATCGGCTGATACCCTCTTTTGATGCGTTATTGCGCCATCCTAATGTGATTGCTGCAGTCTCGCCTGTTCTGGGCCCCGATCTCATGGTCTGGAGCGGCGCCCTATTCGTTAAAGAAGCGCGGTCGCCCAAAATTGTCTCGTGGCATCAGGACCTGACATATTGGGGTTTGGACGATGCGCAGGAAGTCACATGTTGGGTGGCTCTCTCAGAGGCGTCCGAGCAAAGCGGCTGTATGCGGTTTGTTCCCGGCAGCCACCAGAACCGTATCGTCCCACATGTGGACACTTTCGATGAGAACAACCTGCTGTCGCGCGGACAGGAGATAGCGGTGAATGTCGACGAGGCTGACACGGTTGCCGCCGCGTTGCACGCTGGTCAGGCCTCGATCCACCACGGCCATCTGTTTCACGCTTCGGGCCCCAACCAAACCAATGATCGCCGGATCGGCGCCGCCCTTCGGTTCATCAAACCGTCGATGAAACACAAGAATGGCGCGCGTACTCTGGTCGCGCTGGTTTCAGGCCAGGATGAATTCGGACATTTCGAAATTGCGCCCGCTCCACGGGGGTTTCTGCATGAAGACGATTTTGCCTTATGCCGGCAGGATGCCGACAGAAAGAAGGAAATCCTGTTTGAAGGCGCCTAAAACCGGGCAGGGAGCCCACCGTTTTCGCTGGGGTGAATCTGACAAGGCGCAAATTGTGAGGGGGAAAATAAAATGACAAAACCAAATGTTGGCAAACAGGTTACTGCGACCAGTTTTGCGCATGTGGATGGCGGTACACGGGCGATTGGCACAGCAACCGATCGTTGGACAATGTTGTTTGTCTATCGCGGTCGGCATTGTCCTCGCTGCAAACGCTATTTGAACAAGTTAAATGCACGGCTGGCCGATTGGACCGATCGGATGAATGTCATTGTGGTCTCGGCCGATTCTCTGGACAAGGCTTTGGCAGACCGCGATGAGTTCGGATGGAATTTCGATCTATGTTATGGGCTTACAGTCCCGCAAATGCGCGATCTGGGCCTGTATGTCTCTGAACCCCTGTCCGAGGCGGAAACCTCGGATATGTTTGCCGAGCCTGGGACATTCGCAATCCGACCAGATGGCAGTTTGATGCTTGTAGACATCTCAAACGGTCCGGCAGCACGCCCCGATCTGGAGGAACTATTGGACGGAATGATCTTCAACATCGTTAATGACCGTCCCGTCAGAGGCACCGCGTAACCGCGATCTCAAGTGACCCATCAGGGTGGTCAAATTCTCTTTTTTTGTCCTCGCGACCACTGGCCCAGTCCGTCAAGTCTGTCCATGGCTCTTCCCGCGGGGGTGATGTGAACGCGCCGCTCTCCGAGCCTGCGTTTTCACCGGTGCGACTACACCCGAAC